>NC_008346.1:1930000-2243750 GCF_000014725.1 Syntrophomonas wolfei subsp. wolfei str. Goettingen G311
GCCAGGCTATAGATACCGCCGGTGCCGAGGAGCAGGCCAGGCTGCTGGAGGAAGCCGGCAAAACCGCGATGTATCTGGCTATAGATGGGAAACTGGCCGGCTTGCTGGCAGTAGCCGATACGATTAAAGAAAATGCGCTGGCTGCAATTCAGGCCCTTAAAGACATGGGGCTTGAAGTATACATGATCAGCGGAGACAACCAGCGTACGGCACAGGCTATCGCCCGGCAAGTGGGAATCGAAACGGTGCTGGCCGAAGTACTGCCCGAGAAAAAGGCTGAGGAAGTAGAGAAAATAAGGCAAAGTGGTAAAATAGCAGCTATGGTGGGCGATGGGATTAACGATGCCCCGGCTCTGGCCACTGCCGATATCGGCATAGCTATTGGCAGTGGGACTGATGTGGCTATGGAAACGGCCGGCATTGTTTTAATGAGTGGTGATCTGCGCGGGATTTCCGCGGCCATTAAATTATCCCGGCAGACCATGCGTATTATCAAGCAGAATCTATTCTGGGCCTTTTTCTATAACAGCATCGGTATACCTTTTGCGGCTCTGGGCTTTTTATCTCCGGTCATAGCAGGGGCAGCCATGGCCTTCAGCTCCGTATCAGTGGTAAGCAATTCCCTGCGCTTGAGACGTTTTGAGCCGTAAATGGGGAATCTCCTGGATGACGGGAATTTAAGCATCAGAAAAAACTGCGGAGCAGTTTCAACACAGCGCTGCAACGAGGCGGGGGGATTAGACCCACCGCTTGTTTTCTTTGTAGAAGCCGGCCGCTTAAAGATGCGGAGGATATACTTCACCTCGTTATATCTTTATTCTGTATTGCTTTATCTTGCGGTATATGGTGTTACGGGATACTCCCAGGCTCTTAGCCACCTGGCTGACATTTCCGCCATGAAGAACCAGCAGAGCCATGATTTCTTCTTGTTCCCTTTCCTGCTCCATTTCTTTCCTTTTCCGCCTCTCCGTTGAGAGGGAAAGCAACTGGGAATCCTCACAATTCGCCAATTCCTTCAGGGACCGGGCGGCGGGATGCGAAATTTCCTGGGGCAGGTGTTCCCGGCTTATTCTTGATTCCTCGGCAATATTCACCATACGTTCTACCACATTCTGTAATTCCCGTACATTTCCGGGCCAGTCATAATCTTGCAAGGAATGGATTACCTCCGTTTCTACCTGAGGCGTCTTTACCCCCAATTTCTGACTTATGTCCTGCAGAAAGTGATGGAAAAGCAAAGGTATATCCTCTTTGCGCTGGCGCAAAGGTGGCAGGGTGATAGCGATTACATTTAAACGGTAAAAGAGGTCGCGGCGGAAATTGCCCTTTTCCACCTCTTCATGCAGCTTGCGGTTGCTGGCACAGATTACTCTCACATCCACGGGGATTACTTTGTCTCCACCTATACGGGTTACAGTGCGTTCCTGCAAAACCCGCAACAGGGAAACCTGCTTCCCCAAAGGCATTTCCCCTATTTCATCCAGGAAAATAGTACCTCCGGAAGCCAGTTCGAATTTTCCGGGTCTCCCTCCCCGCCTGGCTCCAGTAAATGCACCATCCACATAGCCAAAAAGCTCGCTGCCCAAGAGTTCACGGGGTATAGCACCGCAGTTAACAGCAATAAAGGGAGCATCCCGCCGGGAGCTGGCATTGTGAATGGCCTGGGCAAACACCTCTTTACCGGTACCGCTTTCTCCTTCCAGCAAAATATTGCTCTCACTGCTGGCAGCCAGAGAAGCAATACGCACAACTCTACTCAGTTCCTGACTCTGACCGATAATATCAGAAAAATGAAGACTGGCCTGGGCCCCGCTAAAACGATTCACCAGGCTTTTTATATGGTTTATGGGGTTAATGAAGATTACTCCCCCATTAACCTTTCCTTGCTCATCCATAATGGCCTTACCGGATACCAGACATTGCACCGCTTCCCCGATGCCCAGGGTTAATTCGGAGTAAGAAAAATCCCTGCCGCTGTCCAGCATTTCCTCTACTCGCTGTCCAGGTTCAAATAGCTCTTTAACCGGTATCCCCATTATCTTCCGGCTATTCTGCCCCAAAATCCTTTCCACCGCCGGGTTTATCTGGGTAATGATTCCCTGCATGTCAATTACCATGATTCCATCCGATACGGTATTATAAATATAGCCCAGGCGGTTGCTCAGCAACAAGAGTTCGCGGTTTTTCTGTTGAATCCGCAGCTGGTCGCTGATAGCTTCCACCGCAGCTACCACCATACCCAGGGTATGCAGGTGGGTTTTTTCCACCGGCCCGGACATTTCCAATATTCCTATCACTTGTTTGTCTTCATTGAGGATAGGAGCACCGGAACAAGTCCAGCTATGGTGCTTGCGGCAATAATGTTCTTTGCCTGAAACCTGGACGGGCTTTTTCAAAACTACTGCTGTACCTACTCCATTGTTCCCTATTTCTTCTTCCCGCCAGCAGGCTCCAGGCAAAAGATCAATATTCTCAGCCCCTCTTATAGTATCCTGATCACCAATGGTCTCCATCAAATAACCGCGTTCATTGGCCAGCAAAACAACAAAACCTGAGCCGGCCACAAAACGGTGCAATTTGGCCATAAAGGGGCGTGCTACATCAATTAATTCCTTGTGGTGCTGCAGAATTTCCTGAACCTCAGACTCTGCCAGGCGTCGTTTACTGTTTCCGGCATATGGATTAGCTCCTAGCCGGGCGCATCTCTCCCAGGCATCAGCTATTTCCGCCGGCAGGGCCTCTCTATCCAGACTGCCATTGCTAACGAATTCTTCCCAACAGGATTCAAGCGTGGTTAATTCTGTTTGCATCCTGGAACTCATAGCCATGGCACCTCGCTTTGGTTTCAAGTAGCAAATCTGATTCTACTGCAATAAGTCATTACCGCTCCAATCCTTAATAGCGACCAAAGGGAGCATCAGTTGTGCCCGACAGGGCGCTACGCATGAGCAACACCAGCAGCTTGTCTTAGCGGCTCAAAGCCTTGTGTTGCATCCATGCTTCACCATTTCGCTTTATATATTTATGCAACCCTTGTGCAACAAAAGAGGTTTTTGCAGTGGAGTCAACTCTAAATATCATTTTATCAGATAAGGCTTGAGGGCACGAACATCAATATATCACAGTAGCGGAAGTCCTGCCCAGCAACTACAATAATTGAAAACACCCCCTTTTCTTTGATAGAATCGGGGGTGTTTTATCCGATGACTAACTCGCTCTAAGACCCCCGCCTTTATAGGCAGGAGTAAGAGCGACTAAGTCCCTGGATAAGTGCGACTAAGCTTCAGATGGAGTTAAAACTCCACCTGAAGCAAGTCTTACTTTATGGGGATAGCTAGCAAGGCGAAAAACCTTGCATTTTGCCTACCAGCTTTTTCCGCCGGCATTCTTCACAAAAGCATAGTTCAGCATCTTCTATTCCACTGAGCCTGGAAACATGGTCAATTTGTTCACGGGTAGCGAAAGGCTGGCCGCAACGCTCACAATTTATAAGGTTAAAATTCTTATTCCAGATGGTTCGTGTATTGCCGCTGTCTAAAACTTCAATAGCGCCGGTTGGACAGATATGAGCACAGGCGGCACAACCGATACAGGCCGTTGCCGCCTGGTCATAGGGAGTACCCACCCGTTTATCTATCCCCCGCATTACAGTGGAAATAGCACTTGTGCCCATTTTCTCACAGGCCAGTACACAAAGGCGGCAGACTATACAGCGTTCTTCCTCTTTTTCGCCTAAAGAATTTTCGGAACAGCCATATTCCCGGTACAGCTTCTGCATCAATACACTGCCTGAAGCGCGTTTGTACAGCATCATAATAATATTGCGCCGGATTTTTTCCACTGCCGGAGTAGAGGTCTTAACCTCGATTCCTTCGCTCACCGGATAAGTACAGGAGGCCACCAAACGACTACGGCCTCCTGCAGTTACTTCTACCGTACAAAGACGACAGCTTCCCTGGCCGCCAAAGGCTTCGTGATAGCAAAGAGTGGGAATAGCAATTCCTTCCCTTCTGGCCACATTTAAAATGCTGTCGCCAGGATTAGCTTTGCATGTTTTTCCATCAATAATAAGTTCCATTTCTCCCACCCTCCTCTATTTAACTTTGATAGCCTGGAAAGAGCAGCTATCAATACACTCACCGCAGCGGATGCATTTATCGCTTTCAATCCAGTGAGCCTGTTTTTTCTCCCCTTTTATACCTTCTACCGGACAACGAGGCAGGCAGAGGCCGCAACCGGTGCAGATAACGGGATCAATCCAGAATTCGCTAAGCTCCCGGCAAATCCCGGCTGGGCAGCGCTGCCCCTCAATATGCTCCAGGTACTCTTCCCTAAAATAGCGCAGGGTAGAAAGCACCGGGTTGGATGCGGTACGACCCAGGGCACAGAGTGAAGCTTGCTGCATAGTCTCAGCAATATCCTCCAAAAGGGCTATATCTCCGATTTCCCCCTGTCCATGGCAGATGCGGGTAAGGATTTCCAGCAGGCATTTTATACCTTCCCGGCAGGGAACACATTTACCGCAGGACTCTCCAGCCAAAAAGGACAGATAGTAGCGGACCACTTCCACCATACAGGTACGGTCATCCATGACAATCAATCCCCCGGAGCCCATCATGGAACCAGCCTGGGACAGGGAATCAAAGTCTACCTTGAGATCCAGCAACTCGGATGGAATACATCCCCCGGAAGGACCTCCGGTCTGTACCGCCTTAAAACTACGACCTTTGGGAACACCGCCTCCGATATCAAATATAATTTCCCGTAGAGTTGTACCCATAGGCACTTCAACCAGTCCGGTATTGGCCACCTTACCCACCAGGGAAAAGACCTTGGTTCCTTTGCTGCCTTCGGTACCCAGGGAAGTGAACCAGCTGGCTCCCCGTTCCATTATTACCGGAATATTGGCCCAGGTTTCCACATTATTTATTATGGTTGGCTGTCCCCAGAGACCCTTTTCACTGGGAAATACATATTTATCCCGCGGCTCCCCGACATTGCCTTCAATCGATGCGATCAATGCCGTTTCCTCGCCACAGACAAAGGCCCCGCCCCCACGAACTATTTCAATATTAAAGGAAAGCGCGCTGCCCAGTATGTTTTCTCCCAGAAAACCATGGTTTTCAGCCTCCTCTATAGCCTTCCGCAGGCTGGCTACCGATTGGGCATACTCATCGCGAACATATATAAAACCATTAGAGGCTCCTACCGCATAGGCTGCAATGATCATACCCTCTAAAACCGAGTGCGGGTCCCCCTCCATGATACTCTCATCCATAAAAGCTCCCGGGTCGCCTTCATCCCCGTTGCATATTATATAGCGCGGCTGGGCCGGGGTCGCAGCACAAGCCTTCCATTTGAGCCCGGTGGGAAATCCACCCCCGCCGCGCCCTCGTAATCCGGACTTTATGATCTCTTCGATTACCTGTTCCGGACGCATATCCAGCAAGGATTTTTCCAGGGTGCGGTAACCCCCGCGCTCCAGGTAATCCTGCAAAGAAGAAGGGTCAATAAGCCCCACATTACGCAGGGCCACCCTGGTCTGCCGCTGGTAGAAGGGTATATCGTTCTGCCCCTGCACCAGTGTTTTCTTCTGCCGGTCACGAAAGAGCAGCCGTTTTACTACTTCACCCTGCTTCAAGGTTTTCTCCACAATCTCGGGTATGTCAGCCGCCTTAACCCGGCAGTAAGTGATATCCTCCGGCAATATTCGGACAAAAGGTCCCTGGGCGCAGAGCCCGTGACAACCTGTGGCCCGGGCGGAGGTGGTGGCGGCAAGTACGGCCTTATCATCTGAAGTAAGATTATCTTTCAAGGCCTGATATACTTCCCGGGCTCCATTGGCCACACAACCAGTTCCACAGCATACCAACAGCAGGTGAATAAGGGATTTATTCATGGTGGTCATTATCCCCACCTCCCCGGTATTCTTTTATTATTTCTTTTAGAGCAGCTGCATTTACCCGAGGATAGACCCGCTCATTGACCAGCAGAGCCGGGGCTATTGCACAAGCCCCGATGCAATTGACCGTTTCCAGGGAAAACTCCCGGTCAGCTGTGGTTTCCCCGGGGCCTATCCCCAGATTTTTATGAATCTCATCCAGTAGAATATTGGAGCCTTTAATATGACAGGTAGTACCATCACAAACCTTTATATTGAATCGGCCCCGGGGCTGCAGGCTGAAGGCCCGGTAAAAGGTAGCCATACTGTAAACCTGGCTGAAAGGAACCCCCACATATTCCGCGGTCAGTTCCAGGGCGGACCGGGGAAGGTAACGATAGCAACGGCTTAGCTCATGCATGATGGCTATAATATAGCGTTTCTCTCCCGGGAAACCGCTGATGATTTTCCTAAAACCTTCAATATTTTCCTCATACTCTTGTTCACTCATGATAACCCGCCTCCTGGAAGGCTTATAATAAGCCTCATTCTGCGTTTAGATGATTTGGATGATTCTTCTCCCCACTTCGTAAGAAGCAGGGAGAAGAAGAATAAATTGTGAGCGTATTTAGTGCCAGTTTATGGAAACACGGCTTAGCGGTCTTACAAGCTGAGTTCCTGTAGTTTCTCCGGAGTGGGAACACCGGCCTGGTCCCATCCCCGCAAGGTATAGTACTCAGGTAACATAAGCTCTAACCTGACCACATTCCCCTGGTGAGGACCACCTTTCATGGGTTCACGCAGGAGACGGGGAGGAAGGGTGTCATCTTTGCTGCTGATACCGGCTTGCAGGTTAAAGGAGCGTTCCAGATTCCAGATCCGTTCCCCCGCCAGCAGGAATTCCTCGTCACTTAAATCAAGCCCGGTGGCCTGGCGCAACTGCTCCGCTATCTCCGGCAAACCCTGGCCAAAGGTAGTGAAAAGACAAATCCCGGCCGAATCCACCAGAGCAGTGAGATCCTGGAATATTTTAAGCAGGGCTGCCTTACCTTCGGTGCTGTCTGGATCCACTTTTTCCGGTATACCCAGAACCTCAGGGGAAGTCATGTAGCCCCTGACATGGCAACCGCCCCGGTTGGAGGTAGCATAGTTCAAACCGATTCCCTGTTGCCCCCGGGGGTCATAAGCGGGCAGTTCCTGCTTCTTCACCGACATGGAAAATTCAGGATGACCGTATTTTTCAGCCAGGCGATAAGAACCTTCCGCCAGTTCATCCCCGAATCCCTCCCGGTAGGCGGTCTTGATGGTCATTTCTACCAGCATATCGGCATCACCCCAGCACAGCTCCGCCTTTTCCTGAGGAATGAAACCCTTTTCCATCATTTCCGTAGCACAGGCCAGGGTGCCGGCCAGGGAGATGGGATCAAGACCCAACTCGTTGCAAAGAAAGTTGGCCTTGGAAATGGCTTCAAAATCATCGATATAAAGATTGGGTCCCAAACCCCAGGTTGCCTCGTACTCCGGCCCTTCGCCAATACCTTTATATTTGCCCCGGTTGCGGCTAACCCGGCCACAACCGATGGAACAACCAAAGCAACCCTTGTTGCGCACCAGGCAGTGTTCGGCCTGGTACTCGCCGGAAACATTTTCCGCCTTTGCAAAAACCGCTGCTTCACTGAAGTTCTTAACCGGCAAGCCCCCGTGCTCATTCAGAATATTTACCAAAACATTGGTGCCATAAGCCGCCAAACCGGCCCCGGTTACGGGATGCGCTTTCAATTTGTTCCGGGCATCGGTAATTGCCTGCATGAAACCCTGCCGGTCAGCCACTTTGATACCTCCGGTACCTCGAACTGCCAGGGCTTTCAAGTTCTTTGAGCCCATGACCGCTCCCACTCCGGAGCGCCCCGCGGCCCGGTTATACTCATTCATTATGCAGGCGAACTTGACCAGTTTTTCTCCAGCCGGTCCTATACAGGCGACTTTGGCCTCCTCATGCGTAGCCTGCTTAATCATATCAGTCGTTTCCGGAACATTGCGTCCCCAGAGCTCTTCTGCACTTCTTAATTCCACTTCAGCATTATTTATCCATAGATAAACCGGTTTTTCAGCTTTTCCTTCAAAAATGATTCCATCATAACCGGCATATTTAAGCTCCGGACCAAAACTCCCCCCTGAGTTGGAAGCAGCAATGGTACCATTTAGCGGTCCCCGGGTTACTACATTATAGCGTCCGCCCGAGGCAGCCAGAGTTCCGGTAAGAGGGCCGGTCATAAAAATAATCTTGTTTTCCGGGCTCAAGGGATCCACCTGAGGATTCACTTCATCCATGAACAATTTGCTTCCCAGGCCCCGGGCTCCGATATAATTTCGTAGAAGCGCTGGATCAAGCTTTTCTTTTTTTATAGTAGCGTCAGTGAGGTTAACCCTTAAAATCTGTCCTATCCATGCATACATCTTAGCTCACCTCCTCATAAACATCCTTTAACTTGGCCGCAACTGCCTTGCGTCGCGCCAGTCCGGCTTCGCTCGCTTCCTGGTAAGTGATGGCACCGGAAGGACAAAACTTCACACATTCCGGATCCCCACCGCAAAGGTCACATTTTAGAATACTGTCGCTGACATGATCGTAGAAAGTAGCCCCCAAAGGACAGGCTATGGTACAAGCCTTGCAAACCAGGCAACGGCTTGAATTTACCACCATAGCACCAGTTTTATTGTCGCGGCTTACGGCTCCTACCGGGCAGACCTGCATACAGGCCGCCGTACTGCATTGCTGGCAGAGAACCGGGGAGGAAAATCCCACCTTCTCAAAACTGAAAACGGATATGCGTGACCGGGCCGGGTTGAATTCTCCGGTGTGAGTAAATGAACACACCAATTCACAGGTTCTACAGCCAGTACATTTTTCCGGTTGAACTACAATAATCTTTTCCATCTCGCTCTGGCTTCCCATAGTGAAAACCAGAATTCACCTCCTTTTTTGCTTTGTAGATTCTCGGAAAGTCTCAATCCAGTTGTAACAACTGGTTCAAGTCTGGATAGATGTGGATCACCCCCAATAACTCCCCCAACCCCACATAGCTAAAACAAGTAATATAATTTAAAATTGGGACTTGACAAACATTAGTTCCCTCCACAATTGATTGAGGTATTTTTTATCTCTAATTGATTGAGCGGAGGCGATATTTTGTTAGGTTATTGGCGAACTCATGATGATTACCAACTCTGGCTGAAATCCAAGCTTATCTCTTTAGTGCCGGAACATGAGGCCGAAATTCGGTTTTATGGTTCTCTTGTCGAAAAGGTCTATGTCTTAAATCTTGATCCCTTGAAAGAAATTGTTGCTCCGATGTATTCTCTAATTGGACGCCCTGCCCATAACCAACCCGAACTATTCAGGGCTTTGGTTGTTATGCTTCATTGTAAAACCCAGGATCCTACGAAATTTGTGGCTGTTTTAAGGTCTTCTCTGGTCCTGGCTGCTATCTGTGGTTTTGAAGGACAAACACCCGGTGTTGGAACTTTTTACGATTTGCTGGCCCGGTTGTGGCTGGCTGATGCTCCCCAAAAAGCTGTTAAAGTACCACCGTCTAAAGGCCGTAAACGCCCTAAATCCGGCGATAAACTTAAACCCAAACACCCTGGTATCATTAAAAAACTGGTAGACAAAGCTTTACAAGGACGTGTCATTGAGAAAAGACCGGAAAGGGTTTTGCAGGCCATATTAAAAGAGTGTGCCGTTATCCCATCATCCAAGCTCGGTCTGCTCGGTAATCCTGATAACCTGGCCATTTCCGGTGACGGTTCCCCAGTCCGAACTGGCGCCAGTCCCCGTGGTAAAAAGCTCTGCCAATGCCCTGCTCAAGGCATCTACCACTGCCAATGTGAGCGCTCTTTTACCGACCCAACTGCTAATTGGGGTTGGGATAGTTATCATGAACAATGGTTTTACGGACACACCCTGTACTCTATTACTTCGGCAGATTCTTTTAATGACCTGCCTATTTATCTCCGTTTCGTACAGGGTTCCCGTCATGACAGTGTAACTTTTGTCTTCGCCTGGGTTGAACTACTTAAGCTCTATCCTGAATTTAAGTTTAGTAAAGCCCTTTTAGATTCAGCCCATGATGTTTATGATATCTATCGCCTGCTAAATGCCAATCGTACTCAAGCTTTTATTGATCTTAATAAGCGTAACAAAGGTCATAATATTTATTCTGGACCACTTACTGTCAATGACAACGGGGTTCCCATCTGCATTGCTAACTTGCCCATGCTCAACTGGGGTTTTAACAATGACCGGTGCCGTATTAAGTGGCGTTGCCCTCATTACAAAGACAGGAGTAAATGTCCTAAATCTCCGGAATGTTCACCTAGTAAATATGGTCGTGTGGTTTACACCAAACCTGACTGGGATTTGCGTATTTTTACTCCTATTCCTCGCGGCTCCAAGGCTTGGAAGGCTATTTATGCTCGCAGAAGTACCGTGGAGCGTACCTTCAAAAGAATCCTGGTTGATTACAAGATTGAGAATGCCCGTTGCCGCAGCAATAAACGGTGGTTTTGGCAGGCAACTATAGCGGCTCTAAACCAGCACTTGGATGCTCAAGTTGCCTTATTGAAGCCTTCTATTCTTTCGGAGGTTGGTATTAAGACTATCTCGAAAGCAGCCTAATAACATGTTCCCAAGAACTGCAGGCTGTTAGTTTTTCCGGGTTTAAAAAATCTTTGAAACGCCGGCTACTTTCCTACTACCTTTTTCTGGTAGCTACTCTTTTTCTTTTGCTTATTTTAGCTATGTGAAGTTGTCAAAGAGCTTTGTCTGTTGGTTTTTCCAACTTATCCCTAATCAGCTGTTGAGTTTCCGAGATACTACGCTTTCTCTATAAACTGCTTGTTCTTAAGCTCCTGCGGCTAACCAACCCCAATCTTTTAATCTCTGTAATCTTTAGCAGCAAGAATCATGCCAACCCGAACAATGCCCTCCAGAAAAAACTAATCCCCGTTCCACCATGATTCAGGTGAACGGGGGTGATAAGATTATTTGCCGTTAGAATAACTTTTGTAACATTGTTGTCACAAGTTGGTTACATTAAGATGACAGTATTATGACACTTCACGAGCAGAATAGTTTACAAGTCCAAAACCTCGAACTCCATATCCAGAAGGTTGAAAAGAAGAATGCGTTTACGCAAAAGTTCTCCCCGGCCCAGGAGGATTTTTACCACTTCGGCGACCTGTAGACTGGCTACTACAGCAGGAGCAAATGCCAGGACCCCCTGCTTGCTTTCCACTCCCTGCTCCTGGTTGCTATTCCGGTAGATTGTTTCCAGGCTGTCTTCACCAGGAAACTGGGTACAAACCTGACCGCACCAGCCAGCAATGGCACCATGTACCAGGGGCAGCGACAGGCGTTGACAGACAGCGGCCAGCATCTTGCGTACGGGAATGCTGTCCAGGGCATCCACTACCACCTGATGTCCGGCCAGCAAATCCTCCCCCTCCCCTGCCGCGAAAGGACGGTTGAAAGCCTGGAATTTCACAGCCGGGTTGATGGCCTGAACCCTTTTAGCCGCCGTTTCAACCTTGCTTAGTCCAATAGTGTCCATATCAGACAGCAGTTGACGATTAAGATTATGCTCGGCAAAACTATCATAATCCCAGGCCGAAATCGAAGCAATTCCCAGGCGGGCTAGTTCCTCCAAGAGGTAGCCTCCCAGTCCCCCACAACCGATTACCGCCACCCGGGACTGAAATAAGCGGCACTGTTCTTCTCGGGTGATGGATTTAGCGTTGCGCTGGTAACGCTGGGGTAAAACACCCTGGGCCAGGAGCCTTCCCTCGGCTTCGTGCAGGGATAAACCCAGGGCCAGAGCCATTTCCTCTTCTTCTTTCCAGCCAATAAGCCCGGATGGGGCTTTTTGCCGCAACAGTACATCCATTTTATCCATTCTACAAACATCCCCTGGGCCGGCCTTCCGGCTCGCTATATTTTAATACTTTGATCATTTATCCCCCTCCTACCGGCGGAAAAATGGAAAGGGTATCTCCCTCCTGCAGCACCCGGTTCAGGTCAGCCGATTTTCCATTTACGAATATTATGCCCAGGTCGGTCGGGGGTATAGCCAGTCCCTCAACTATATCTTGCACCTTTGCCGCTTCAGGATAAATCCCTGACTGAACCTTAAAACGCCCCTGGCGTAATGTTGCAAATAGCTTAACTACTATCTTCACCTTTCTACCTCCAAATCAATTACCATGAGAAATCTTTTTTTTCGCTTTACTATTCATCCTTTTCCCGAGGGGGAAATCCCGGAAAAAATTCAATCCTGCCACAATTCGGTGGCCAGGTCCTCCACTTCTTTCTTGAGTGTTGCGGTGACTTTTTGATCAATAAGCCACCCTTCGCCCTGGCAAAACACTACATCGCCTTCCCGGGCTGCAGGCGGAAGTTTAGCCCGTTTGACCTTTATAACCTGGCCCTTACCCCTTATTTCCAGAAGAGCAAAATCCCCTTCAAAGCGTTCAATTATGGCTTTCATTGCTTAATTCCTCCTGCCTGCAAAAACTGCATTGCATAATAACCTTTATTACGCCGCTACCACTATCAACACAAATAGTAATGAAAAAGTATTTTTTCATTATTAACTTGCTAAATTTATCCCCCCATACCCGGCAATAACTTAACAACTTAAGGTCGAGTAAACATATGCCTTTCAGCTTTAGGAGACGCTTTGTGTTAATCTGTTGCTCTCCGTTTCCTCTGAGAGTGTCACAATATTTGCTCCATGGCTGATTGGCATTATGCTCCTCACAGAACCGTGCTTGCGCAATTAACGCACACGGCTCCTCACAATGTCATTCACTTTAGATAACTCAGCAGCTCGGGCCTTACGTCATATATATCTACATAAATTCTTCCCTTTGGTAACGGGTGTTTATTAAGAAAGCGTACATATTTATCCCAGTTCATGCTTTTGCGCTGGCTACGGCGGTTGAACCATTTGAATAACATTCTTCGTACTTTGTCACAAAAGTTTCTTAATGCCGTGGAGTTATCTGTTATTCCGTAATATCTGTAGTATCCCTGCAGTTTAATTTGTAACATCTCTATTACATAATCCGTGGGTGAAATTAGGTGCTTCCTAAGCCATGTTTTGCATTTAAGCAGACTGCTTCGATATTTCTTTTGGCTTGTTTTCCGTTTTACCCGAAACCAGCCTTTCTTGCTTTTACTGCAGTAGTGAGTAAACCCCAGTAAATCAAATGTATCTGGTTTCTTCCTTCCTTGCTTTTTACTCTCTTTATCTGCAAAGCGCCCAAAAGCTATAATACGGGTTTTCTCCTCTGCTACTTCCAGATTGAACTTGTTCAGTCTTTCCCGCAGGTTCGCATAGAACCATTCCGCATCGCTTTTGTTCTGAAAACAGCACACAAAATCATCGGCATATCTTACCAAGTATGCTTCACCTTGACACCTTTTCTTTACTACCTTTTCAAACCATAGATCCAGCACATAATGTAAATATATATTCGCAAGTATTGGTGATACTATACCACCCTGTGGTGTTCCTTTAGGTGTGTCGTACACGATTCCTGCTTCCATTACCCCTGCTTTAAGAAACCTTTTAATCAGGCGCAGTAAATTAGGGTCAGCTATGCGCAGTTCTAAGAATTTCATCATCCATTCATGATCGACGTGATCGAAGAAGCCGCGGATGTCTGCATCGACTATATAGTTTACTTTCTTTCTCTCAATGATGTGATTTAGTACCTTTAATGCATCGTGACAGCCTCTGCCAGGTCTGAATCCAAAGGAACAGTCCAGAAAATCTTGCTCATAGATTGTATTGAGTATCCTTGCAAGTCCTTTCTGCACTAGTTTATCCTCATAACTAGGTATTCCCAGGGGCCGCCTTTTGTTGCTGCCTTCTTTAGGGATATATACCCTTCGCACTGGCTGGGGTTTATACGCCTGCCGCTTCATTCTTCCGATCAGGTCTGCTATGTTGGCTTCAAGATTTTCCTCGTACGCTTGTTTTGTCACCTGATCTACTCCACTTGCCTTTGATCCACTGATCTCTAGATGACACTCTTTCAGTGTTTCATGATTGATATGATGTATCAAGGCTGTGAATCGTTCTTTCGGGTTCTGTCTAGCTATCTCTGCTATCCTTACAAGTCCTGTTTCCATTTAACTTTGTCTCCACCTCCGGTGTGGTAAATGTGTCCCCTGTAAGGGCTCCATTGTGTCATTGCCTTCCCTCCTCCGGCATTACCCGTTATCATCAGTATTACGCAATGATCCGACTTCCTATTTCCCATTTGACTCCCTCGCTTATTATCACTTGTCGGTCATACTCCTCCGTGGCTGGAGAAGAGAAAATAGGATCTCCCGAGTTACTACATCATAACGATGTCAAACGTGCCGAGGCCTCCGACCCCGGGGAAGTCCTGTCGTCTAGCCTTATCGACTTCCAGGATGTTGCATTCTGCTCAGGCAATAGCATCTGCCTTCCCATGTTCGGTATTTCGGGGCTCAACACCTTCAGCTACTGCTTTCGGCCCGTTTGCTTGTTTGTCTACGCTTAAAGACAGCGGTTACCCTCTGCCCTCCAAGACTAATTACCGGCGGTTGGCTAACCTTACCGGACGGGATTCCCACCCGTTATATGATGCAGCCTAGCTCGGCCGCACTGCCTGGCACCAGGCAATTCTCTGGCACCAGGCAATTCTTACAGGGCCGATATCCCTTTTCCAGCGCTTCTTCACGGCTGGGCAGGCGAATCTGGTTTTTGGCCGCCGGCAGGTTCGAACAGTCCGGACGATGAAAGACCCGGGATTTAAGGTTTCCAATATAGAAAACGGCTTCTTCACCTGGTACGGCAGCGGGTTCGGGCACCGGGTTCAACCCGGCAGACGCTTCCTTTTTCCCCTTCTTATAGACTTCTATCTTTTGCCCATCTGAAGTGATAATAAGGGTGCCATCCTCATCCGTCCTCAGCAGCTCTACCCCGTATTTCCCCAGCGCTTGCAGAGTTTCGCGGTGGGGATGTCCATAATCATTATTGGGAGCACACATAATCACGGCCCAGGAGGGAGCAACAGCCTTAATAAAGTCTTCTCCGCTGCTGCTCGCGCTGCCATGATGTCCTAACTTCAAAACATCAGCCTTGATATTAAGCCCAGATGATAGTATCTGCTCTTCACTCTCTTTTTCGGCATCCCCCATAAGTATAAAAGATTTTGCTCCATAGTCTATTTTCAATACCGCACTATAATTATTCAAATCTTCGTAATAATCAGCCCTGGGGGCAATAAATTGTGCCTTTATCGCTTGAAGCGGAAACTCTACACCTGCTCTGGCTGTGCTAATCTTAAGCCCCTGGTTCTTTATGGCCAGGAGCAAATCCCTGAAAGTATCGCTGCTATGGGTAACTCGCGGCATATAGATCGCTTTAACCGGAAACTCCTGTACTACTTTAATGAGCCCGCCGATATGATCAGCATGGGGATGGGTGCCAACAATGGCTGTCAGTTCCTGAATCCCACATTCCCGCAGGTAGGCACAAAGCATCTCTCCCTGCGCCTTGTCTCCACCATCTACCAGGATGTTTTCCCCGCCTGGGCATTGCAGCATAATAGCATCACCTTGACCCACATCAACAAAATGTAGTCGGAGTATATCTTCACTGCTGCCATCGCCATCCGGCTCTGCTTCCGGCAAAACAGCTTTACTTTGCACCGGCAGTTCATTTTGTTCCGGAGAGGATACTTCTTCCCGGGGTGCAGCACAGCCTCCCAAGACGACCGTTATGGACAGTAGAAATATTAACAGCAAGCATATCAGAGTGCCTGTTTTCCTGGCCGTCTGAGAGCAATTTATATTCTTCGTTATTACAAACTACCTCCTTTTAGGATTTAATAATATTATCATAGCAGTTTGCCCATACGGTAACAATAAAGCAAGAGACAGTGCTTCCATAGTGGCCGAGTTTAGCCCCCTGGGCCAGTTCTCTAATAAATTCAACCGCATCTTGATCAAGCTGGAAGCAAAATTAAAGGTAACATCAGCCAGTTAGGTAAAAAAGACTGATTATTTTCAAGGAGTATCATAGCAATAGTTGGCGGAAAAACTAAAATATATTAGACTAAATAACAGCAATGTTGTTTGCATATTAAGGAAAAGGGGTGTTTGTAATGGCTCATACTCTACCGGATTTACCGTATGCCTATGATGCGCTGGAACCTTTTTACGATGAACAGACGGTGAGATTACACCATGATATGCACCACAAGGCCTATGTTGATGGACTAAACAACGCGGAGAGCAAGCTGGCCGAAGCCCTGGAAAAAGGTGATTTCGCCTTAATCAAACACATCGAGCGGGAGCTGTCTTTCCACGGCTCAGGACACATTTTGCACACTATGTTTTGGGAAAATATGAAGCCGGGCGGGGGAGGTCCTGCCGATGGGGCTGTGGCTGAGCTGATTGACCGTGATTTCGGCTCCTTCGATAACTTCAAAAAACTCTTCTCTGCTTCTGCCCTTGCGGTAGAGGGTTCGGGATGGACCATACTGGCCTGCAATCCGATATTTGAAAAGCTGGTGGTCTTGCAGGCAGAAAAGCATCAGGATCTAACCCAATGGGGCGCAGTTCCGTTGTTGATTGTGGATGTCTGGGAACATGCTTATTACCTCAAGTACCAGAACAAGCGGGCGGCCTGGATTGAAGCCTGGTGGAATCTCATAAACTGGGATGATGTTAACCGGCGGGTAGCTTTAATGCAGCAAAAATAACATAACGGCGCAGCGGGTACTTGCAGCTGCCCGCTGCGCCGCTTTTGCACTTTTTAATTTATCTCGTAATACCTTTCATGTCCTCCGGCTCACTTTTATTTGTTCCATTCTCACGAAGATATTCTATGAGAAATATGCCGAAGGTGGCCAGCATTAAACCCAGAACAGCAGCTATGGCTATATTAAGCATTTTGTTTGGCTTAACCGGGGCTTCGGGAACCATGGCTTCGGATACAGTTATGATGTTATTATCAGCCAGGTTGATTGATTCTGTCATTTTTAATTCTGCAATTTTGGAAGATAACAAGTCTACCACACTTTCTCTCCTGCTGACTTCGTTTTGCAATTTCTTTTCACCGAGCTGGTTTATTATCAGTTCTGCTTCCAGATCAAGGATTTCTTTTTCCTGCCTGGCGATTTCCTGCCTGGTTTTATTTATCTGTACAGTGAGTTCGGCCAGAGCTGTTGTTTTGCTGTTATAGGCTTCGATTAATGATGTATAGTTCATATTAATTTGCTCACTGCTAACCGTACCATCTTTTATATCAATACCCTGAAGGTCAGCAGGCAGGATGCCATTGGCGGTATTGACCGTAGTTAGAGTATGGGGAGTATGGGCAATGGTTTCCTGGAGCTGTTTGATCCCTTCTTGCTGGCTGGCCCGGTCAATTTCAGCCTTGGCCAGCCATGATTGGTAATTTATCAAATCTTCTCTTTTTTTACCCAACTGGCTGTTCAAGAATTCTATGGAGCGAGATTGTAGTTTGTGTTCTTTTAGTTTTTCACTGACTACATCAAGCTCAACTTCTTCCTTTTGTAGCCATTCTTTTTCCATGATTTCTAAAGACTGCGCCATTTTTCTCTTATTAATCTTGTTAATATGTAAGATAAATTCTTCCCGCAAAGTGTTGGCAATTTTGGCTGCCAACTCCGGGTCGTTATTGCTTACTGTTATGATAATCAGGTTGGTGTTTTGTACCTGTTGAGTTTTAATTGATGATTTGAGTCCGTTTCTAGTATAAGGCAGCTGCAATTTTTTTATAACTGCTTCTATTATAGCCGGGGATTTTACTTGCTGCTCGCAACTTACAGCACTCATATAGGGGATTTCCCCCAGTTCATTAACAGTATCTGTTATATCATTTGAACTTTCTTTTTCCCGGTTAAGCTGAGCCTGGTAAATTGAAACCACAGTACTTGCTTCGTAAACCGGATCCAGAACAAAGAAGCTAAATATACCGCTTAAAAGCACGCATATTAGTGTAACTGCAATGATGGTGTGTTTCCATTTGTTAATGGTTTTAAATATGTCACGAAGGTCTATTTCTTCATAGTCATTATAATAGGAGGGATCATTTCCTTGCATTTACTTTGTTAGCTCCTCTCTTTTTACTTAGAAAACCATGTTTGTATTGTATCATATACATAAGGAACAATTACACATTCTAAATAGAATTGTTCAAAAACATCTCTTAATGTGAATAAAGCAGGTTTTCTAAAGGAACTCCACTAAATTATCATAGCGACTCATTTGGCTCAAGTGCTTTAACCCGGCTGCCTTCCTTTAGTTCCCGGCTGCCATCCCGGACTACAGTTTCACCAGCCTTGATTCCCTTGATTACTTCCACCCATTGCTGGTTTTTCTCACCAACCTGGATCGAGCGCTGCGCAATGCGGCCTTCCTTTACCAGCCACAGCCGGTAATTCCCCTTTTCATCAAGCCGTACCGACTCACGGGGAAGCAGAATAACCCCTTCCTTACGCAAGGTTTCAATCGCAACCCGCACCTCATATCCCGGTTGAAGATTGGCTATCTGTTCCAAATTGATAATAACCGGAACCCGACGCTGGATTACCCCCAGAGCAGAAGTTTTCTCATATGCCCGGGGATAGATTTTACTGATCTGACCATTGAGAACCTCTTCACCCAATACGGGAGCGGTAATCCGGGTGCTCTGCCCTATCTTTACCCGGCGGATCTCATCACTCAAGAGCTCGGTTTTTACCTCTAACTGACCGGCAGAACCCAGTTGAGCCAGCAACGTACCCGGTGCTACTACCTGTCCGACTTTAACCGGCAAATCCAGAATGATTCCGGATACCGGGCTTGTTACCTGGAGTTGTCCCCGCTTTTCTTCCAGGCCGTTTAGCATCTCGCTTAGACTGGCCACCTGCTGGCTTAAACCGCTGACACCGGCTTCCTGTTGGGATATAGTCTTTCTTAACTGGTCTACCTCCAGCTCGGCCTCTTCATATTCAGCCCGGGCCAGTGCTCCCGATTGCAGCAGGTTTTTCTTTCGAGCCAGGTCGTTTTCCGCCTGCTTGAGCTCCAGGCGGAGTGATTGCATTTTAAGCCCGGCAGCTTGCAACTCTGCTTCCGTCCGGGCCAGCTGGGAACGGGCGGAAGCGGTTTCGGCAGTTAACTCCGGGCTGGAAAGTTTCATCAATAGCTGCCCCGGCATAACCTTATCCCCTGATGCAACCAGCAATTCTCGTACCTGGGCAGTTGATGCCGCCTGCAATTCCCGGTCATCAGCCGCCTGAACATAAGCGGTCTCCTCTAACGTGAGGGTAAAGGTTCCGCGACTAGCCTGGACCACTTCCACCGGTTCAGCACTGCGGGCCATCATGGCTGCTGCGGCTATAAGAGCAAGAAGAATGAGCCCCCCTATTATCCAGGTTTTTTTGCTTTTCATAGCTGCTTTTAACCTCCTCTTTAATCCTGGTTTTTCAACGCTTCTACCATATCCAGCCGCTCTACCTTGCGGATGGCCAACTGCTGCCCGATCCAGACAAAAAATAATGCCAGCCCGGCAACAATAAAATAAGTGCGGGGATATATGATTACCGGAAAACTATACAGCTCGGTACTGGCACTGACCATGTAAGCGGCCCCCGCAGTCTTGCCGGCAGGTAATCCCAGAGCAATACCCAGTAAGGCTTGCGCCCAGGTTTCCTTGCGCAACAGGCCTGACACTTCCCCCCGTGAATAACCCAAAACCCGCAGGGAAGCCAGTTCCCGCTGGCGCTCATTAAAAGTCATTACCGAGCTATTATAAATAATAGCCAATCCCAACAGCCCGGCAAAGAGAATCATTATCGCAATCGTAGTAGTGGTAGTTCCCATAAGTTGCTCAAAGGTCTCCCGCTCCCGGGCGGGACTGTTTACCGAAGCTACCCGGCTCATTTCCTGCAAGCGGTTTTCCACCGATGGCATCTGGGCGGCATCGAGCTTCAAAAGTACAGCACTGGCTAGCTCTTGCTCTCCCAGCAGGCTATTGACGGTGCTGAACGATACATAAGAACCACTGCCGGTCATGGGTTCATTTATACCCATTACGATCAGACGTGAGCTGCGGGAAGGTCCAATCCCCAGCGTGGTCTCCACCACTACTTCATCTCCCAGCTGCAAACCCAGCTTGTCAGCCACCCGTTTGCCCAGAAGGATACCCTCTTCAGGAATCTGCCGCTCCTGCCCCAATTTATCATAAACCCGTTTCAAGCGATTGGAAGGGATCATTCCCAGCAAGACTTCGTCCTTGGACTCTCCCCCGGCATGAAGTTTTACCGGCAGTTCCATCATAGGCTCCATACGCTGTACTTCATCCCAGCGGGTCCAGTCCAAAATCTCCGAATATTTAATCGGTTCAGTAAAACGAATCATGTAATCATAGCGATTTATCTGTTCAAAGTTCTGGTTCATGAGATAATCGGTAGCATCAAGGGAAAAACAGGAAAAAACCAGCAGCACTACGGAGCTTATAATCCCCAAAACACTTACGGCAAATCGTCCCCGGTTGCGGAATATGGAGCGCAGGCTCATTTTCCAACTACTACTAAACTGCTGCCATAACCAGGGCCAGCTCTCCAAGGGGGTACGCCGTCCCGAGGAAGGGGGCTGGGTACGCATAGCCTCTGCCGGGTTGATGCGGATTACCGAGCGAGAAGCAAAGAATCCTGAAGCTATACCTACCAGAGAAGTAATCAGGAAACTATACAGCACCACCCGGAAATTTATTTCATTAGTCATGCTAGGCAAATTGAAAAACTGGGCATAAAGATTATTTAAAACCGCAGTCAAAGCTATCCCCAGGCCGGTACCTAGAATCGCTGCCACCAAACCGACTGCTAGGCCGTAAGAAGTATAATGCCACATTATCCGGCAGTTATCGTAACCCAGTGCCTTCATGACACCAATGGGCAATCGCTGGGAACGAATCAGTCGAGTAAGAATAATGAACTGTATCCCGGCCGCCACCAGGAAAAAGATTAAGGGCAAAGTGAGGGCAAAAAGCTTTATTCCGTCTAATTCAGCCTGCAATACAAGATGGCTGGACTGATCCTTACGCGGGTAACTGCTAATATTCCCGTAAGGTGCCAGTATCTTCTCCACCTGCTCCTTAATTTTTTCTTCATCCACCCCGGGGGCCAAATCCACCAGAAGCTGGTTAATCTGCCCGGGTAAGCCCAATATCTGCTGGGCCTGGAGCTGGGAAAGCATTAAAATTCCAAATCGTTCCGGTTCCGGGAAAAGTGATCCCGCATCTTTCATGGGATAGATGAATTCCGGGCTGGTAGCGGTACCGATGACTGTCAGGCTTACTTTCTTGCCCTCAGCAATGATCTCCATATCCTGGCCCGGGGCCAGGTGGTTGGCCCGGGCGTACTGCGGGTCAAGCAATACAGCAACCTTCCCCGAAGCTTGCCGCTCAAGCTGACGGCCTGACAGGAGGTGCAGGCGGTTAAGCTCATTCTCCATGGGCAAGGGGTAACCCGTCAAACGACCGGTTATCCTCTCCCGCCCTTCTTTTATAATAGGAACATCCTTTTGAATACGCCCGCTGGCATTAAGAACTCCGGGCAAAGCTTCCACCCTCGCCACTATCGATTCCGGTGCCTTGACTACCTGGAAAGTGTAATCAGCAAAAGCGTAATCGTGGTAAAATTGCTGTTGCGAGTGGTTTAAATTATTATAAGAGCTGCTCATGCCAATGTATATTATCACCCCCAGGGTGACAATCAACACCAGAGCCAGGAACTGCCCCCGGCCAGCCTGAATGGTCCGAAATAATCTGCGGGTAAGGATAGTCATTACCACTCAATCCTTTCCG
This sequence comes from Syntrophomonas wolfei subsp. wolfei str. Goettingen G311, assembly GCF_000014725.1. GTDB lineage: Bacteria > Bacillota > Syntrophomonadia > Syntrophomonadales > Syntrophomonadaceae > Syntrophomonas > Syntrophomonas wolfei. The sequence continues at coordinate 1,951,796 of NC_008346.1, forward strand.
GTGGCAGGGGATTTTCATTTATAATAATTTCCGCCACCGATCCGCTGCGCATACGCAGCACCCGGTCAGCTATATCAGCAATGGCGGTATTATGAGTAACAATAATTACCGTACTGGCCTGATTTTTCTGGATATCCCGCAAGAGCCTAAGTACCATTTTACCGGTTTCAAAATCCAGAGCCCCGGTGGGTTCATCACATAAGAGCAAGCGGGGGCTTTTAACCATCGCCCGGGCAATGGCTACCCGCTGCTGTTCACCGCCACTTAACTGGGAAGGGAAATGATCCCGCCGTTCCCATAGATTCACATCCCGCAAGACATCATCAACCGCCAGGGGTTCTGCTACCAGTTCCGCCGCCAGAGCCACATTTTCAGCTGCGGTGAGGTCGGCTATCAGATTATAAAATTGGAAGACGAATCCTACCTCCTGCCTCCGGTAACGGGTTAAATCCTTTTCACGGCCATTGCTTAGCAGTGCTTTACCAAAAAGCATTTGCCCGCTGGTGGGTGTATCTATTCCCCCAATCAGGTTTAGGAGGGTGCTTTTGCCGGAACCGCTGGGGCCCAGGATAACCAGGAGTTCCCCCTGGTATATTTCCAGGGAAGTCGCTTTTAAGGCCTCTACCTTGACTTCGCCCATGATGTAGGTTTTGCTGATATCACTTAGACTAATTAATACCTCATTCGGCAAAGGATTCCGCTCCTCTTAAAATTTGGCCAGGATGATTTATCCCCTTTTTTATGGTGCCGTTTCTATATAATTAAAGCTTCTTGTCCTTTAGATTATAGCTTGCATAGACATTAAAATAAAATACTGTAGTTGCCATTTGGTAGTAAGCCACTTTCCCCTGAAGGGAGGTGATGCCTATTATTATATATAGTGAGTTGTTTTTATTCTGCCTGGAAATCTTAAAGTTATTTCCCTGTATCCAATATACAGATAATAGAATGGCCGCCCACCTCTTATTTTCTGGCCCGCTTCTTGGCCGCAAGTAAACGGGACATCCCATCTTTATCCTGCTTTGTTTCCTGTACTTTATCCTTTTCCTGTGCTTTATCCTTTTCGCTCCCTTCCCGGGATTGGCTCAAGACAGAGGCCTTTTCCGGCTTGCTGTGGGCTTCATCCTTAATAAGCTGCCTTCCGCCCGACCTTTGTCTTTCCTGCTCATTTAAATCCTCTTTCCGCTGGCGCAGGCGATTAAAAGTAACTGCTGTCGGGGCGTGGGCTGAAGCAGTCCCCTCTGGTTTTTTCCACCGCTGCCACCAAGCTTGCAGGTCGCTTAAATTATAGGCCAGGCGGCGGTTGGCAATATCCAGGGGAAGCAGCAAAGCCACCAGCATCAAGAGCCAGGGCCAGAGTTCCCGTACCCCTCGGGCTACAGGCAGGTTGGGAGCAAAAGCTTCGCGGGGCTCACTTATTATACTGCCGCCTCCCGCTTGCACCAGGACCTGCAGAAATTTCTCATCGCTGCCGCTCTCGGCATATTCGGGGGAATAGGCCAAAGTTATCCCACCGCTGGCCGACCTCAGCTCGCCTTCGTTTCCCTGCTGGGTGACATTTATGAAATAGACCCCCGGTTCACCGGTGGAGAATCTTCCCTCATATCTTCCCGGAGCTACCGGTTCCAGTTTAATCTTCTGCGCCTTCAGTTCCGGGTCTACCACTACCGCCTCACTGGGCAAAGAAAGCGATAGCTCGCGGGAATCTACTTGAATCAGACCTTGCCGGCCCTCCAGACTGGTTTTGAGTTCCAGCCTGGCATCCTGCTGGCTGCGGGGCAGGGTCCAGGAAATCAGGTTGGCCCAGAAATGATTGTAATCTCCCCAGGCCGTCCAGGCACTGGACCAGCGCCAACCGCCATCAGTGGTGAAGGCGATGGAACGTCCCAGTCCGTACTGCCACTGGGCCAGCACCGGGTCCTGGCGATGGCTGGACAAAACTACCTGGGCCGTTTTCTTGGGCGTGGTGGCCACATAGCCTTCGAGGGCCGGCACGGCGGATATACCTTCCATTAGTGGGCTTTCCGCTGTCAATACCGGGAAAAAGCTTTCCTCTACCAGATAACTCTTTATGGCCTTCATGGTTTCTTTGGTAAATATGCGGGGAATATTGGAGATCTCATCACTGAAATAATACCGGCCCTGACCCCATGCCGCCAGTTGTTCCAGCAAGAGGGTGTCCGCCCCCTCACCCACGGCCACCGTAGACATGGTTATCCCCGCCCGGGCCATTCTCCGGCTCAGAAAATAATAATCCCCGGTAGTGGCCGACTGCCCATCGGTGAGCAGTATGATGTGTTTGAATTTGGTATGGGCATCTTTGAGGGCCGTATAAGCCAGGGCCAGGGCGGGATAAATGCTGGTGCCCCCGTCAGCCCGGATGGTGGCAATATCATCCTGTATGGCGTCCTTGTCTTTGACCGCTTGAAATTCCACCACCCATTGAGCTGTATCATCAAAGGCCACCACCCCGGCCATATCCAGCGGCCCCAAAATACTGGTGGCCTGAATGGCGGCCTCTTTGGCCAGTTCCACCTTGCTGTAACCGCCGCTGCCCTCCGACATGCTGCCGGACTTGTCGATAACCAGAACCAAACCCAGGCTGGGTATTTCCTTCTTTCCCCGTAAATCCATATATACCGGCAGAGCTTTCTCCACCGGGGTATTGAAATATCCCCCTGGTCCAAAACTATCCTCTCCGCCTATCATTATCAATCCTTTGCCCAGATCCCTGACCGCCGTATGTATAGCTTGCATGGCTTCGGCCCGGAGATCTTCCGCCGGCACATTGCAGAGAATCATCAGCCCGTAGCGCTGCAGTTCGGTCAGGCTTGCCGGCAGTTCCCGCGGGGATAGCAGGTCATAGTCCATATTCAGTGAGGAGAGTACCGCTTCCAGGCCCCGGGCTTCTCCTTTTTTCCCTTCTACCAGGAGCAGTCGGGGCGGACCCTGAACCAGGCTAAAGGCATAGGCTTCGTTGTTATCCGCCACCCCATCCTGCTCCACTTCGATGCTGGCCTGGAAGCTGTGAAACCCGGCTTCATCCAAAACGGAGGAATAAAGCAGCATATTTTCTCCCTGCCGCAGTTTGATTTCCTCCTGGCCGATCAATTCCTGATCCTGGTATAGACGAAGCTGGGCGGTGGTGGCAAAATTGCTCTCTATCCCCACTTTAAGCGGAAACTTTTCCCCGGCAAAAAGACTCTGAGGAACTTCCAGGCTCTTCACCCGCGCGTCCCGGGTGGGGCTGCTTTCCAGGGGAAGCAGGTCAAGCCGTATCTTCTTCTCAGCCAGGTAAGCCGCTTCTTTCAAGGCGTCGCCATCATTCTGGCGTCCATCGGAGAGCAACACCACCCGCCGCGAAAAATTATCGGGCATCAGAGCGTCAGCCAGCTTCAAGGCCTGTTCCGGCTTGCTGTAGTTCCGGTCCACCAGGCTTTCAATAGGATGCAAGCGGCTGCTGTCGGAGAGGCTCTGATCCACCAGGGCATTGCCGCCAAATACCACTACCCCCGCCTGGTCGTCTGCTTTCTTGTGCTTCAAGGCCTCTCTAATGAAGTTTTCCGCCGCTTCCCGGCTATTTTCACAACTGGCAGAAAGATCCACGGCAAAGACCACACTCTGCCGCTCCAGCGGAAAACGCAGTTCCAGCCCGGCCAGGGCCAGTATGAGGCTTAAGAGCAGAAGGCTTCTTAACAGCAGAGCCATATTGCGCCGGAAAGCAGGCAAATGCCCGGAATCTCGATACCAGAGATAAAGCGGGTAGAAAATCAGGGGAATTATAAGTAATAAAAGGGGGTGACTAAAATTAATAACCACGGCGGTACACCTCCCATTCCAGCAAGAGCAAAAGCAGAACTGCCCAGCACAGCCAGGGCCAGAGTTCTTTTTTGCCCAGCCGCTCCCCCCCGCCCCTGCTGTCAGCTTCCAGCGCCTGCCAGGGCAGTGCGGCTGGCTTTATATCTGATTCCAGAGGGTCACCCTGGTTCCTGGCCAGGAAACTTATCTCTATCCTATCGCTTAGAACCTGGTTTATCTGGTACAGGCCCGGACGACTGGCACTGAAAGAGCGCGGAAAAGGAGGCAAATATCGCTCCTCTTTTTCCCCCGGCCTCTGCAAGTATATCGCTTCCGCTTCCGGGTGGGGGTCAAAACTAATGCGGCTGCGATTCAGATCAAAACTTGCTCCGGCATTCCCGGGCAAGAGCCAGCCTACTAAATTGTGCACTAAGATGGGGAAACCGGTTTGCAAAGGGATATTGCTCTCATGCAGATCAAAAGAGAAAATAGCCACCCGGCCCGATAACTGCCCGGTCAGCAATAGAGGAACATCTTCGCTTTCCAATAGGGTTCTGGCCCAATCCGGGCAAAGCAGCTTTTGACTCCGGGCTACTTGCCAGTCACTGCTATCGATATAGCGCAGGAGGGAATCCTCCCCGGCGGCTTTTATCCCGCTGAGGTTTTTCGCTTCACCGTTTATGGCCAGCCAGTGATTGCCCGGAGGGGGATTGACTATTATAATACTAGCCTGGGGCAGGCGGGCAGGTAGCCAGCCGTCAAAGATGAACAACTGATAATCAGCGAGAGCGGGGTCATATTCAGCGGGACTGGTCTTGAATAATTCCATTCCCGGAAGGAGGTTTAAAGCCTTTTCCAGGAAAAGATTCCCCTCGCTTACCAGCAGGGCCCGGTTCTCCGTTAATTCCTCCACCACTGCCCAGGCTTCGTTATCAGCCAACAGGAAATCAGGCCGTTGCAAAATAGCCTGAATACTCTCTGCCCTCACAGGCAAATCCTCCCAGATTATCTCCCGGGCTCCTTCTGCTTCCAGCTTTATTTCCCTGATATCGAACAGTTCCCCATCGACCCGGAGTTCAATATCGCTTACTACCGCCTTTTCACCAAAATTCTGCACCCGGGCCAGGGCCAGAACCTGCCCCGAGTCCCGGCGGGTAGCCAGGGTGGTAATGGCCAGGTTGTCACTCTCCCGGCCAATTTGGATAAACTCCACCGGGCATTTGATTCTGGGGTCATGCTCCACCGGCAAGGTTTTGCCATCGCTGACTATAAGCAGCATAATATCCCGGGAATCACGACTAAGTGAAGCAATTAAGGAAAGGGCTGCTTCCAGGTCAGCCCGTCCCGTCTTCAGCTGCGCATCTCGTAAAGACCGGCGCAACTCATTCTTGTCGCCACTCGCCGCCTGCAGGACTTCCGGCTGCTCTCCCATTTTGATAAGGGTCATCTTCTCCCCCGGGCCCAGCCGGTCGATGAGCTTCTCCACCTCTTTTTGGGCCATTCCCCAGCGGGATGGCGTCACATCACTGGCCATCATGCTGGCGGAAGCATCGAGTACTACCAGCAGCTGCTTCTCCAGGCCCCCGGCTACCGGAAGGTAGGGGCGGCTCAGGGCCATTACCAGCAAGAAGGCCGCCAGCAGCTGCAGGAAAAGCAGCAGGTTCTTCTTCAAACGCTGCCAGGGGGTAGTGGCCTCCATATCCTTCAAGACCTCTTCCCAGAGGTAGGTGCTGGAAATAACTTTTTCCTGAAAACGCCTTTTAAGAAGATATAGCAGAATTATCAGCGGAATTATAGCGGCAAAGCCAAGGCCTGCCGGGTTAAGCAACGACAAGGTTTTCTCCTCCCCGTATTGTAAAGTGAGGGGTGAGGGGTGAGGAGTTATCCAGGTAGATCTCACCGTTTTAACCTCACTTAATCACTTAATTATGATGCTAATGCAAAAGTAATTATTGACTGACGACCTTTTAAGCAAGAATCCCCGCCCGGGGGAGCAGCTGCAAAAGCAGTTCTTCAAAAGGGGTGGCACTGCTGACCTGCAGAAATCCTATCCCCCGCCGGAAACAGAAGTCGCGGTTGGCCTCGGTAAAATCATCCAGCTTCTTCCGATAGGCCTTGAGCAATCGTGGGCTGGCACTGATTTCCCGGCTTTCACCACTTTCACTGTCCAAAAGCCGCCAGTCTCCATGCAGGGTTGGGTTGATTTCCTCCGGGGCCAGCAATTGCAAAACAATGACTTCCTGCCTCAGGTACTGGAGGAACTTGACCCCATCTTGGAAACCGTGGGGAGACAGGAGGTCGGATATAAGCAAAGCAACCCCTGGACCGCGAGAAAAGCGGCCATATTCAAGCAAGGCCTGGTTCAAATTGGTGCTGCCAGCGAAAGAAAGCTGCGCCAGGAAAGTCCAGGCCTGGTCAATACCGGTTTTCCCCCGCAAGGGGGCCTGATAGGCAGCGAGTTGCTCAGAGCAGGCGGCGATGGCTACCCGGTCATAAGCCGCCAGAGCCAAATAGGAAAAAGCAGCAGCCAGCTGCAAGGCCAGCCGCTCTTTGGGAGGCTCCCCCCAGGACATAGACTTGCTGACATCAATAAATATATTTAAGAGCAGGTCTTGCTCCTCCATAAACAGCTTTACGAAAAGTTTTTCCGTACGCGCGTAACTGTTCCAATCGATATAACGAAAATCATCACCGCTGGAATAATTGCGAAAGTCGGCGAATTCCACCGACTGTCCTTTAAGCGGTGAACGCCTTTCCCCACTGTTTTTACCCGTCCGCATTTTCCTGCTTACCAGGCGCAAATGCTCCAGGCGCTTCAAGAAATCCTCATCAAATAAATCTTTCACATTAACCCCCATGCCCGCAAACTTAATAGTGACACCCGAAGGGTGGAACACCAGGAGTACCCGCAGGGTGAAGGACATAAGCAACGATAAAAAGCGAATCCAATTATTCTTGAACGGTAAGCTGCAACGATATATAACCCCTCACACCTTACCCCTTACTCCTCACTATTCGTATTAGCCCCCTGTTAGCAAATACCCAAAGCAATAATCGAAAACGGGGGAATTCAATAACTGACTCCACTGCAAAACTCTTTTTGTTGCATAAGGGTTGCATAAATACACAAAGCCTGATTCGGAACGACACAGGGGTCGTTCCATACACACCCTGCGGTCGCTGCAGTACTTTCCGGCCGGTTACATAGGCTAAAGGTCGTTCCCTACACACCCCGCGGTCGCTATTATGGGTGCTGCGCGATATATTTATGCAAACTGATGCATATTTATTGTTTTTTGCAGTGACACCAACCATCGCTCGACCATCGTTAAACCATCGTACAACTATCGTTCATCTTCGATAGCGGCCAGGAGTTCGCCAATCAAGTCATCTATCTTGATACCCTCGGCCTCGCCTTCGAAATTCAGGATGATGCGATGCCGCAAAACCGGGTAGGCCAGTTCCTCAATATCAGCAAAGGCAACATTATAGCGGCCCTCTATCAAAGCCCGGACCCGAGAGCTGGCTATTAAAGCCTGACCCGCACGGGGTGAAGCTCCGTAGCGTACATATTTCTTGATCATTTCCGGGGCATAAGAACTATCTGGATGGCTGGCCAGAATCAGCTTTACTATGCGCTGGTTCACCCGCTCGGCCACCGGAACCCCGGCAGCGATATCCTGCATGGCCAGAACTTCTTCCCCGCTGGCTATCCGCTCCAAGTCCCCGGGATCCGAGCCCATATCCCGGCTTATAATGGCAGCCAGTTCTTCTTCTCCCGGAAATTCCACCAGTAATTTAAAAAGAAAACGGTCGGTCTGCGCTTCGGGCAAAGGATAGGTGCCTTCCATCTCCAGGGGATTCTGGGTCGCCAGTACAAAAAAAGGATCGGGGAGGTTTCGGGTCTTGCCTCCTGCAGTTACAGTTCTCTCCTGCATAGCTTCAAGTAAAGCACTCTGGGTCTTGGGTGTAGCGCGGTTAATTTCATCCGCCAGTACAATATTGGCGAATACTGGTCCCGCTTGAAACTGAAAAGCCCGGCGGCCCTCAGCATCCTCGGAAATAATGCTGGTTCCAACTATATCCGCCGGCATCAGGTCGGGAGTAAATTGTATCCGCTTGAATTCCAGGGAAAGTACCTGGCTCAAGGTTTTAACCAGCATGGTCTTCCCCAAACCGGGAACTCCCTCCAGGAGAACATTCCCCCCGGCTAGCAGGGCAATAAGGCTATGCCTTATTATCTGCTTCTGCCCCACCATCACCTTTGCTATTTCAGCCTCGATCTGCCTGGCTTTATCTACGAATTCATCAATATCCACTTCCTGGCCTCCTTGTACGCTATATCCTTACTAATGTCCCATGAACCAAAACTACAACCTACGATAGTTAAGCGGTAGTTGAACAATGGTTGAATCCTCCGTCTTCCGTCTCCCGTTTTATTCCTCCAGGGAGGAAAAATAGTTTTTCACCACTTCCGTCATACCGGAAGGAATGGGCTGGCGATCCAGCGATTCCCGGGCTGCCTGGCTGTACTCGGCCAAAACTTCCCGGTAAGGCCGCATACTCCCGGGCATTATGGCTGGATCATCGGTTTCTATTAGCTGCTGGGGCCCCTCACCAGCCTGGCCCCGTACCTGAGATATCTCTCCGCTTCGCCCGATGCGCTGCGGGTCATAAATCTTTTCGTAGTCCCCCCACTTCATTACCGCCAGTTCACCAGCTCCCGGCTCCGGCGGGGAAGAAGATTGGCCCGGGGAGGAATTATTGCCGCTACCGCTGCCCAATCCGGCCCCGCTGCCGCTGCCTTGCCCACTGCCCTGCTGCCCGCCTTGCTGGCCGCTGCCGCCTGAGCTGCCGCTATTTCCTGCCCCCTGCTGTCCAGCAGAGGAAGCGGAGCTTCAGGTACCCCCGCTCGCCCCGGAACCCGAACTGCAACTATCCGGCGCAGCGCTGTTGGCTCCGCCTTGAGCCCCGCTACTATCACTGCCGGTGCTATGGCCCGCCGCATTGTTCCCACTGCTACCACTGCTATCAGTCGTATTACTACCATAGCCTTGCGCGGATGCCCATTGAGAAGGGGAAGCACTACCGGCAGCCAGCAGGGCCTGGCGGGAATCCTGAACCGCCCGCAAAGCCCGATTCAACTCGGCCAATGCCACTGCTCTCCCCTCCTGCCGGGCGGCGGCGCTGTCCTTCGGATTAGAAGCAGACCCGCTGGCATTGCCCGACTGCAGAGAATTGGAACCAGAATCGGCTCCCGGCTCGCTGGAAGAATCACTTTTCCCTTCTTTACCAGGAGATTCCTCTCCTTCGCTTCCGGGTGCTTTCGGCTCATCCCACCCATTATCCCTATCTTTACTATCCTCCGTAGCAGCTTCCCGTCTTTCCTGTCCGGGCTTAAGCGAAGCTAAATCTGCCGCACTCAGCCTTCCCTGCCGGAGGTTTTCCAACCTTAACTGTTCCAGTGTTTCTTCCGCCTGAGCCAGGGATTTAAGGGCCTTTTTCATATCACCCGTCTCGTGCAAATCCTTTTGCAATTTTTCCAGAGAACTTACGGTCTTCTCCAGTTCCTTTGCAGAGATTAGGTCGAACTTGGCCTGAATTTCCTTTTTCACAGCTTCAATTTTCTTTTCCTGCCTGGCTATCTCTTTTTTTACCGCTATTGCTCTATCTACTTCTGCCTGCTGGGGATTGGGCAAAAAACAAAACAGCCCTACCAGCAACAGGCCTGCTGCTATGATTTTCCCTTCCCGGGCCGGAAAAATAAAGGGGAAAGCCGTTCTGAAGTCAAAGTTTTGTAGTTGTTCCAGGGCATCTCGCCGCTGCCGCCGAATCATTTCCGAATCCTCAGCGGAACATTCCAGAGCGGTGGAAACTCGCTCCTGCAACCCTTTAGCATCGCTCATACAGGCTGCGGTCCATAAACCAGGGCGCCGCCAAAAAGACCAGCCCCAAGCTAGAAGCAGGCTCGCTCCCAGGGTATACAGGCAAAGCCGCTTTACTCCCACCCAGGGGAAGAAAAAGGAGAGCAAAAGAAAAAAGGCGGAGAGGAGCAAAGCTCCGGCCAGCCCCCGCAGCAGCCAATGCAGGTAATGCTGCAACTGGATTCTGCGCAGTACCGGCCGCAGGGCTGCAATTATTCTCTTGTCCCCGTAGTCCTTACTTCTCATATATTCACATCCTAAATTTTCTACCCTTCAACCGGTGACGATTCCACCACTGTTTTCACCACTGCAGGATTTTTCCGGAAGCGTTTGAAACGCCCCACCGGGTCCAGCAAAAACACGGTAAGCAGAAGCAAGACTATAATCAATACCCCATCAAAAATAAAATTATACTGCCAGGGACTCAAAGCTTGGCTGACTGCGGCATTATAACCATAAGTACGGTAGCCCCCCAGAAAGCTGTTCATAATACCAACGCCGGCCGCCTGGTTGGGAAAGATGGAGAAAAGGGCCACCAGGGGATTGGCATAAGAAAAGTACATGGCAGTGGCCCGGGGATAGGGACCGGTCTGTATCCCCTGCAGGAACACCGTGACGGCCATGGTTCCCACCAGGAACAACAAGACCACCACATAGCTGACCACCATGGAAACCTGGGTACGCTTGAACAGGGTTGAGCAAAAAATGCCGATAACTCCAAAAGTAATGGCCGTAGCCAGGGATACCAGGATAACCCGGCCCATATCGCTTAACAGCACTCCCCCAAAGAAGTACACGATAGCAAAGACCGGCAGGGAGGCAATTACCAGCAAGAGTATATAACTTATAGAAGCCAGAAGCTTGTTCAGGACTATAGAAGCTGAAGACAGGCGGGTACAAAGCAAAAGGTCAAAGGTCTGCCGTTCCCGCTCCCCATTTATTACTCCGGCAGTCAGGGCCGGGGTTACAAAGGAAAGCAACAATAGTTGAAAAACACTCAGTATAATAAATATCTGCGGACCAACATCCGGACCAAAACCGGAATAAAAACCGCGCTTTTGCTGCATCCAGTAATAGGCCAGGGTGATCAAGCCCAGCAGTGCCAGATAAAGGCTTATCATCAGCGGTGATTTCCAATTCCTCATACGGGAGCGAAATTCCTTGGCCAGAATCGGGTTTAATACCAGGCTTTTCATTACTGAACCACCCCTTTCGTAAGCTGCATGAATATGTTCTCCAGATTGCTTTGGGACTCGGCAAAGGATACCAGGGGAATACCGGCCTGAACCAAATGGGTCAAGATACGGTTCATTTCCTCTTCGTCTCCATTAAACGGCAATTCCAGCATCTGCTCATCAAGTTTGATGGCGGAATATCCTAATTCGTTATTTATAAGCAACAGGGCCTCGTCAATCTTACCCAGAACCCGGATTTCAATAGCCTGGGCGGACTGGCTGCGATGCATGATTTCATCGACACTGCCGCAGGCCACCATCTTCCCGGCTTCTATAATACCCAGATGAGTACAAAGCTCGGTTAATTCAGATAGAATATGGGAACTTATAATTATGGTTTTGCCCATGTTTTTCAGTTCCTTTAGGATTTCCCGTACTTCTACCCGCGCCCGCGGGTCCAGGCCGGAAGCAGGCTCGTCCAAAATAAGCAGAGCCGGGTCGTGAACCAGGCAGCGAGCCAGACACAAGCGCTGTTTCATGCCCCTTGACAGCGAATCCACATAAGCCTCCCGTTTATGCTCCAGATCCATCAGCTCCAGCAAGTCGGAGATGATTTTTTCTCTCTGCCGGGCGGGAATCCGGTAACTGGCACTGTAGAAATCGAGGTATTCGTCTACTTTCAGGTCATCATAAACCCCGAAGAAGTCGGGCATATAGCCTACCAGTTGGCGGATACGGCGGGGGTTTTGACTCACATTTTCCCCCGCGATCCAGGCCTTGCCCGAACTGGGGCGCAGCAGAGAAGCCAGTATCTTCATGGTTGTGGTCTTTCCGGCGCCATTGGGTCCCACAAAACCAAATATCGCTCCTTCTTCCACATTAAATGAAAGCCGGTCAACCGCCAGGAACTTGCCATAACTTTTGGATAGTTCTTCAACTTGCAGCATGCTATTCCCCTCCTTCCATATTGTCACCGTCCGGGGCTGCCGGGACCACCTGCGGGGAAAGATATTCTCCCTCCAGGCTCAGGGTAACACCGGAAATATTTACATAGCCGGGACCTTTATCCCCGCTGCCGACTTTTACCTGCAGCGAGCCTTTTTCCGAAACATAAGGCTTCCAATCCGCAAGTAGCATCCCGCCCGGTTGGTAGCTTAAATCCTCCCACCGGCCTTTATGGAAATTGTATACCATCAGCTTCATAAGGTAGGCCCGCCGGTAATCGTTAGAGCCCACATATAGTTTGAACTCATCAATCTTTACCTCTTCCCGGGAAAAGGGCAGATCCAGCTCGAACTCCAGAAATCCCCCTTCACATCCAATTCCCCAGGGATCCTGGTTGAAATTGCGCCCATCAGTAGCGGTAAAACGCCCGTTAATTACTCCGGGAGGGATAGACAATGCTTTTTGAGCAGCCAGTTTGAGCTCCAGGGGAGCAAGGTAGATACTGTTGTAGTTGACCTTCCCCCGGTTTTCCGGGACAAATACCTGAGAAGCAGCTGCTTTGGAAAAGCCTATGAACATTATGGAATCATCAAAAAGTTGCCCATTGCGTGATGCGTTTTCCAGAATCTGGGTTGACCACTGTCTTTCCCAGTTGGCCTCTCCTTGATAGCCCTGGGGCCGGTATACCGGGTAGCGTTCAAAAATCCGGTAAAAAGCCGGCCCCCGGTTGGGGGTGAAACGTGGAGCAAATTCCACCTCCACCGTCTGGCCGGGAAGTATTTTGGAGATACGCTGGTAACCGTAGCGGTTGAGAAGAATACAATTAGACAGGGTACGGTCTGATTTATTTTTTATGGTTCCCTTTATTTTCCCCTGGCTGGTTTTTAACTGGGCTTCGATTCGCCCGGCTTGCTCTATATTTTCGTTCAGGGCTATACAGCGCATAGACCAGCGGCTGGCATCATCAAAACTGACCCGGGTTCTTTCGTCCTGGCTTACGGTAGCCAGCAAGGGAAATTGACTAGAATTGGCGCTTCCCCCCATTACACTAACCGTCCTGCGCATCATATAACCCATATCCCCGCCGATTACATCGACTACCTGCTGGCCTTGCAGGTCAAAGGAGAACTCTTTGCGGGTAGGGGCAAAAACCCCAGCATAGGTACTGGCCTCCGCCCGGTCCGAATCCGGCTGAAGTTTTACCAGAGTAATAACATTGGTAAATACATCCCGGCCTTTGGCTTTGAAAGCCCCCAGGTAAGTCATGCTGAACAACAACACCGCCAGAGCGGGTATCAAGGCCCAGGCCCAGTCCCGGCGGTCATACTTTTTAAGGAAAAGGTAAATGCCCGGCCCCAGAACAACGATATAGGCCAAGAGTACCAGGGCCAGCCAACCGGCGGAAGGCAGATCGGAAGCCGGAAAGTTCCGTAAAACCCAGCCCATGTCCTGGATACTGACATACCTGCCGTTGGCTCCGGCCATCTGGTGCGGGTTAATCCGCAGAATCAACTGGCTCCAGAAAGCGTTGTTGCCCGTCCAGTTGGCAAAAGGTTGCAAGGCCAGGTCATAAGCCAGATAAAGAATGCTTCCCCGGCCCCTTTTATCTTCGACTACCACCGGGGTCTCCCCCGAGCTTAACAAGGCTTGGCCCGAGCGGAGTTGGCCCTCGCTGATAATAAAAGGCTTTTTCGCCTCCAGGCTTTCACCGGCCAATTTTTCCATACCGCTCAAAGCGGAAATTTGACGAGTGCCGGAAATACCTACCGGCCAGAGGGTTCCCGGTAAGTCGAAAAAGGTCTTCTTCCAATTGGGTCCACCACCCAGAACCAGCATTCCCCCTCTTTGCACCCAGTCTTCAATAGCTTTCAATTGCCCCTTGCTCAGGCTGGAACTGGAGAAATCGTTCAAGGCCAGAATATCCAGGTTGTCCAGGAGCAGGCTTTTTTCCGGTATATCTTTAGCTTCCAGGTGGGTTACGCTTATTCTCTGGCCGGCAGAAGGAAATTTGATCCCTCCCAGGTGATCCAAAGTGCTCGGCCCGGAAGCCAAAACGCCTACCAGCATCTCCTGCGGCTGCATAATCGTAACCCGGCTTTTGCATTTGGCCATCTCTTTTTCCCCGGCCATCAATTTAATCTCATAATTAGTGGTTTGATTGGCCGGGATAAACATACTTACCCTCTTCTTACTCCCGGTTGGAAGTACGATTTCTTTTTGCTGTTGAATTCTAAGTTCATTATTATTAGTGTCAAACACCAGTCGTCCCCGGATTTCCGGTCCCGGGTTAACCAGGGTTACCTGTAAGGGAAAAGCCTGACCCCAGCGGGCAAAGCCCTTGAAGCCGGCTTCTGCCGTCATCTCCACCTGTCCGGCCGCTTCTGCCGTTGCGGGCGGCAGGCTGCCCAGGAGAAGAAACAGGCCCAGTAATATAGAAAACGATAATTGCATCATCTTTTTCATGGCATAACCCTCCCTACCGGAACTGGAGCAACCGGAGCATCCTGAACCGCTGTAGTCCCCTGTTTAACTCCCGTTGTCGGTTTATTGGCCGTAGCCTTTTTTCCTGCTACCTTCTGCTTGTCCTCATCCAGCTGGTAGCGCAAATTGATGGATTTTTGCAGTATGGGGGAGAGCTCATCCTCATCCAAAACGATAAATCCGACTTGCAGCTCCTGATTTTTATCTTTTCCCAGGTAGAGGGCCTCCACTTCCGAAGCCGCCACCTTGCCCGGCGCTTCCTTGACCTGGAAAGCCCGCGACAGTTTATTGCTGTCTTTCATTTCTATAAATATTACCGGTACTCCGCCTTCAGCCAACCCCTTAAGCTTCTTAAGCGTTTGGCCCTGCAATGCTTCCTGTTGCTGGTCGGCAAAAACCCACAAGGCATCCATGCTGCCGGCCGGCAAGGAGCCTGCGCCTATATCCTCAGCACTCATATTCCACCATTCCATAGGACTGTTGGTATATTGCTGGTAGTACTTCTCATCATTGGAGACAAAAGCAACCTTAAATCCATAGGAAGGCTCCATCTCTTCACCCTGAGCATTATAAAAGAAAGGAGAAATATCCTGATTCTTGCCGGGAACGGCCGTTAAAAGTATGCGGTCTTTTGCCTCGCACTCCACTATTTTCCCATCCCCTGTTTCCAAGCGCATTTTGGCCACCTGCGGGTTCTTGCAATAGCCGTAAAAAATACCATCGGCATCCAGGCCGCAATCAACCGGGCTGGCCGACAAGTAATTGGTTTCAAACTCCATGCCTTTTTCCAGAGAGAGGCGTCCCAGTTTCTTTTCCACCTGGCGCAATCCCAATATGTATCCATTTCCGCCTCCGTATTCATAGATCATCCGATCCATATTGGGCCCCTTTAACGCGTATTCCAGTTTAAAAAGCAGATAGCTCCTGCCACCAAGCTCTCTGATATCCAATACCTGTACCCTTTTCATTTCTTTCTCCATATCCGGCCTCATACCCAGCAAGTTGTTTTTTAAAAGCTTCGGCCCCTCTTTCTGTAGGATCTTTTCCGCTTCCTGCTTAATCCGGCTATGGTCGGTACCAGGCGAGAAATAGTAATAGTGGTCAAATGCCAGCCAGGCAATGAGCAAGAGTACTATCCCCCCCAAAGCGATTCCAAGCCTCTTCTTCACCTCTTAACCCCCATTCATCTTATTCCGTTCCGATAGATTCCACCAAGCCAGGGCAGAACCCCATCATATATTCATTACTCATTACTGCCCCATTTCCTTTCACCTGCCAAGAAATGTTTTACAGAGCTCCCTATGGCAGAATATGATCCCACGTCTTTCCTTCCCACCCAAACATTTTAATTAATTTGAGAAAAAGGTGTTAGGTATAATACCCTACATACTTACCATCATTGGTATAAAACATGAAAACCAAAAAGCCTTTCTAAAAAGAAAGGCTTTTTGGCTTGAACATAAACCCTGTATCTCTTGGGAGAGTGGATACCAAAATTAATGCATTATGTATTGTATTATTAATAAAAAAATAACCAATATCCTTATGAAGGTGACATAACTGTCCTATTCATAAAAATATTGGTTCTTTGGAGCCTCTCCTGGCAGGTTCTCCACAATCCACCAAACTATTAAATTTTTAATTTTAGCTCATATAAAAAATTAACTTTAAATCAAAATTTCTGTATCACTCAGTATATATAGTCACTTGATTTTTGTCAATTATTTATTTAAAAGTTCTTGCTCCATCATGATTAATCCTTTATGATATTTATAATGGAGGATCATTGAGAAACCCTTACGGGTGGCTCTGCGAAAAACCAGTATTTTGAGCGAGTTTGCTAATGGAACTACCGCAAGAATACTGGTATTTTTTATTATTCTCCAATATAAAGTGAGGTTTGAGACGATATACGGGGATGCCCTATAATTGACGCACTTTTGTCAGCCATGCTAATGCTATAACGAGGTGAAATATATCCCCCGCCAAGCGGTCGCCTATTAACAAAACAGGTGGCGGATTCTAATTCCCCCCACCTCGTTGCAGCAGTGTGTTGAAACTGCTCCGCAGTTTCTTCCGATGCTTTAAAGACAGATTATAGATTAAGCGGACAACAAGCATAATAGTATTTGCTACTTATCGCCATAGGAGCATTTTAGGAGTGAATAATATGCCATTTGCACCTGATAAGAATGGGCAATCCCATAATGTGATTAATATTGATGCTCAGCATAAATTGGATGAACGCCAGCGTAAAAAACTACAGCACGAATTCAAGATTTATATGGAGCAGTATTTTAAAGAAAAACTGGGCAAGGGCGTTGATTACACCAAGATTATTATCTGGGAAGACATGGTTATTGTCCGGGGAGAAAGATTTCTCACTGAACCAGAGCAATATATAGTTAAAACTGCAGCAGGCAAAGAAGTGGTCAGAGCAGCCCGTATGCAGGTAGCTCGGCAGCATTCCATTGACAATGTTCCCTATTTTGAGGAAAGATTGCAGGCCAGGGTCATTCATCAAACCTATGATATTGAACCGGAGAATGATTTTTGGATACATGTTATGGTCTATGACCGCGGTTTGACCAAATAGGAAATTTATACAATTACATATCCTGGTGGATTGCGAAGAAACCGTAAGGGTGGCTTCAAAACAGACCAGTATTCTTATGAATTGTCTTAAACAGATCGTAAGGATATTGGTCTTTTTGTTTTCGAGCAGACCAATAGAAAGAGGTGATGTGCAACTACTTCCCCTGCAATATCGAAAGTATCGTAATGATTTCAAAAACGAGGTTGAAAGTCAGAAAGAGATTCTTTCATGACATTTTGTGCCTCAAGAAAGGAATGAATAATAATGGCAGATACCATGAAAGCATTGGTTTACCGTGGACCCGAAAAGATAGGCCTGGAAGATGTTCCTATGCCC
This sequence comes from Syntrophomonas wolfei subsp. wolfei str. Goettingen G311, assembly GCF_000014725.1. Lineage (GTDB taxonomy): Bacteria > Bacillota > Syntrophomonadia > Syntrophomonadales > Syntrophomonadaceae > Syntrophomonas > Syntrophomonas wolfei. The sequence goes on from NC_008346.1 coordinate 1,969,051, forward strand.
AAGATTATTGAACCCGATGATGCCATTGTCAAGGTAACGACTTCCACCATATGTGGAACCGATATTCATATCTGGCATGGCGGAATGCCAGAAGTCGAACCAGGCAGAATAATCGGTCACGAATTTGTTGGAGAAGTTGTGGAAGTTGGTCCGGCAGTCCGGAACAACAAAGTTGGAGACAAGGTTGCCGTTTCCTGTGTAACTCAATGCGGCGAATGCTTTTATTGTGTAAGGGGAGTATATTCCCATTGCACCACCGGCAGCTGGATATTTGGTTATATGATAGACGGATGTCAAGCCGAATATGTAAGAGTCCCTCATGCCAACCTGGGAATGTTCACCATTCCGGATGGGCTCACTGAAGAAGATGTGCTATTCGTAGGAGACATTTTGTCTACTGGATACTTTGGTTCTGAGCAAGGCCGCATAGAGCCCGGTGATACGGTTGCGGTTATGGGCGGCGGACCGGTCGGAATGTGTGCAATGACTACCGCCAGACTATGGGGGCCTGCCGAAATTATTGCTGTTGATATCAACCAGGAACGTCTGGATTTCGCTGTGAAGAATGGTATTGCCGATGTAGGAATCAATCCCCAGAAGGTCGGTAATGTTGGCGATGCCATTAGAGAACGGACCGGCGGGCGTGGAGCCGATGTCACCATTGAAGCTAATGGATTTAAACCCACCTTTGATATGGCAGTAGACAGCGTCAGACCAGGCGGCACTATTTCCCTGATCGGAGTTTTCGAAAAACCTCAGGAACTGGCTATGAATACCTTGTGGATTAAGAATATTCGCATAAGCATGGGGTTGGTAAACGCCAACCGGATTCCAGAATTAATCAAATTGATTCAAAGAGGGAAAATTGACACCAATTACTTGATTACCCATCGTGCCCCCTTAAATGACATCCTTAAAGGATACGATGTCTTTGGTGGCAAGAAAGACGGTTGCCTCAAGTGGGTTGTTACCCCTTATGTAAAATAGAAGCAGAGGATAATCATATCTTATCTATAAATTCATATTTTCTTTATTAAAATATTCTCATAAACAGCTTTTACCGCCCGCTTTTTAAAATAGCGCGGCGGTTCTTTTTTACTTCATAATTGATGATAATCCTTAATGATTGTTTACGCAAAAAGAAACGAAGTCGCTCATTAAAACACTTAGCCTTCCCCAGTGGTCGGCCAGGCGGAAGAAACCGGTATTAACTATACTCAAGCTAAACTTCGTCCAAAACATTGAATTCACGCTGGCCTTGCGGCTGCTGTTAATTGTCTAAAAGTCGTCCAGAATATACTTCCTACTTTTGGTAACTTTGACATTATGCATTACTTCCGTATAATATAAAGGAAATATTTATGGAAAAAATCCGATAACAATCGGTGGGAAGAGGGGATAGACTCTTTCCGCTATTATTTTGGGTTTTTTATACCGAAAAGATTTTTCGGCATTGACATCAATAATTGTCAATATTGAGGGGGAACCCATATGCTTACAATAAATGATATATCAAATGGTGTATTAAGAGCTGTGCAGAATTATCCTGTGAAACGTGTTTCTTTATTTGGATCATATGCTGATGGCAAGCAAAATGAAGAAAGTGATGTTGATCTTTTGATTGAGTTTACAACTTCAGGTGTTTCTCTTTTTTTGTTATCAGACTTAAAACAACGCCTGGAAGATGAACTTGCAACTACAGTTGACTTAATACATGCCCCATTATTAAAAGATGATTTAATTAATATCAAAAAGGTGATTGATATTTATGAAGTTCAAGGATAAACAAATTCTGGGAAAGCTTATTGATGAAACCACCATTATTATGCAAATGATTGATGGACTTAACTATAATGGTTTTCTTAACGATGAGAAAACAAAACGTGCAGTTTGTATGACACTGATTAATATAGGAGAATTAGTAAAGAACATATCTGATGAATTGAAATCGGATTATCCAGAAATTCCGTGGCGAGCAATATCGGGACTTAGGGATATTACAGCTCATAAATATCAAACCCTTAGAATGGAAGATGTATGGAAGACTGTTATTAGTGATGTAGAACCGTTGAAACAACGGCTTGAAAAAATGCTTGAAAGGGATTCCAAGTAAAAAAGAGTGTCAACTTCACCTCCCCCTCTACTGGCGCTGGCAGCCGGGGCCTTGCAGGATGCTGCGGCCTCCGGATTGGGTTATAACCTCTATCTGGGTGCTGATGCGCTCTTTTAAAGCGGGGACATGAGAAATTACGCCGATTAGCTTGCCGTCCTGCTGCAGCCCGGCCAGGGTGTTCAAGGCGGTATCGAGAACATCTTCATCCAGAGCACCAAAGCCTTCGTCTAAAAACAATGAATCCACGCTGACCTTGCGGCTGGCCATCTGGGATAGTCCCAGGGCCAGGGCCAGGCTGACCAGGAAACTCTCCCCCCCGGAGAGGTTGGCCGTGGAGCGGATTTCTCCCGCCTGGTAATTATCAATGATATTTAACTCCAGGGGCTGCTCCTGACTGCGCAGTAATATGTAGCGGTCACTCATCTTATGCAGCTGGCGATTGGCATGCTTGATCATGATATCGAAGCTCAATCCCTGGGCGAAATTACGGTATTTCTTGCCATCAGCGGAACCAATTAGATCATGCAATAGCTGCCAGCGTTGCAGTTCCTTCTTTTGTTCCTCCACCCGCTGCAGCTGCGTCTGCATTCGCCGGCGGCTTTGCTCACTGTCTTCCAGTGTTCTCCTGGCGGCTCCGATTTCTTCCCTTAGGTCAATTAACTCCTGCTCACCCAGCCGCTGTTTTTCCTCCAGTACTTCCCGGGCTTCTCCGCTTAGTTTCTGCTCTTTTTCTCGCTGCAGTTTTTCCTGCCGATCCTTCAGGCGAGTTTGCAGTTCAGTGGCCTCCTTGGTTAAAGCTTCCGCTTTTTGGGCCAGGGCCTGCTGTTCCTCTAGAGAAAGTCTGGCTTGCCGGTAATCCTCTTCCTGCTCAAAGCCGGCCTGCTGTAGCTGTCGGGTAAAACTCTCCTCTGAACTTTGCAGTTCCGGCGCGCGATTTTGTACAGTAACCGCCAGGGTTTTTTCCCGCTCTTCCAAGCGCAGCTGGTGACGCTGCAGCTCTTGCATATCTTCATAGGTCCGGTTGACCAATTCCTCAGCCAGGCCTATTTCTTCGTCCAGGCGAGCTTCTTCTTTATCCGGGTCGCGCTTGCCATATAGTTCAAAACGGGTTTCCTGCTGCCGGCGGTATTGTTCTTGCTGCTGCTTCAGCCGCTCCCGCTCACTCTGCAAAGCCGAGGCTTTATCTTTCAGCAGGATTCGCTTCTGTTCCACTTCGTTATGTAGTTTGTCCACCGCCTTCTCCAGGTCCAGCTTCTCTTTCTCTTTAGCTTCCCAGCGCTTTTTCCGTTCATCCAGGACCTTCTGAATAGCAGCCAGCTGCTCCAGAGGTAAATCAGCCATACCGTATGGGCTTATTTCCCGAAGGGTTTCCTCTTGCAGTTGCTCCAGCTCACCCTGCAAGCTCAGGTATTCCTGCTGCAGGCGCTCATCCTCCTGATCGGCTTGTTTTTGCTGCAAGATAGCCGCCTGCAATTCTTTGTCCGATTGGATAAAAGCTGTGCGGCTTTTTTCATAGTGAAGAGTCAAGGTCCCTATGTTCTTTTGCCATGTTTCTATCATCTTAAGCTGCCGCGAATGGTTTATGATATTTTGCCGACTCTGATTTGCCAGTCGCTCAAGCTCATCCCGGGTCTTTACCACAGATAAATCCAAACCCAGTTCATTCATACCCTCCCGGCGCAATTTGCTTTCTTTTTCCAGTTGTTGCTCTGCCTCTTTAACTGCAGCGCCGCTATGTTCCACTTCCTTATCTAACTTGCCCCTTAGTATTTCCTTCTTTTTTAAATCCTCACTTAGCTTCTTATGCTGCTTTCGGGCTTGATTGAGCTCCTTCTGGCTTTCATCCATCTGGGGTATGTTACCTTGAGCGTAGGGATGTTCGGTAGCCCCGCACAAGGGGCAGGCTTTGCCGTCTTCCAGCTGAGCTCGTTCCTCTTCCAAATCACGAATACGGTTAAGCAATAAGACCCGGGTCTCCAAACCATCAATCCTGGCGGCTAAATGGCCAGCTTCCTTTTCCCCCTGCTCTATTTCCCATACCAGCCGCTTTTGTTGCTCGTCCAACTGTTGTATTGATTCCCGCCCATTTCTTATATTATCCTCCAGCTGAACCATCCAGTCCCATACCTGCCCCAGGTTTTGCAGCTTATCATTCTGCTCCTTAAATTGCTCCAACTCGTCCCGCCACCAGGCAATTTCATACCCCTGCAAAGCCTCTTCCAGCTTATCCTGCTCCGCCTGCAGAACATCATATTGTTGTCTTTGCAGTTCTTTATTGCTTTCATGAGTGGCCGCTATTTCTTTCCTGGCATCCAGCAGGGATTGCAGAGCAAGCGCGGCCCGCTGACGCTCAAGCCCCTTTTGCTGCCAGGTTGATAAGAGTTCCTCCAGGCGCTTAAAAACCCGGCTAATACCGGTCAGGTTAGCAAGCAAGGCCGCATCCTGGGCATTTTTCCGCCGGTATTCTTCAATGGCGAGCAGGGCCTGGCCCATTTCTTTCGCCTTCTCTACCCCGGACGTTATTTCCCCCTGTAAAGCGCTACACTCGTTCTCGCTGGTACCAATAGCCACTTCCATGCCTTTAATCACCTGGCCCTGCTGTTTAAGCAGGATATCCATTTCCCGTACTTTTTTAGCCGTTTCCCCTTCACTTTTACGCAATAATTTAAGCTCAATTAATTCCTGGCGGCTGTTTTCCCAGCGTTCTGCGGCCTTGCCAGCGGCCTCCTTCTGCCGGGGCAGTTCTTCCCGGATTCGTTCTATTTCACTTAAATTACTTTTCTGCAAATCCCGCAGGTCTTTTAGCCGGATATAGGGAGCATCCAGAACCATGGCTTGCCGGGCCTTCTCTAAACGCCAGGCCTCCCCCTGAAAAGCCTGCTGTCGTTTTAAATATTGCTGCCATTGTTCCTCTATGTCCTTGATTTCATTTTCCCATCCTACCATGCGGTCCAGCCAGTCCAGGACTAACTGCAAGCCTTTTAGTTCTTCCTGCCGCTCTTTTCCCCGGGCTATTTTAGCTTGCATGTCCTGGCGCAAAGCTTCTTCTTCCTCGGTAGTGAGCAGCTTTATCCCGCTTATTTCCGCCTGCAGGATCTTCAGACGATCATTTTCCTCCCGCTGCCGTTCATGCACCTTCCTGGATATTTCACTGTAAATCTCGGTTCCGGTAATCTGCTCCAGTATAGGGGCGCGCTCGTCCGCTGGAGCCTGCAGGAAGGCAGCAAATCCCCCCTGGGCCAACATGATGGAGCGGGTAAAGCGGGTAAAATTCATGCCGGTAATGCGCTCCACCCGGGCGGCTACATCCCGAATTTTGTTTTCCAGGATTTGCCCGCTATGAGCATCAGCTATCTCATGTCTGTGGGGTTGCAGCTCTCCCTGCGGATTCTTCCGGGCCCGCTGCTGGCTCCAATGACAGCGGTAATAACCCTCCCGGGTCTCAAAGCTTATCTCAGCATAACAACTACCGGTATGCCGGGACATAATCTCATTGCTGCTCTTGTTCACCCGCTCCAGGCGCGGGGTACGCCCGTAAAGGGCCAGGCAGATGGCGTCAAGAACGGTGGTTTTGCCCGCTCCGGTGGGTCCGGTAATGGCAAAAATACCATCTGACAAATAGGCCGGGTGGGAAAAGTCTATTATCCATTCCCCCACCAGGGAATTTAGATTCTGAAAGCGTATCTGCTTAATCTTCATGCCTCATCCCTCCTACTCCGCCATCACATCTTCCATTAGCAGGGAATCAAGAATCTCATTATACATCTGGAGCAGACTTTCCCTCTGCTCGGCTTCAACTTCGTAAGCCTCCAGACAACGCCGGAAAACCTCGCTATGGTCCAGTTCACTGAGGACCTCCCCCTCTTCCATGAGGTTCATTACCTGTTGCCAGGAGCGATTATCGCTTACCCGCAAAAGTTCCAGCTCTGTTCCGGCCGTTGCTGCCTCCATTTGTTCCCGCAGGTCGCTGATTATTTCCTTTCCTTCATAGATGATTTCCAACCAGGCCTTTTGGGTCTTGGACTTCAGCTCTTCCAACTGCCGCTCAATCTCCTCCCGGTCACCCCGGATACTATGTAAAGCTTTAAAAAGGGGTACCTTAACCGGCATGACCTTCATTTGCCCGGCGCAGAATTCTACCATTATTACCTGCTTTTCCCACAAGGCTTCCGCAAAACCCATGGGGATAGGGGCTCCCGAATAACGGCAATTTTCCTGGCCCCCGACTAGTTGGGCCTTGTGTAAATGCCCCAGGGCCACATAATCGAAAACCGGCGGAAAATCACGGCCTACATGGGCCAGGGAACCGATATAGAGCTCCCTGACCCCGTCACCTTCCACCGTACTTCCCCCGGCAGCAAACAAATGCCCCATGGCCACCACCGGAATCGGCCCCGACAAAGCAGCCCTGATTTCTTCCGCCCGCCGTCCCACCAGCTCATAATGGGAGCGTATTCCCTCGACCAGCTTGCGGGCTTTATCCTCCAGGCTTTCACCTGCTTCCACGCTGCGAATATCCCGATCCCGCAGATAGGGAACCGCAGCAACGATTAATTCCGCTTCCCCTTGCGCATCTTTCAAGAGCAAAACTTCATCATCCAGGCTTTCTCCGATCTTCCCCACTATGTATACCTGCAAATAGCGCAGCAATTCACGCGGAGCGTTCAAAAAAGTCGGAGAGTCGTGGTTTCCCGCTGTTATTACTACATGCCGGCAAGGAGACTCGGCCACGCGGCAGAGAAAGCGATAATACAACTCCTGGGCCCGGTTGCTGGGAGTTGTGGTATCGAAAATATCCCCTGCCACCAGCAGGACATCGATACTTTCTTTTTCCAGCAATTCACCCAGCCAGTTCAGAAACGCTGCCGATTCTTCATACCTTTTGCGTCCTCGCAGGGAACAACCCAAATGCCAGTCCGAAGTGTGAATTATCTTCATGGCCATCTCCTTTCAGCAAAATAAGTCCCTTTATCTCCCTAGCAGGTATTCCACGGCCCGGGCGTACTGCTGGTCATAGCAATTTATTAGCTCCTGCCGCTTCCGGTTCAAGGCCTCCTGGGTAGTGAAATCCAAGATGCCGGAAGGATAAAGCCGCTGTTCTTGCTGAAATTTTTTAATAGCGTTAAAAGTCTTAATATCCAGTGTCATATCGGGTTTATCCAGTTCATAGCCACTGGCGGAAAGGATTTTTTCTGCGTTATAAACCTCCAGGGAACTGCTATTCAGTGCGGGTTTGCCGCTCTTTTCCAGCGGCATCAGGTTGCTTATTTCCCAACCATTAAGCGGCGTGGGATCTGAAACCTTAATGTCTGGAAGCAGTCCCTGCCCGTCAATATACTTTCCCGATGGGGTGATATAAATGCCGGTGGTAATCTTGGCCCATCCCATTATTTCACGGTCAGTGGCTTGAATGCCGTGATGAATCAACATTTCATTGCTATCCAGGCTGGTATCGGGATACAAACGGGCGTATTTTTGATAGGCTTCGGGGCTAAGCAGAGGAATAATGGCCTGTACCCTGGCTTTGCCATAGGTTTTGCTTCCCAAGAGCACCCCGGCTTGGGAATCCTGGATGGCGCCGGCTACTATTTCTGAGGCACTGGCCGTCATGCCATTAACCAGCACCACCAGCTTATATGGGGGGGCGGATAATTCCGAAGTGTAAACCTTATCCTTCATACCCGCTGCCTTGAACTTAATGGTGGTTATGGGGCCGGCAGGAACAAAGTGACGAGCCACGGCCACGGCCTGGGTCACTTCACCGCCGGTATTGTCCCGCAGATCCAGAACCAGTTTGCTTATTCCATCCTTTTCCGCTGCCTCCAGGACAGTCACCAAGAATTCTGCGGTATTGGAATTGAAGCTGTCAATAGCTATGTAACCTATTCCGCCCCGGTTTTCATAGCGGACGGGATTTAATTTGATGTCTTCCCTTTTTACTCTAAACTCAACTACATTTTTAATGCCGTTTCTGACTATCCCCAGGTTAACCAAACTATCTTTCGGGCCCCTGATCAATGTACTGACCTGCTCCACGGAGTAGCCCAATACATCTTTTTTATCGACTGTAACTAGCCGGTCTCCCGACAATAAACCAGCACTTTCCGCCGGGGAAGAGGGAAAAACCCGGGTGATGACAATATAGTTGTCCACCTTGGATAGGGCTACCCCGATACCTTCATAATTACCTTCCACCGATTCGAGCATCACCTGGGCTTCTTCACGGGTAAAAAAATCACTGTAGTCATCCAAACCCTGGAACATGCCCTTGAGTGCCCCCTGCGTTATTTGCTCTTCATTGACCTCAAAATAATAGCGGTCTTTGATAAAATGCATCATTTCCTGCAAATAGCTGTTATCGGCTGCATCAGCAGCGTTTGCCGGGATGGCTGAACCCAACGGGGCAAGCAAGAGCATGACCAGACTCAGGATTATTAGGACAACTAAATTCTGGTTTTTCATCAAAATCCCCCTCACAGAATATTTAAAAAGCTCTATTAAAACCCCCATTGGGAAGCTATTCCGTCATTACCTCCACCCCGTTTTCACTTACCCTCACGGTATGCTCCCACTGGGCGGACAGCGAATTGTCAGCCGTTATCGTAGTCCATCCATCATCCAGTTTGCGGCAGCGATAAGTCCCCACATTGACCATAGGCTCTACCGTAAAAACCATATTGGGAACCAGCAACATGCCGCTGTCCTGAGGGCCGTAATGTTGTACAAAGGGATCTTCGTGAAATTCCAACCCCACCCCATGTCCGCCAAAATCACGCACCACGGAAAAACCATGTTTATTGGCATGCTGTTCTATGGCAAAAGCAATATCCCCAATGCGATTAAAAGGTTTGACCTGCTCAATTCCCAGATAGAGGCACTCCCGGGCTACCTGTACCAGTTTTTTAGCTTCGGCAGAGACTTCGCCTATCATGAACATCCGCGAGGCATCCCCATAATAGCCGTCCAATATGGAGGTAATATCTACATTTACGATATCACCCTCTTTTAATTTTCTCGCACTGGGAATACCATGACAGATTACTTCATTAATAGAGGTACAAACACTGGCAGGAAAACCCTGATAGTTAAGCGTTGCCGGATAGGCACCGGCCGCAGCAAGTGCATCATTAACCCAGCGGTCAATTTCTGCCGTACTGATTCCCGCTTCAATTCTTTCTTCCACCAGGTTAAGGATACTCTTGGTCAACTGGCAACTCCGGCGAATACCTTCTATCTGTGCTTCCGTTTTGATTAGCTTTCGCTCCGGAACCAGAATACCCTTTCTCTTGAAATCCTCCAGGTAAAGGTCTTGCTCCATATGGCACTTCTTATATTTCTTTCCACTCCCGCACCAGCAGGAATCGTTACGCGATAAAGCGATAATCTATCCCTCCCTTTCCAAGTATCAACCAGAATAATTATAGCATAAGCTCTTACTCCTCTCCTACCTGGCCGGGAATCAGGTACCAGGAAACCTGGCACTCAGTCAATACCTAACTACCCCCCATGGGCCAAAGAGCACAACACAGCAATGAAAAGTAGATTATTAGTTAGGTTATATTTCAGTAGAACCGTCCCTGTAAATATTATCCTCGAACTAAAAAAGAAGGAAATACGCATAGAGTTAAGAATATATTATAAAAAAGTAGAGAGGATGATGAACTTGAAGAAAAACCTGCCTTTAACCCTGTGTTTGCTGGCCCTATTCCTGTTTACTGCATTATTAGCTGGTTGCGGTACAGCACCCCAGGACACCAGCGCCCCGGCTGATAAAGAGGCGTCAGCCCCCAGCAGCGACAAATTGAGTGACAGCGAACCAATATTAAAGGATTTACTGGGCAAAGGAAAAGCCGTAAGTGAAATGTCCTTTGATTGTGAAACCCAGATAGGGGAGCAGAAGATGCTGGTCAAAACCTGGATTAAAGGGAAGAAAGTGCGCAGCGAAATGGAGAGCCCGGAAGCCGTCGGCAAGATTATTAATATAATCGATAGTGCAGCAGGCGTAGTCTATGTTTACCAACCGGAACAAAAGATGGCTACCAAGATGGACATATCCATGGCCCAACAGGATGGTTCCAGTTCCCCACAAGAAGACCTGGAGGCTATGAACCCGGATAAGATGAAATACGTGGGCAAAGATACTATTGACGGAAAGAAGTGCCTGGTTTACGAAATTACCGCGGACAATTCTGGGACCAGCAAAGTTTGGTTGTGGGAGGAAAACGGCATACCTCTCCGCATGGAAGCTACTGCTGATGGCGAAAAATTGGTGATAGTATACCGCAACATTAAAGTAGGGGGAATTCCTGATTCCATGTTTGAACTGCCTGAGGGAACCCAGATTATGGAGTTCAATATGCCCACTATGCCCACGCCATAAAGAATCAGCCTTTTCCGTAATGTTGTAGCACGATTTAAAAAAGCCAGGAGGGATTAAAAAACCCGCCTGGCTTTTTTGCTATCTCTTTTGGCCCAAATCAAAAAAGGGCAAATCCTAACGAAGTCTTCAGCAGTCCAAGTCTTCTTGAGCCGCCAGGAAACCCTCACCTTCTCTACCATATCATATGCCGCTCAGCCTCGCTTTTTAGATAATCGCGGAAATTAGGATGAGCAATATTGACCAGTTCTTTTACCCTCTCCCTTATAGAGCGCCCCCGCAAACAGGCTACCCCGAACTCGGTGATAACATAATCCACATCCACCCGGGAGGTAGTAACCACCGTACCGGGGTCGAAGAAGGGTACAATACGGGAAACGCTATCGTCCCGGGCCGTAGAGTAAAAGGCCAGAATAGATTTACCACCGGGCGATTCCTGCGCACCGGTAACGAATTCCTTGTGCCCGCCGGTACCGCTGTAGAGACGAGAACCTACCGATTCGGCACAACATTGTCCGGTCAAGTCGATTTCCAACATGGAGTTGATGGATACCATTTTATGATTGCGACCGATAATGGCCGGGTCGTTCACTATGCTTCCCCGGTGAAACTCCACCGCCATGTTTTCATCCAGAAAGTCATACAACCTCCGGCTGCCCAGTCCAACATCGGTAATAAACTTATCTTTCCACAGGGTCTTTTTTCGGTTGCTGATGGCTCCGGCCTCATAAAGATCCAGAATGCAATCGCTAAACATCTCCGAATGCACCCCCAGATCCTTTTTGTTCCTTAAGCTGTACGCTACCGCCCCGGGAATACTGCCAAACCCGATCTGAATGGTGGAACCGTCTTCAATCAAATCCGCCGCATAAGCCCCGATCAGGTGGTCCTTTTCCGTAAGTACCGGTGGATCCATGGTGGGGATTTCTCTTTCGCTTTCCACAATATAATCAATTTGCGAAATATGCACATGGGTATCGCCAAAGGTTCGGGGCAAACGAGGGTTGACTTCCATTATTACCACATCAGCTTGTTCAACAAAATCTTTCTCCAAAACAGTAGAAAGAGAAAGAGAGAGGTAACCGTGCTTATCCATGGGGGAGGCACAACCAAAGAAGACATTGGGACGGCGATGAAATATGCGCTTACTGCTGAATTGATGCAGTTGCAGCGGCACATAGGATACATTCCCCTGGGGGTGGGCCTGGCGGGGAGCCTTGCTGTAAAACCAGCTGTTCAAGAGAAATTTCCCTGCCAGTTCTGGATTCATAAAAAATTCATATTCACCCATCATCATGGCATTGACTACTGAAACATTCTCCACTTTGTCTTTAATATGATGCAGATTACTCAAGAGGGTAACCGGCTCACAAGCAGCCAGGCTACAGACAATCTCCTGATTGCTTTTAACCGCTTCCAGCGCTTCCAGCACCGGAACCAGCTTGCGCTGATAGAGTTCCTTGTAGTTCATACAACACCTCATATTTTACGAATTTTATGCTTTAATTATTGGTAATAGTATTTTAAACCAGGGCTATCCTGTTGACAATTTGCTTGCTACTCTACTGTATCATCGATGATTGTACCATAGCTTGGGCATTGAACAAAGAGTAAATTTACCACTATGAGATTCCTCTTTCCCAGCAAACAAAACACCTGGCCGGAGCCAGGCGTCTTTTATAATTAAGGAGGGGATAATGTCTTTATTATATTAACATAAGTCATTGTCATTATTTGTAAAAACAGGACAGGCTGTCAATTTAATTTTACTTGCCAGACTATTCATTTTGATCATCCCCAGGTCAGTACAGGCTAAACCCCAGGGGTATCCCAGCGCCGCGCCAGGCCCTGGGTCAGGCGGTCGATTACAATGGCCAGAACCACTATAGCCCAGCCCGCCTCAAAACCTCCCCCAACATCAATGCGGTTGGTACAGATTAAGACCACCTCTCCCATTCCCCCAGCCCCAATCATACTGGCTATTACCACCATGGCCAGTGCCATCATAGTCGTCTGATTGATTCCCGCCAGGATAGAGGGCATAGCCAGAGGAATACGCACTTCTTTCATTAACTGCCAGGAAGTAGCCCCGAAGGCCAATGCCGCCTCCTGCACCGAAGATGGGACCTGGCGAATCCCCAGGTTGGTAAGACGAACCACCGGAGGCAGCGCATATATTACGGTAGCTACTACACCCGGCACCTTGCCCAGGCCAAAGAGCATCAAGGCTGGGATAAGGTAGACAAAACTGGGCATAGTTTGCATAGCATCGAGTATTGGCGTAACCATGGTATTGCAGCGATCCGAAACCGCCATGGCGATGCCCAGAGGAATTCCCAGAAGCAAAGAAATGATAACCGAAACAATTACAATGCCCAGAGTTTCCATGGCAATTCCCCAGAATCCGAAAATTCCTACCGTGAAAAGCAAAAGACCCGGCATAATGGTCTTCACCACTTCGTGGGTCTGCCTCCAGGCAATCACCATTACCGCGATAATCCAAAGCCACCATGGAATGGCCACAAGTATATGCTCTATCTGCAACAGCATCCCCAGCACCATGTTGCTGAAAGCAGTGAAAAAGGGTTCCCAGGCCACCGTAATCCACTTGACAAAATCGCTGATATACGGCGCTACATGAAATTCAATATCTGATGGAAACAAGAATTATCACCTCCCGGCAGCGACTTTCCCCACCCGGGTACTGGCATGGGCTTCGATGCTCCGCACCCGGCTCACCCGGCCCTTATCCAGTAATTGGGCGATTCGCTGCTCGTCTTGCACAAAACGCTGCACATATTCATCAGCCGGATGCATTACTATATCCTGAGGCCGTCCTACCTGAACAAATACCCCCGCGCCCATTACCGCCATGCGGTCACCTAAGCGCAAGGCTTCGCCCAAATCGTGGGTTACGAAAATAATGGTCTTTTGCCACTCCTTCTGCAGCTTGATCAGTTCATCCTGCATTTCCCGGCGAATCAGAGGGTCCAGCCCACTAAAGGGTTCATCCATCAGCAACAGGTCCGTATCCTGAACCAGGGCCCGGGCTATACCCACCCTCTGCTGCATGCCACCGGAAAGCTGGTGCGGGTATTTTTTCTCCCAACCAGCCAGGCCTACTTGCCTCAGCGCTTCCTGAGCCCGGGATTCCCGCAGCTCACGCGCCAGGCCTCTTAATTTAAGCCCAAAGGCTACATTTTCCAATACATTGCGATGAGGCAACAAACCATAATGCTGAAAGACCATGGCCGCTTCCCCCCGGCGAAAGACAGTTAGCTCTTCCGCATCCATAGAAGTGACCTCTTTTCCTCTTACCCTGATAACCCCCGCACTGGGCTCAATCAAGCGAGTGAGGCAGCGAATCAGGGTTGATTTTCCACTACCGGAAAGCCCCATAATAACGAAGACCTCACCTCGTTTAACCTGAAATGAAACATCGCGAACCGCAATTACCGCTCCAGCAGCTTCAGCCTTTTCTATGGCCACAGGATCAGACAAGTCCAAGGCTTTTTCCGTTTTATGATAAACTTTCCAAAGTCGATCAACTTCAAGCAGGTTAAAATCCTGCATCCCCATCTACTTCACCTCTTCCAAAGCCTGGTCCACCCTGGCAGCTACATCGGCTGGAACCCAGCCGTGCCATTCATCCTTGTACTTCTGCAAGAAATAGACGGCAGCCGCTTTTTCATCATTATTGTGGTCACTCATATAGGCCAGAAACTCATTATTTTGTTCCAGGCTGGTTTCATATTTCTGCAAAAATTCCACCACTTCCGGAGCTCTTTTCTCCAGTTCGCTGTTAATTCCTATTAAGACCTGAGCGGACGGATAGGAGCAAGCCCGGTTGCTTTCATCCTGCCAAACGGCATCATCAAAATCCGGCTCTTCCAAGCGGGTCATTTTCAGCTTGCCCATTACCCAGGTTGGTTCCCAGTAATAGCCAAACCAGGGCTCACCCTTTTCATAAGCGGAAACCATGGAAGCTACCAGAGCCGGGTCCGAACCGGTAATAAAATTATTATAATTCTTATCCAAACCATAGCTCTTTATTTTTATCCCGTTTATGCTGGTACAACTCCAACCTGGAGGGCTATTGTGAAAGCGTCCCTTGCTCGGAACTTCCCGGTCCTTGAACAGTTCCCAATAACGAGGCAGATCGCTGATTTTCTTAAGATCGGGTGCAGTCGCTTCTATCCCCCGCTCCGCATCCCCCTCTATCATGTAAGTCGGTACATACCATCCCTGCGGAGCATCCGGGAAATTGGGGCCCAGGTTCTTCACCTTGCCTGAAGCCAGAGCCTCTTTCCAGGCTTCCTCGATATTGTCAGCCCAAACCTCCATGTAAATATCGATATTTCCCTTTACCATTCCTTGAAGAGCTGGCAGGGTTTCCGCAAATAAGTACTCCGGTTCGGGATAGCCATAACCGTGTTGCAGAATATAGCCTACTATCCGGTTATGCACTTTGATGCTATCCCAGCTAACATCAACCAGAACCAGCCTGGGCTTGTCGCTTCCGTCCTGGCTTCCGCTATCTCCCCCGGTCTTTGAACATCCCATTAAAAAAAGGGAGAAGCAGAGTAATAGCAGAAACGACATAAGCAAGCACCTGCTGCCTGAGCGGCGCAAAAAGATTTGTAATTGTTGCATAGAAAAAACTCCTTACCGGCAGGCAAGAAAAACGGATAAATTTGTGGGGCCAGGAATACAAAGCAAGGAGAGAGCAAAAAACTCCCTCCGCCAAATGCGGAACCTGGATTATGCTGGATTATACTTATCCAAACTATGTTTAAGGTTTATGAGATAAAAACCTGCAACACCCGTGTCGCCTACGAGGTTAGCTGACGGGCTCGGGCTCGGGTTAGCCCTATCCCCTTCCTGGCCGTCATTACTCCAGGAACCGGAAACTCGCCCCAAAAATGGTTTCCCCGCGTTTCTATACTAGAAACTTCGGCCTGCCTATAAATTTATTTTATATTAATAGCCTAGGCTACTTATTTTTTCAAGTCAAGTCGCAAATTCCAGCATATTGCCAGGTTCAGAAGGGAAAACCAGTAAAACCGGGCGATTGGGTCTTATATAGTTAGAAATCCTTACCAAAATGATTCTAAAAACGAATTGAAAGAATAGTAAAAAGAGAAGCACGCTATAAATTGCATACAATGCATACAATATAACGAGGTGAAAATATCCCCGCCAAGCGGGCGCCTATTAACCAAACAGGTGGCGGGTTCTAACCCCCCACCTCGTTGCAGCACTGTGTGGAAACTGCTCTGCATTTTCTTCCATGCTTTTAAAAATTTCCCTCGATTAATCCCATCTAATTAGTTTATAATTCTAATATACATTCTGGAAATACTTAACATTATGCCGGATAGGGGAGTGAAGTGTATTAAAAATGTGAGGAAAACCATACTTATATTGATAAGCTGTGTCCTTATCTTTCTTGTGGCCGCCTGTTCCGGACAGAAGACTGAATACATAAAAAGCGTCAGTGACCTGAACAAAACCGGCTATATCATCGGTGTCCCGGAAGGAACCCCACCGGAGGAAGTTGCTGCGCCATGCGCCGCTCACACCTGAAAACCTTGTCGGGAATCGCCCAGGTGTATATTCGCTTGGTGCAGGGCATTCCTATTGTGCTGCTTCTGATGATTTTATATTACATACTGTTTGCGCAAGTGGATATTGATCCGGTATTAATTGCGGTTGTCGGCTTTTCCCTGAATTTTTCGGCTTATGCTGCAGAAATCTTCCGCACGGCTATTGACGCTACCGACAAGGGACAGCTGGAAGCCGCATATGCACTGGGCTTTTCCCAATATGCCGGATTCTTTAAGGTAACGCTGCCCCAGGCGATGCTGCATATTCTTCCGATTTATAAGGGTGAATTTGTCAGCATGGTAAAGATGACCTCGGTGGTTGGGTACATTGCTATACAGGATCTTACCAAAATGAGCGATATTATCCGCAGCCGTACCTTTGATGCCTTCTTTCCGCTTTTCGCCACAGCCTTTATCTACTTTGTACTGACCTATCTGTTTATTTACCTGATGGGCCGGGTGGAGATTCAAATTGATCCGAAACGCCGCAAACGGATGATAAAAGGCATTCAGGCCATAAGCTTGGCGGAAAAGGAGGTGTCTGCATGATAACAATAAAGGGTTTATCAAAAAGCTATGGAAATTTAAGGGTACTGGAAAATGTCAGTACCGAAATAAATAAAGGCGAGGTCATTTCTATTATAGGCCCTTCCGGCTGTGGGAAATCAACTTTTCTGCGCTGTATCAATCTCCTGGAAAGACCGACAGGAGGCGAAATTACCATAGACGGACAAAATATTCTTAGCCGCAATGCTGATGTTTCCAAGCTCCGGCAGAAGATGGGCATGGTTTTTCAATCCTTTAACCTTTTTTCTCATCTTATGATTATTGAGAATATTATGCTGGCTCCGGTCAGTCTTTTGAAGGTGCCCCGTAAACAGGCATATGAAGAAGGGATGAAATATCTTGAAATGGTCGGGCTGGGCGCAAAAGCCATAGCGTTTCCCGATGAACTTTCCGGAGGACAGAAGCAGCGAGCTGCCATTGCCCGTACCCTGGCCATGCAGCCGGAAATCGTGCTGTTTGATGAGCCAACCTCCGCCCTCGACCCCACTATGGTCAGTGAGGTTCAGGCCGTTATTCGCAAGCTTGCCGCAGACGGGCTAACCATGATGATTGTGACCCATGAGATGAAATTCGCCCGGGATGTATCCAGCCGGGTTTTCTACATGGACGAAAAAGGTATTTATGAGGATGGTTCACCCGCCCAGTCTTTGATTTACCCCAAAAACCGAGGACCAGGGCTTTTATAAAAAAGATAACTTCCTTTATTTACGAAGTCCCGGGAAAAAGCTTTGACCTGTACGAGCTTAACGCCCGGGTAGAAAGTTTTCTAACCAGGCAGATCTTTGCCGACCAGAAGATCAAGAACGTTCAGCTGGTTTGTGAGGAACTGCTTTCCAGCATTCTGCTCGACGCCTTTCCCAGTGCATGCATCGCACTTACCTTGGAGTATTCGGAGCTAACCACAGAGCTTACCGTACAGGCGGAGTTTGAAGGCCCGGCCTATGATCTGTTTGCCGCTGCCGCCGGTAGCATACCCCTTGCTATTATAGAGAACTTTGCAAAGAATATTTCTACAGCTTATGAAGACGGAATCAACAGAGTACAGCTTATTATGTGAAACCTTCCGGGCGAATTTGTGACGAGGGGATGTGTTCACCAGGGAGGAGACCAGGCCGGGCACCGCGCCCAGGTATTGATTCAGCCGGATAAATTTGACGGACTGGGTGTTGACGCTGGCATGATAGCCCGACCATTTTTCAAAATAGCCGTTTTCCGCGCCGCTGGCCTTAATGGTTTCGATCATTTCAATGCCGGAAACCGTAGCGGCGGAAAGCTTGTCCGCATCGCGCGTTTGCACCCGGGTAAGGTTGACGCGCTTATGGGATTAAGGCGTAAATAAAACAGCTGGCCATTTTATTTTTTGGGGGGGAGCCACATTAATTTAAAACCCAGCTTTGAGCTTGCCAACTGTATTTCAGGATCACCGGTAACTATTTTTGCATCGTTCATAGTAGCAGCAGCTATTGCAAAGGCAATTACCGTATATCTTTCCCAATATTGCTAAAAGTAATGAAGTTGCGCTAACAGCTTATTGCCCTGTGATCTTATTGTTTAGGCAGCAATCTATCTTTATTAAGGTGTAATAATCCGGAAGCTCCAATGCTGGTTTATCAAGCATGGAACGGTAATTCTTCGAACCAATCATCGGAACCCAAAATTTATCCATATTTGTGGTCAAATTATGGTCAAAATACAAAAAACACGGGCCTTGAGAACATGCTCAAAGCCCGATCTGTTCGATGGTGAGCCATCCAGGACTCGAACCTGGGACACCCTGATTAAAAGTCAGGTGCTCTACCTCCTGAGCTAATGGCCCTTAATAATATATGGCTGGGGTGGCTGGATTCGAACCAACGAATGACGGAGTCAAAGTCCGTTGCCTTACCGCTTGGCTACACCCCAACGGTACTGAGTATATCTAAGATACTACCGGGCTGTCAAGGGTAAAATGGGGTGGATGATGGGACTTGAACCCACGGCCCCCAGAGCCACAATCTGGTGCTCTAGCCGACTGAGCTACATCCACCATGTAAAGGCCGGACAATTTAAGTGGCGTCCCCGGAGGGATTCGAACCCCCGGCCCACGGCTTAGAAGGCCGTTGCTCTGTCCAGCTGAGCTACGGGGACATAAATATGGAGCGGGTAGAGGGAATCGAACCCTCGCAACCAGCTTGGAAGGCTGGGGCTCTACCACTGAGCTACACCCGCCCGCAAAGAGTATTATAACTTTTCTGTCAGACCATTTCAAGTGAGAAATTAGCCTTACGATATCCAATAATAATACTAAATATGCATCCTGGCAAGTAGAAAACTACATGAAATCACATATCTCGATATAAAACTGTATCCTAACGCCGAACAGAGAGCTGTGAAAAAGTATAAATTTATTCTCCGGCTTTGATAAGCAACTCGCCTCGTTATAATTGTAATGTAATGTTATGGAATAAATAGTAAGAAAAAAAAGGGGGTGTACTTGGAGCCATACAGCAAGGCCGTTGGACTATGGTAATCATACAAAATCGCGTCCGCCGAGGATTTAGATAAATATCTGGACAGCTTCCGCATCCTGTTGGCGTTTCATTCCAAGAGGATGGCTTTTGCATGAAAATCGAACGGGTTAAAGGCTGATGTAAAGGATTTGCAACTATTACAAAAGGATAATCTTCATTACCACCCCGGCTCCGTCAACTTCCATTTCTACCTTATCGCCAGCATTAAGACTATTGAATTGAATCTCACCACCGTTGGAAGAATAAACCTGCACCGTTTTATCCACTTCATAGACTTTATTCTTTTTTACGGTCAACTTATAATAATTGTCCAAGATAGTGAGCTTTTCCACCTCAGCCTTGACTTTTTTCAGGGCCGGCCGGGAGCTAAGCATTATTTCCAAAGGTATTTCATCATCTATTTCCCCGGGGTTGGGATCGAGATAAGTAACCTTTATAGCATCACCTCTTGAAACCCCACCTATAGCTCGTCCATCTTTGTCCACCATCCGGGCACGATCCCAGTAATTAAACCATTCCGGTTTACCGATTTGGGAGCTGGAGCCCTTTTTCGCCAGGGTTAGCCTGCGCCCGCTTAAATCTTGAATAGTACCGGAAATCGTTTTGGTTTCTAAAACCGTTACTTTTTGCACCTGCCCCTCTGCCAGCTGGGCAGTGACAAAAGTACCCGGCTTCAAAGAAGTAAAATCCTTAGCCTTGGCTTTACCCTCACTATCAATAAGCGCCCCCCAGGACAAGGGAAGCCGTCTTTCCTCGCAATTCAAATCCCTTAGTACCAGTACGCTGTCTAAACCTATTAAGACTGATTTGACGGTACCTGTTATCTTATCTTCAACAGCAATAAACTTCCTTTTTTCGATTATAGAGATGCAAGCGGCCTGCTTTTTCTGGTTCAACAAAACCTCCGCCCGGTAGTCTAAAGTATCACGCAACTGGCATTCTCCTGCTCCGGCAAAACACTGCAGGCCAGGATCGACCTTTACTTTTTTCACTCCGGAAAGAGAGCGTAGTTCTATCTCGCTTTTATTTTTATCTACAATGATTTTTTCTACCCAGCCTTCCAGTATCCTGGAAGCATCTGTCTTAACCCAGTTCTGTTCCATTAAACTGCTCAAAAGAGCCGCGGCCTCACTGCGTTTTAAACTGCGCTCAGGTTTAAAAGTGCCATCCTCGTAGCCTTTCATAATACCGGCCTGGGATAAAGCTATTATATATGGAATATATTCGGAGGAAGTGTTGTCTAGATCGGAAAAGGCATTCTGTCCGGAAGAGACGGAATCTGGAAGCGGCAATTGCAGAAGACGACAAAGTAAGGAAACTACCTGAAGCCGGGTAGCCGGGCGATCAGCCTGAAAGGAAGATATCCATTTATCATCTAGCAGTTCATTTTTAACCGCCGTATCCATATAGTTTTGTCCCCAGGGTACTTCCGGAGCTTTAAGCGGCCGGGGAGCTTCCTTTTTGCTTGTTTTGGCGGTAGTTTTTTCATTACCCAGACCTACGGCCCGCATAAATAAAACCAGGGCTTCCATTTGGCTGATTTCCTTTTCCGGCTGGAAGCTATTGTCAGGATAACCCTTAATGAAATCAAGCGTAGCTGCCCGGGTAACTACCGGTTTGGACCAATGCCCCTCCATATCACTAAAAGCCATAACTGAACTCACTGGTTGAATCATCAGAAATAAAACCAGCAAGTTTGCCATTATTGCTCTTTTCCACTTTGGCTTTTGCTTAAAAACAATTATATTTATCACCATTCCTTTCGCTAACGCTCAGGCACAAAACATGATGAAAGAATTTCTTTCAGACTTCACCTCATTATTTGTATTTGTCTTCTGCCGTACAAACAGCGATGATAAAAGTACTTCTCACTTTTCTTATTAACTTTCCTTAAAATTGTCCTTGATTTTATAAAGACTTCCTTTAGCGGTATGAACATAAATAAAGTTATCCGGCCCTATTAAAGGGGCTCTCTCCACCGCCCCATCCAGCTGGCGAAACCAGGCTAAACGCCCTGATGGCTTAACCGCAAACAGGTCGCCGTCACTGCTGCCTCCATAAATATAACCATTCTGGCTTACAGCCGGGGTGGATACCAGCTTGAGCAACGGGGTATCCCAAAGGACTTTGCCCTTTTCCGTATCAAGAGCATAAAGCTTATTGCCACCTGTAAAATACAGGGTTTTGGAATTACCCAGTACCGGCGCTGTTACCTGGTTAGCCACTGAGAAAGAATTGCTCCAGATGGGGGAATTGCCACTGCTATTCTTAAAACAGTAAACCTTTGCCTGGTTCAGTTTTCCTCCCTTGCTGCCCTGCGCTGCCTTCTTAAAATTCACGCTGGCATAGAGTTTTCCTTCATTATCTGCTAAAAGAAAAGCGGAGCTTATATCCCCCAACCAGTATTTCCACAGGTATTCCCCTTGGGCATTTATGGCCGCCAGTTTGTAATTGCCCGCCTTGTCCCCGAAAACAAGATAAAAAGCCTGCTCATCAGCAGTACAGGCCAAAAATGTTCTGGGATTAATTAACTTACTGGTTTTACCGTCTGAAGATTCCCAGGGTGAAAGCATCCAGACATAGTGTCCCACCGTATCGACCCCATAAAGGGCGTCAGGTAAGGGCAAGTATAATATGTTTCCTGGACCGCGGGCCAATAAGGGTGTTTTCTGTGCTTTCCCATCAGCATAGACGGAAAAATCCCAACCCAGAGCTCCGTTCAATTTGCCCTCCTGGATGACGGACCCGTTGGCGAAATAAACACCTCCGGCTTCGGTCAGAATCGGTTTTCCCAGCATGCCCTTCCCTTTGCCCTGCATCTCCCATATCAGTTTCCCTTCGGGATTAACGCAATTCAATTTATTGTTAGAGGGAAAAAGCAGGTTGCCATTGGGAGCAAAGATGATATCTGAACTTAATTTACCTAACCCTGACAGCTTCCACAACAACTGGCCCGGCTGCCCGGCCTCTTTAGCCGCAGGAAATTGTTCCAGCTTGCTGGCTGCTTCACCGCTTGCCGGGAAAGCCAGCAACAGGAAAAATACCACGAATAAGGCAATTCCTATCCTGTTATAAAATCCCCTTATCAACTCTTTATTCTCCACCTTATTTACCCCCATGCCTACTATATCCAGCCGTGCTTCCTGGCCGCAAAGCGAAGACTGTCCCGGAAATCAGGGTGGGCTATAGCAATAAGCCGCTTCGCCCGCTCGCTTATGCTCTGCCAGCGGAGATTGGCCACCCCGTATTCGGTCACTACATATTGCACTTCGTTGCGGGAGGTAGAGACTACGGTTCCCTCAGGTAGAACGGGCACTATTCGCGAACCTATTCTCCCATCCTTGCCTTTGTAGGTTGAGTTTAAAGATAATATGCTTTTCCCTCCCGGAGATAGTCCCGCTCCGCGTACAAAATCCACCTGTCCCCCGGTACCGCTATATTGGAAAGAACCTATCGATTCGGAAGCTGCCTGCCCGGTAAGATCCATCATTAAACTATTGTTGACCGAAATCAGACCGTGGTTACGAGCAATTACCTGCGGGTCATTAATATAGTCAACCTCACGGAAGCAGAAGTTTTCATTATGATCAATATATTTCCAAAGCTCCCGGTTACCTACAGCAAAGCAACCCAGAGCTTTACCCGGGTAAAAATTCTTCCGGGAGTTGTTTATTACCCCCAGTTTCATAAGTTGCATCATCGAATTAGATATTACTTCGGCATGAAGCCCCAAATCCTTTTTTTCTTTTAATAAATGTCCTACAGCATTCGCCAGGCCCCCCAGTCCCAGTTGAATGGTACTGCCATCAGGAATCATATCCGCTACGAAAGCAGCTATCTGACTTTCGTTTTCGCTTATAGGAATATCATTTATTTCTTCCATCTCAAAGGGGTTTTCAATTATATAATCGACTTCAGATACATGAAGCTTGAAATCATCACCACATAACCAGGGCGTATTAGGATTAACCTCAACAATAACTGTTTTAGCATTTTCAAGACTTCGCCGGTGACATAGACCAGCATAACAGGAACGGTTCATATAACCGTTTTCGTCCGGCGGAGTCACCGCATGGGCTGCAACATTAGGTCCTCTGTTATCCAACCACGCAGGCAACTTGTGTAGATGAATGGGCACATAAGTCGCCAGTCCCATTTGAATGCATTTTCTTTCTGTAAGCCCAACAAAAGAAGTTTCTATATGAATATGTTCTTTGAATTGAGGCTGCATGAATTCATAATTACAAAGAGAAAAGCCCTGGAGAAGAGTAATATTGAATAACTCCCGGGCTCGCTTGCTTAGCGCTGTTGCAAAACCTTTGGGGATGGATGTCCCTCCCGCCATAGCAATTATGTCATTGTTTTTTATCAAGGCAGCAGCATCTTCCGCTGAGCAAAGCTTTTGCCGGTAGTCTTCCCGCCAGGAACCAGCATGAGATAATTTCTTCACAACTGTCACATTCATTCCTCCGTTTCTTGCTACAAAAAATATTACTAATGTTGTAGAAATTTAACTCTCAATAAATAGTATACACCAGTAAGGAAAAAATGGGGGTTAATGTAGATGTGGCGGAATTGGCAGATGCAGAATGCTTAGAACAGTATAAATTTGGAGATATATACTTAAAAATAACTTATGTATCAAGCTTTCAGCCGGGTCTTTGACACTTGAATAAAAACGAGGAAGCAAGGAAGCCTTTGAAATAGGGGCTTTCTTTATTTTTTTCTGTCAAATTTTCATAAATATTATTGAGTAATATTGAGTAATGTGAGATAATTAGAGGGAAAGGAGGCATTAATATGCGGCTGTCAATTTCCAAGTCTAAGAACTCCACTTCCCTTTATGTCATTAAATCCACCTACGAAAACGGTATCCATTCTTCTAAAGTCGTTGAAAGTCTCGGCACGGTCGAGGAGCTTAATAAAAAGCTGGATGGCAGGGATCCTATCGAGTGGGCCAAGGAGTATATCGCAAAGCTTAACGAGAAGGAAAAGCTGAACAAACGCGAAGTCCTGGTCAAGTATTCCCCGGTCAAGATTATCGACAAAGGCCAGCAGCGCTTATTCAACGGCGGGTACCTTTTTTTGCAGAAGATATATCACGAACTGAAGCTTGATAAAATGTGCTGGGCTATCGCTAAGAAGTACAATTTCTCTTACGACCTGAATTCCATCCTATCCAGGCTTGTCTACGCGAGGGTTATCTACCCTTCCTCCAAGCTTTCTACCTACCAACTTTCATCAAGGTTCATGGAGCAGCCCTCGTTTGACCTCCACCAAATCTACCGTGCGTTGGAGATAATAGCCAAAGAGGCTGACTCTATTCAGGCGTCCCTTTATTCCAACAGCCTGGCAGTATCAAAGAGGAACACCCGGGTGCTGTACTACGACTGCACCAATTACTTCTTCGAAATAGAGCAGGAGTCAGGCATCAAGCAATACGGCTACTCCAAAGAGCATCGCCCCAACCCCATTGTCCAGATGGGGCTTTTCATGGATGGGGACGGGGTGCCCCTGGCTGTATATATCGGCAAAGGCAATACTAACGAGCAGCTGACTCTAAAGCCGCTGGAGAAGAAAATACTGTCTGACTTTAATTGCTCCAAGTTCATCGTCTGCACCGATGCCGGGCTCGCCTCCAATAGCAACCGGCAGTTCAACAACCAGGGCGAGCGAGCTTTTATCACTACGCAATCGATCAAGAAACTGAAGAAGCACCTAAAGGAATGGGCATTGAGCCCTGAGGGCTGGCACCTCCCGGACGACAGCTCCATATACAGTCTGGACAAGATTGATGAGAAAAAAGACCTGGAAAAGATTTTTTACAAGGAACGCTGGATTGTGGAGGATGGGCTGGAGCAGAAGCTTATTGTGTCTTTTTCGCTCAAGTACCAAAACTACCAGCGTAAGGTCAGGAACGCCCAAATTGAGCGTGCCCGCAAAGTCCTTGATACGAATTTGGGCAAGTTGAAGAAGGTGAACCAAAACGACTACAAGCGTTTTATCAAGAAAACCAGCATCACCCCAGAGGGGGAGGTCGCCAGCAAGGCGGTATATGAAATCGATAATTCTGTCATCCAGAAAGAGGAGGCTTTTGATGGCTTCTACGCGGTCTGCACCAACCTTGACGGCGACACCGCTGCCCTCCTTACGGTAAACAGGAGGCGTTGGCGGATCGAGGAATGCTTCAGAATCATGAAAAGCGAGTTTAGGGCTAGGCCGGTATACCTCAGCCGCGACGACAGGATAACGGCGCATTTCATTACATGTTTTATCGCGCTGGTGGTCTACCGACTCTTGGAGAAGAAGCTGGGCGAGCAGTACACGTGCAGCGAGATCGTTCAGGGGCTGCGGGACATGAATTTCTATGAGGTCAAGGGGGAGGGGTTCGTCCCCACCTATATGAGAACGGACTTCACCGACAGCCTTCATGATGCTTTTGGCTTCCGTACTGACTACCAGATACTCACCATGCGACAGATGAAAAATATTTTTAAAGCTACTAAGTCTTAGACAAATATTACTCACTTTTAATTAATGCATAAAGAGCTCGCAAACTCCTTACTTTAGGGGTTTGCGAGCTCTTTTCTCTTCTCTAAGTGTCAAAGACGGGAGTATACACCAGTAAGGAAAAAATGGGGGTTAATGTAGATGTGGCGGAATTGGCAGATGCAGAATGCTTAGAACAGTATAAATTTGGAGATATATACTTAAAAATAACTTATGTATCAAGCTTTCAGCCTACTAATAATATATTCATTCATCCGATTGTAACTATTCCATACATTCTCCAAAGTATTAAAGTACTGGGGATAAGTGATTTTAAACATCCATTGCATATCCTTAACTAATGATGCACTTGAGATACCAACCAATTGCATGAACTGTTTCTCCTTAACCGCAACTATATTATGGGCAGCGGGATTCCTAATCTTTTCCTCCACACTTCGCATATACTGCGCCTTCAATAAAACCTTTTCATTAGGAAATCTTCCCCCTGGCCTGCAATCAAATTCAATCATCGGTAATAGGGTAGAACAGGACAAATCACTATCTCTAAAACCATTGGGAAACCTTAAATCATAATAGCATAACAACGAAGGATCTTTCTCCGCCAGTTTGTCGCGTTTTAACCAGTAGTGGTCGGGTTCATGCCGCTTATTTACACAATAATCCAA
Organism: Syntrophomonas wolfei subsp. wolfei str. Goettingen G311; assembly: GCF_000014725.1. Classification (GTDB taxonomy): domain Bacteria; phylum Bacillota; class Syntrophomonadia; order Syntrophomonadales; family Syntrophomonadaceae; genus Syntrophomonas; species Syntrophomonas wolfei. Next base: position 1,995,402 of record NC_008346.1, read on the forward strand.
CTTGACCTGCCGCTGGCACTTTTCCCGTAAAAAGCACTCAAACAATCTGCTTAAAGCCGGCGAAATGCCACGTACAAAATCCATCAACTGGCCGGAATTTTGTTGCAAATCCAGTAAAAGCAAATATTCAAACAGTTCCTGAGCATCACCCGACTTAACTGGAAAGAGATCATAATTAGCCAGGCGACTTCTTTTTTTGGCCTCACGCAAATCCATATTTTTGCGATGTTGAGCGGCCATTAATAAATGAATAACATCCTCTGGCACAAATTCTGCAACCGATGCAAGAATAGCCAGAGCCGAAGAATAGTTAAAAGCATTAATATTGCTTATGGCTGCTTCCCGCAAAAAAAGGTAGCGAAGGTTGTCCGATTCTACCAGTTGCGTTCTATTATTAGTCCCCAACTCCGGATCATTATCGAGATTGTTTTTCCAGCTAGTCTCCAAGTCATAATTAGCGGAACCGTAATTTTCACTTTCGTTAGGAGTAGTCACCTGAATAGGAATAACGGGAAATGGTGTTGTTAAGGCTAGCAAATGGCAGGCTGATTTCATTTGCGGTGTTCCCGAAGATAGATTAATTAGTATCTCACAACCAGGATTTGCGTTATGTATATCTATAAGCTCTTTTTCAAAAACAGGATAAAAAATGTCAAATTGTTGGGGGTTATCAATTTCTTCATAACGCAGTTCAATTATTTCACAATCGTAACTTTCTTTTTTACATAGTTCCATAGCATGGACGCGGTAACGATCATTCTGGTCAGCCAACTCGCATACCCGCTTGGTCATAAATAAATACACCTTTTGTGGTTTATAATGACGCATGATATGTAATAATGGTCCATCATAATCATTTTTTATTGGGTCGGTCATCCCCAAAGTACTAAATGAGACTTTTGCATAACTCAAAAAAATCCGTATAGCAAAAGCAAATATTTGAGTAACACAGCGCCACCGCTTTACAGTAAATTACAGTTAGTCAATCTAGTTACATTCGTTAATAAATAATTTCAGTAATTGGGCATACTCCTCCCTTTAAAGGGATAGTTCTTAAAAAACTGATAAAATATTATGCTGCTGATGATCTAGTACTGCTGTCTTGGTTTATTGCTATTACAGCTGCAATCATAGTTATAGCGCAGAGATAAGCGTGGGTTTCAACCTTAGTTATTTTTCTAACGTTTAGCCCGTCTTCTAAACCCAAGTTTTCCTTAAAACGGCTGAAACAGCGTTCTGAGTAGGTTCTCAAATTATATTGCTTCTGCCAGTTAGCAGAGCCCCGGTGGGGACTTGAAAATAACCTGGGATCGTCTTTAACTTTAGTTTTTACCACCATTCCATAGTTGCTATCAGAACACCAGGCGGAGCCAAAAGGACAGTCGCATTTACCCATAATATGAGGACATCTAAACTTGTTTACTCCCTGATAGGAACCCCAGTACACCATCCGATACCTAGCAGAACAGATGGGAGTTCCATCCCAATCAAAACCTTCTGGAGGTTGTTTAGCACCCCGCTTATTCAGGGCAATGATAGCTTGGGCGTGGTATTTATCTCTGATTACAGAATATATTTCACGGTGGTCATAGCCAGCATCCATCAGGAAGTAAACTATTTTGGACTGAGTATTGGCACAACATTTCTCAACCAACTCCAAAGCTACACTGGAATCAGAACAATTGGCCGGCGTTACCTTCATTGCTATGGGAAGCCCGGACCTTACATCGGTGCCAATATGGAGCTTGTAGCCAAACCACTTGATAGGGTTGCCGTTGGTATCACTCTTAATACCCCAATCAGCGGCATTACCATCCTGGATGATATTCTTGCGGGGAACGGACTTTTCATAAGCTTCTACCTTGGTAGCGTCAATTGCTACTGAACTAAGATCAAGAAGGCCCATTTCCTCTGCTTGTTTAACCAGGGAAGTAAACAATGTTTCTAAACAACCGCTCTGAGCAAGTTTTGAATAAAACCGGCTAAAACATGATTTGCTAGGCGCGGTACCAAATGGTTCAAAACCGCAAACATACCGTAGATGAGGATCATAAGTAAGTCGTTCAACCAGTTGAGTAAAGGTACCCATGTTCTCTAGTCTCATAGCTATCAGGGCATTTAACATCGCATAGGCTGGGTATGGTTTTGGTCCAACTCTTATCTCGCCAGGTTTATCTAATTTGCAAAGAACTGGTTTTAGATCAAGGGTGTTAATTATTTTCTCAAGCCTTGATTTCGGTTGTATTTTTAATGCGTCTTCAAAGGAGAAAATACAGTTCTGTCGAATATTCATAAGTGACTTCGCCTCCTACGGGTTATTTGTTTTGTCACTTATTAATTCGGCAAAATGGGGGTGAAGTCCTTTTTCTGTACGACTCAAACCCCATTATTTTGGGTCTTAACTAATGTGCAAAAGTCTCAAATAATATCTTGGGCAAAACATTCACCTCTTTATTTATCAAAATTGATTTTCCTACATATCAACGAAACTATAGAATTACCACTTCCTCCTCTTCAAGCAACTCAACTGTTCCCCAGGCTCTGATGTCAGCATTGCTAGTCAATTTGTACACCCTGACTTGATCTTCTTTATCTATTAATTTGGGTATCCCTTTAAGCAACTTTTGATATTTCGCATCAGGCAAAATACATTCAAAGGCTGATTTTTGTACACGCACTCCAAATCCCTTCAAGTACTTGGCAAAGGCTGCACGACGGCGATTATCCACAATATCATAAATTACTACAACCAAGTATTTTCGCCTCTCTTCCGCTATAAATTCATCAAAGAGGAAAATTCGATTCGTACTATGAATCATCTGATCACCACCGGTTGATATATACTTGGATCTCCTTCTTCAATAGCTTTAGCCAAACGTTGACACTGCATTTCCATAGCTCTCCGAAAACTTACAGAATAATCAACATAAGCAAGGTAATTAGATCGACCACGTACCTTTTTTTCATATTCAGCGATAAAGGCCTTGGAACCGATACCATCTAAATATACCCCACCCTCCTCATTGGGCTTCTCAAAGTTTTCTCGCTTAATTATTCCTTTACTTGTAACATAAAGTGCTAATGAGTCCGCTAAAATCGCTCGCCATTCTTCCATTAAGTCCGAGCATAAGGCTGGATGTCCTCTTCTAATGCTATGCAGAAAGCTGGCATAAGGATTTAATCCCCGATTTACTGCAGCAGTATATAAATCATACATTAATAGAGTATACGCAAAACTCAAAAGGGAATTAAAAGGATCTCGGGGAGGCTGTCTGTTTCTTCCCGAAAAAGCAAAATCAGGCTCAACTAATTCAGCTAAACCTTGATAATAATACCGAGCCGCCATTCCCTCATGTCCCATCAATTCGTCCTTATTGTGAACTCGCTCCATTATAGGTAATAGCTTGGCCATAGCATCAATAATTTTCTGCACTGATTTTTCAGGCCGGTTTCTTCGATAACGGCGCAAAATGGTAATCTGGTTTTTCACTTTGGCCAGAATTATCCTTTTGGCCAAAGCCAGGCAAAATTCATCATCCTCGCCACAAGCAAATTGCTTTCTTTGCCGATAAATATTAACATTTCGCGTGGATTCCAGACGTCCATAAAATTTTCCTCGGCTCGAAAGCCAGGTTAGATTGATGTCTCTTTCCATAAATTGCTTTACACAATTGGAACTAAGTGAAGCATCACCGAAGATTATTACATTCTCCACTCCCTCAATTGGCAAGATACGTTTCAGATTTTCCTTTTTGCTTTCCACCACAACACAATTTTCCTGTACTCCAATTTTTGCAGACCGCTCATAAACATATAGAAAACTCAATATCATCACCTCCCAAAATAAACTTGAGTTTCCGTCCCCTTAAAGGGGTCCTTCGTTTTTAATCCGCTAATGAAACAATTCAATAGCCCAGCAATCGTTGGTTTCCGTCCCCTTAAAGGGGTCCTTCGTTTTTAATCAATGCCTTGAAAGAAGCATATGCCGTATGCAACATAGTGTTTCCGTCCCCTTAAAGGGGTCCTTCGTTTTTAATGTTGAAAGGTTTAAAGCTCTGAAGGCAGAATCCAGAGGGTTTCCGCCCCCTTAAAGGGGTCCTTCGTTTTTAATACCAGATAGTACAGCAGATAGTCAATCACTGCCGCTGGTTTCCGTCCCCTTAAAGGGGTCCTTCGTTTTTAATGTATTACAAGGAATTCGAATGTACTACAAAGAATTGCGCGTTTCCGTCCCCTTAAAGGGGTCCTTCGTTTTTAATGTAGTTTGTCTTTGGATCATCCACTCCAGCGGAATGCAGTTTCCGTCCCCTTAAAGGGGTCCTTCGTTTTTAATTCCATGTACCTGATAACATATTTGACCTTCATATCTTGTTTCCGTCCCCTTAAAGGGGTCCTTCGTTTTTAATGGAACTTTGTCCTTGAATCATCCCCTCCAGCGGAGTTTCCGTCCCCTTAAAGGGGTCCTTCGTTTTTAATCCAGAAGGGCGAGAGGGAAACGAAGGAGAAAGGGAGTTTCCGTCCCCTTAAAGGGGTCCTTCGTTTTTAATGTAGAATAACCAGTTTCGAAAAAACCCAAGAGGCGTTAGTTTCCGTCCCCTTAAAGGGGTCCTTCGTTTTTAATCCTACTCATTGTCCTGATTGTGGAAGTAAATTAAGGTTTCCGTCCCCTTAAAGGGGTCCTTCGTTTTTAATTTAATAACTTGTATAGCAGATGACCTCCTGTTATAAATGTTTCCGTCCCCTTAAAGGGGTCCTTCGTTTTTAATGTTTTTGTAAAAATAGTCATAGATAAAGCTAATAAAGTTTCCGTCCCCTTAAAGGGGTCCTTCGTTTTTAATGATTACCATGTCGACGATAGCTATAAAAAACTATATGGTTTCCGTCCCCTTAAAGGGGTCCTTCGTTTTTAATTTCATCAAATATTATCTAATAAAGAATTAATAAAGGTTTCCGTCCCCTTAAAGGGGTCCTTCGTTTTTAATTTAATAAGGAGCATTCCTGTAATGCTTAAGAACGGTCTTTGAAAAAAGAGACGCCCATCAATACAATTGAATTGTGCTGATCCCCACAGAAAGGCACAAAACAAAAGATTGAGGAGGCGTCCCTATATGAAAAATACACAAAATCAAAAGATTTCGCAAATCAAATTTGAGACTCTGGTCGTTGGAATTGACATTGGCAAAGAGACCCACTACGCAAGAGCCTTTGATTACAGAGGGATGGAGCTAGCCAGGCTGCTGAAATTTAGCAACACAGACCAAGGATTTGAGCGATTGGGTCAGTGGATGCGTGATATATGCAAGCAGCAAGAAAAGACGGGTATCATCGTCGGCTTCGAACCCACAGGACATTATTGGTTTACGCTAGGGGATCATCTCAAACGCCAAGGCCATAAACTGGCCATAGTCAATCCGTTCCACGTCAAACGAACGAAGGAACTGGATGACAATAGCCCTACCAAGAACGATCGTAAAGACCCGAAAACAATCGCCATGTTGGTGAAAGATGGGCGTTATCGGGAAGTGTACATACCCGACGACATCTATCAAGAGCTAAGAGAAGCGGTATCAGAACGGGAACGATTGCAGGAGCAATTGACTTCTATCTACAATCGGGTCGTTAGGTGGCTAGATATCCGGTTTCCTGAGTTCACAACAGTCTTCAAGGACTGGAGAAGAAATGCATCATTGATAACTCTCAGAAGCTTTCCAACACCAGAGAAGGTTATGGAAATGGGTGTTGATAAGATTGTAGAGACGTGGAGAAAGCAAATGAAGCGCGCCAGCCTAAAACGTGCAGAAAGACTGGTAAAGGTGGCAAGTAGAAGTGTAGGTCGAACTAGCGGGAAAGTGGCCTCCGAGGTTAGTTTGCAAAACCTGCTAGCAGAATATGACCTGTACTGTCAGCAATACGACAAGCTGGAACAACTCATGCAAGAACTGCTGATGCAAGTGCCTAATGCTGACAAACTCCTGGATATCAAAGGAGTCGGCCTAATCACAGCAGCCACCTTTGTCGGCGAAGTAGGCGATATCAGTAGGTTCCAAGATCCTAGACAGATACAGAAGCTGGCTGGACTCAATCTGGTAGAGAACAGTTCTGGTAAACACAAGGGAAGAACCACTATCAGTCGCAGAGGTAGAAGACGACTGAGGCACAGCTTATTCTTTTCCATGATCGCCATACTGGGAAAAAACCAAGAGTTTCGGCTACTTCACCAAAGAAACCTAATGCGGGAGAATAATCCGCTTAACAAGATGCAGTCCATCATCGCCCTTTGCGGTAAGCTGATCCGGGTTTTCTATGCAATACTAATCAAAGGCGTCGATTACAGCCCAGAGAAGATGCTGGGGGATATGGAACAATCAATTAGAGTAGCCGCCTAGAATGGCAATAGAGACTTTACCATAACGATTGTTTATAACATTCATTGCCAGCGTAAGAATGGCTACTCACAGCCACTCAGTAAGCAGTGATGAACAAAGCTTCAAGAATCAAAATCACGATAAAAACGGGAGCCGGGACAGTCAGGTTGAATTTTACCATGAGGGCAATGACCCCGTTTAGGAGCATGACTGACGTTCCACCTCTTGGATAGGCAGAACGAAGGAATTAAGGGCTTTAGACCCAGGAAGACATGGGAGGGTTGCTGCCAGGAGATGGTGTGGAATCCCCACTGGCCACAATACAAGAAACTAAGCGGCTTAACGGAGCGTACTCACCATCATCCATAATTACACAAAGATGTAACAAACAAGAGATGGGCTGTCCGTAATGAAAATGAAATTGTGAGAAAACGAGCGATATTTGAAGTAAGGCTTAGTTTATTAAGGGAGGGATACTATTGATGGATTGGTTAAAGTTTCCGTCCCCTTAAAGGGGTCCTTCGTTTTTAATCCAAATGAACGACCCTATTAATGTGGCGTTGCAGGTTTCCGTCCCCTTAAAGGGGTCCTTCGTTTTTAATGGGCAGATAGTCAACCACTACGGTTACAGCAGAGTATACCGTTTCCGTCCCCTTAAAGGGGTCCTTCGTTTTTAATTCAGGGTGTTTGATGATGAACTGCAGCAAAAGATGTTTCCGTCCCCTTAAAGGGGTCCTTCGTTTTTAATCCTGTCGTGGCTATACCTCATTATGACTGCTTTAAAAAGACAGTTTGCGGAGCTAAAACTGATTGTGCCATTTAATCCCATATATCATCCAACCCCTAATAGCCAGTTAGGCTCTTTCGTTACATTGCTTCGATTCTCTTCCAATTCCTGCTTGCGGCGCATAAGATATAGTTTATTAGCGATGCAAAACAGCAAATCTACGCTAATGCCCTAATTTTTACACCACCCATACCCAGGGCAGTTTTTATTCCCAATCCGCTATACTCAGCGAATGAAAGCAAAGCACCTGCCAATCGAGCCAGTTGTTCGGTACCACTAATGACCACTGTTATTCTGCCCATATACCCAGTAATTTTAGTTCTTTCCAGGTAAAAAACAGCCGAATGCAAAGAATAACGAACAATGTGAATATGTTTGGCTATTTGCTCCATGGCTTCGGGAGCATCCAAAGATACATCCTGCATAAAAGCGCAATAACGATTATTAAGGCTTTTTACAATCAACTCCGGGGTGGGAAATAATACATATGATCCATCCTGTTTATGGGTACACGGTGTCAGAAACTCTATCTCATAACGGCGACAGGGATTTTCCGTAGCAAAATAATGGTTGAAATACTCGTATTCATTCTGGCTGGATCTCTTAACTCCTGTAACTTCCAGGGTTGTGGCTTTATGCTGCAATTCTATCTGCACCAAAGGCAAAACCGCCTGTATAATATGATTAGCTATTTCTGCGTCCCATAAGCCGATATTCCAGGTCAACTCTTGATTCGAGCTGGATAAAACATATTGGGAAAAAGGACGTAAGTGATTTTCGTGAAGCATTTCCGCTATATCGGACGGCAATGATTTAACCAGGATTCCATGGAAAAGTGAGCCCCAATTATAGCTGGCCCTCTGCTCTCCACCATATTTGCACTGTAAAATTATTTTTTGTAACATCATTTGCTTTCTTTTCCCCCAAGGGTTATTTTTAAACATCGGAAGAAACTACGGAGCAGTTTTAACACACCGCGGCAACCAGGCGAGGGATTAGAACTCGCCGTTTGTTTTGTGAATAGGAACTCGACCGCTTAAAAAAGCGGAGGACATATTTTACCTCGTTATAATAAGTTCGCATTTGCCCATATGATAGTACTCACCTGCATACATAGTTGTCTTTAATATATGGGGTGATACTTTATATTGAGAGGCATCTTTAGAATGCCCGTGCTTTGGTGAAAACTGCTTGGTCAATATCTTCGCGGCCAGTGAAACTGCATTTTCCCGCTGGGGGAACAGATTGTAGGTTAATGTTTTAGATACATAACCCACACCGCCTCCCAGGAAAATATCCACTCCCTCTTTAGCTGCCACCGAAGCATCCTCAGGAAGTTCCGCAAAATATTGCTCGAAATGAGCATAATGCTCATCAGCAAAATCATGTAAAGCCTCTTCGATAATCCCAGCATTCAAGCCAACCCGAGCCAGCATCGGAAGATCCAGGGTTAGCTGTAGATGGGCTTCACTGCCCGGTGTCAAACATTCGCGAAAAATTGGCAATAGGTTGACTGTTCCATCCGGTTTGCGGTCATATTTACCGGTCAAGGTCAAGTTTTCAAAGCTTAAGGCAGCACTGTCGCTGATGCGTATACCTTGCATCAAATCATTAATGGGGCTAGAGATTTCTTTTCCATCTTTAGGGTTACGAATATCCAATTGATAAAAGACTTTTTTCTCCACAGTACTGCTCTCCCGAGCAAGATATTTACGTGCTGGAACGGAACTGTCACTTCCCTCAATATTGCGTCTATCCCGTTCCCAATCCCCCCTTTTTAGCAGGTATGTCGCCAATGCAGTTCTTATTGCTCCTTTTAAACTGGAACCTGGAATATACGGATATCCTTTAGAATCTTTTATAAAAGTAAGGACTTCACGAAAATTTTCTATATGAGCCGCTTCTCCTGCCGCAATGCTGTAGCGTACAAATGACGGGTAATCGGCAGCGCTTATGCCGTTCTCTTCCAAAAATACCCGAATATCCTTTAAACGCGGGGTGCTTAAAAATTTTTCATACTCGGCCAGCAAAGAGCGCTCTTTTAAAAATGCCACCAGCCGTGGAAAATCAGGAAAATAAATTAGAGCATTTGGGGAATCAAATATATATTCTTTTTTCCCAAGCTGCTCACCTGAGCCGATAAATACTGGTGCCAGGGCGCGTAAAGTAAGGTTTAACCTTTCCAGATGAGCAAATTTCATATCGTCACCCCCACGAAAAGAGTATTGCCACAGCGCCATACAGGATGGGCACCGTTGTCGGACAAGTCAAGCATAGCGCCTTTGAATCTGCTGCGCAGGCAGGAACCGGAGGCCAGCATATATATGGTTTTTTTCTTCATTTGCCTGGCAGCATAGCTTTCCGAACGGATAAAGCCACCTCTTCTGAGCAATTTGTACCAGCCGTTAAGCAAAACTGTATCCAATTCATTATCAACTGGTAAAGCCGTACCCATCAGCATTTGATATTCCGCCTGCTTATCCTCAAGTAGCCTTAATAATTCATCCGGTACAGGGCCTGGTTTAACTTCAAATTTACCCCAACCAGATGATTGTTTGCCACCAATACCAGACAATCCTAGCTCAGCCAGTAGGCTCGCAAACATGGTTCGAGCTTCCTCCTGCTCGGAACGAACAATAATATAAAGGCCGCAGCCGTCAGCAAATCTCCAGGCAGCTACATGATAAGGCAGGGGCGGAGAATTACCTTTAATAGCTACCCGGGTAAGCGTTGTCAAATAGCCAAAATCAGACTCCGATTTCAAGCTCTCGAGATTGAAGTCAAGTTGCTGCATGCTTTTCAAGTAATCGCCAAAAAAAGAAAGCGGGATATAATCCTTGTTTTTTAGAGCCTTCGCCAAAGCTGAATCACCGGCCCGCTTCCGGTTTTCCGTAAATAAAACCGGCCGGGGAAGAAATATTTCATCCCCCGCATAAGGCAGGGCATCGGAAATGCTTAAGATTCCGTCAGCAAAATACTTTACGAGCTGGGTAATCCTACCGCCACGAACAGCTTCACAGCATAAAGCAGCAAAAAGTGTATCAGCATGAATGATCATCTGTCCATCATCTAATGAAGGCCCCCCCGCATCCTTTCCTATATGCAATGCGGTACTAAAATTAAGCCTGTAAAGAAAATGCTCCATAATCCTCCACTTCCTTTAATATTTTCAGGAGTAGATCCACATCCTCGGGGCATTCCCCTTCTTTTACAACAACTTCAAAATCCGTAAAGCCTACCTTGCCATAGCCACGGGAACCATGCCCGCCCAGATAGTCCATAGACAGCAGCTTTAACCCCCTGGCTATGTTAGTAAAATCGCTTTTAAGAGAATCTGTATCTTCCATATCATAGACCAGATTAATGGCAAATTCCGAACCCCTTACTACCCTTTCTATTTGCCGGGGATTGGCAATAGCCGTAAGACGGTTGATGGTGTTCTCAAACTTCACCTCGGTCATTCCGCTGCGATTTTTAAGAGTATCAGCATTCACCAGAAAAGCATCATAAAATTGCAAACGCGCGGCTTTGGGCCACTCTTGCTTACGGTTGTCTCCTGCCGTGCCAAAAAGACGTTTTATCTCCTCGGGGTCTTTGGCGGGTTCCTGAGTAATATAATGATTCTTAATAGCTTTGGCCAGCAAGGTACGCATTTTCCCCTTTAGACTGGAACCGGGCAGCATAGGCTCACCGGTAAAACTATCCCTTATAACCGGGCTATCCACTGCACCAATTGCCGAAAAAGCGGAAGAACCGCCAATATGCATACCGGTTAAAACTGTCATTTTGCATTTGATTAATATTTTTCCATACATCTCCATTCCCCCCCCTTAGCTAATCTCGGCCGCCATAAAAACGATGATATGCTACCAGTGCCTCCATATAGCGGGCAAATTTGATAAAGTTCTGACGGTTATCACCAATATTGTTCAGTAAATCCAGCAATTTGGCCTTATCTACAAACGGCTTAATTATCCAGGGTTCCCGCCCACATTCATAGACCAGCCTAACTTTGAGATACTCTATGCGGTTTTGTAAATCCGGGCTCAAGAATACATCGTTTTCAGCCCGGACATCGTTGTAAATTTCACTGACCTGGGCCAAAATATTTCTGATTTTACTGGTGGTAAAATTCTGATAATTCCGTCCCATTGATTTCTTTAACTCCTGAATAACTTGCTCGGCTTGCGCCGTATAGTTTATTCCCAATTGAAACTGTCCAACAGCAGGTTGGGATTGTGATGGCTTCTCAGTTTGCGCCTGGGTATCCTTGTAACCTGCCTTTCTGAATGCCTCCCTCATATTACTCATTTCTCCTTACCTCCTTTTCATCTCGATTATTATAGGTATAGATTATTATTGCTGTAATCAATTGCCGCCTGTCCTCTGGATTCAATGCCCATTGGTAAACATTTTGTGCAAAAATACTATAGCTTTTTTTTGTTTCATCCGCAGTATTTTTACCTGGCTCTCGGCGGGCCAATAAGTAGGCCAGGCGAGCAATATTAATGGAATCACTTTCCGCCTGCCGCAGCAAATCCAGGATGTTGTATAGGAAACTGTTGCCATAGTCTTCTGCTTTAGAGAAAATGCTCATAAGAATCGCATATTTTTCACCCAGGACCTTATTTTCAAAACTATCCCAATCATAGGTATGCTGGGCTTGCAGTTTTCCATCGATTACTTCCATTCCCAGGAGTGAAATGGAGTTTTTCGTACCACCCTGGTGCTGGTTATGTTTAGCGCTGTTTTCCAATTCGGCTGTTTCCGCTGCCATCCGGGCAATAGGGTAACCGGGTTCAAACAAGGCAAATCCTGCTGATATTGTAAGGGTATTGCCGGTATAACTGGAAAATGCTCTCCGGATATCAATAGCCGCACAAAGAACCTCGTTCCAGGCTCCTACCAAAAAAAGATCGTCCCCACCCGCATATACCACCACGATATTGCGCTGGCCCGCCGGGGCCAGCAGGTTGAATTCTCCGTTAGCAAGCAACTCATTGAGATAGTATTTAAAAAAAATGGATAAACTCCTCGATAAAGTAGCGGTTCGCGATAAGGTAATATAACGGTATTTATTTTCAGCAGCATTCTCTCTTACAAAACCGCTAACAAAAGCTGCACCCATGTTATCAACATCCGCCCTTAATACCCCAATTCTGCCGATACCCCTGGAGCTCTCAGCTAACTCAGCAAAAGTCTTTATATCTCCATCCTGATTGCTTAGCGCATAATCCCCCAACCACAGCTTGGTCGCCAGGGAGAATCCGGTGCGATATGTATTCTTGCTGTATATACGCAAAACCTTATCATTATCCTTTTTCAATATCTCCTTTACTTCTTCAACTTTCAAAGCGCTAAATTTTAAATCCTCACCCTGGGCTGAAAAAAGCGGCAGCGAAGTTCCCTTTATTTCTTCCCTCGATACAACAAAAACAGAATCCGGTTTTATCAGAATGGGTGAAATGTCAGTAAATGCAGCGCAGTTATGGCAGATCGTACCTTCCTGCCTTTCCTCCAGACCGCTGGATACGCCACATACCCTGCACTCCCGCCCCTCTCTATCCGTGTCGCTATGATTTAACTGTCGCAGATCCGCAGCAGAATAACGTTGTAGTTTGCGCATGGAAACCTGGGCTGCAAGGCTGCGAAATATATTGCTATAGTCTTCCGGATTATCAGTTTTGCTCATTAATTCATTGGCCGAGCATTCCTGTAAGCCGTAAGCAATAAATAGCCTGGCTCCAAACACTTCCATCAGCCTGTTATTGGTGTTTTTAACCGCTTCCCCAGCCTTTTGTATTGCTTCATAAGTATTGGGGAGTAAAATATACGCATGTCCGCCACCGGTATATAAAAGATTGCTACGGTAAAGCGAGCTAGCTGAGAGGATTTCATCAACCAGGTTTTCCAGTAAAAGCTCCAGGTAAAAAGAACGTGAACGCAAACCTTTTAGAGCACCCTTTGAAGATATGGTATAAATAAACTGCTGAACTCCAGAAATATCACAGGAAAACAGGCAGAAGGCTTTTTCCTTATAAAAGCTATGTCTATTCCGGAATAGCTCCAGATTATAATCATTTCTGTTATGAGCTATAAGATACAAAACGATACTGGAAGCCAGGGCCGCTATTATCTTGCTGTGATCAAACAGAGAGATATCCGAAACTTCTCTTTGGTAGGTTGAAGAAGGAATATAGGAAAGATATGCTTCTAAAAGCTCCAGCAGTGAATTTACATATTCACCCTGAAAATTGATACCGCGCAACCCTTCACTGATGCCAAAATAAATGTCGTTGTAGTCTGATTCGGGATTATATCCTGCTATATCCTGGGGATAATTGATTTTTTTACTTATCGCTGCTATTTTGTAAACCGCTTTAGCATTGGAGTTGTTCAACAGGTTATATATTGACTCCTGGTGCCTGTTTCTGTCAAACCCCCTGCTTCCCTCACCTTCGATTTCTCGGCGGTCAACCCCTGCGGCAATATTGTCGGCAATATAAACTACATACGCCAGGTTATTTCGCTCCAATCCTGCTCCCTCTATTTCCTGATGATGATGATAAGCAATGCAGTCCAGGATTCTGTTATCATCGGTATATTCCCTAATCCATTCCCTACCTGAGTGGCTGTGGGCACGACCATCAATTCTAGTACCCCGATGCAATACCTTGCCAACATCATGCAAAAGACCGCCAATGACTACATTTTTCACTTTATCATGCAAATTTTCACCCCCTGTTCTCATTGATACATTTAAACTATTTTGTTTGAATATTGTAAACTATACTGCTAAAATTTCATTAATGGATACAATGTCTATCTTTAAATAATTCTTACATAATTTACATATTGATGTCACTGCAAAAAGTCAAAAAAGTCGTATCAGCAAGCAGGAAAAACCTTACCGAATAGCGAAGTATTATAGAGAAAATAGAAGAAACACAACGATAAACCAGAAATTCGGAGGTTTTTCAAATTGTTTAAGCCAAATAATGATCATCTTCAAGGAAAAGTATTTAGCGATTTCCAGCGGTTCAACTCCGTTGTAGCTAAACGGCTTAAAAATTCCTGGTCAATGGTATTTTATGAACAGGTCTTCTGCCTTATTAGAGAAGAACTATTTGCTCCGCTCTATAGTTTGGAATGGGGAAGGCCCAACTTTCCTATCAATATACTAGTAGGCCTGGAGATTATTAAACACTTGTTTGATTACACTGACCAGGAACTGCTAGATCAGTACTATTTTAATTACCAGGTACAATATGCTCTGGGAATAGAAAATATCGGTGAAATATACTTGGGAGAACGGACCTTGTACAACTTTCGAGAGAGAGTGGTTCGTTATTCCAAAGAATATCCCGAAAAGGAGGCTCTGGCTTTTCAACAGTTTGAAATACTTACCCGGAATTTCCTTGGTTTAGTCGGGCTTAAAACTGATGAACTACGCATAGATTCCACTTTAATTAGTCCCAATATCAAGAAAGCCGGTCGTCTTTCCCTGGCTCATGATGTACTGGCACAAGCAGTAAGAGCCATACCCGTCGCTTATCGCAGCGAGAATCTAAACAAAGTACTGGAAGATTCCTTCAAGAACAAATTATTATACCAGACCAAGAATAGCCAGTTAGACAGTAGATTACAGGCTGTACTGGATTTAATGAGTGAAATATATGTCCTATCCCAAAACCATAAAACTATCGCTGATTTAGAAAAGGTGAAAATCCTGCTGCGCTTCCTCAATGAACAGGCTAATTGCGATGAAAACAGCGGGCGATTCAAAGCCAAAGCAAGCAAAGAAGTCAGTTCCGATTCACTACAATCAGCGTATGATACAGATGCTACTTACCGGGATAAGGCCGGGAAAAAAGAATCGGGTTATACAGCCACATTCACCGAAACCTGTAATAGCGAAAATGATGTTCAGATTATAGTTGATTACACAGTCGAACCCAATAACAAGAGCGATGTAGAAATATTTCAGGACCGTATGGATATTATCAAAGATAATACCAATGCCAGCGATATTTACGCTGATGGCGGTTACTACGGAGAGAATGTGATAAATAAAGCCAACTCCAAAGGTATAGAAATCCAGCTCCATTACACTGATATGACTGGCAAAACAGCCCCCGAAGGACAGCTACCAGCTCATCACTTTGTCTTTAACAAAGATATGGAAATGGTACAGTGTCCGGGAGGCCAAATTCCCAGCAGCAGCAAGTACAATAGCAAAACCAAGATAACTACTAGTCATTTTCCTAAAGAAGTCTGTAATAACTGTCCTCATCGGTGCAATTGTCCTCTAAAGGAACAGAAGAGAGATATGGTAGTAAGGATATCCAAGAAATCCATACTGGCATCTCAAGTACGGGAAACAGTAAACGATCCTCACATAAAACACGAAAACATCAGCAAACGCGCTGCGATTGAGGGAACAAATTCGGCCATCAAAGGATGCCAGGGTGCAAAAAGATTAAGAGTGCGCGGTAAAATCAAATGTACCTTACAAATAGGTTTTAAGGTAATTGGTCATAATTTCAAACAGATATTTAGGGCTTTAACCAAACAGATCAAAAAACCAAAGATAAAAACAAAGGGGTTATTGTGCCCAAATCCAAATTAAAAGGGTGAAAATGACAATTATGGTTCTTAGTATGGGTTAATTTGGTCCCAAAAAGCTCATTTTTCAAGTAAAATCTATTATCAATGTACTGAAAAATTTTACCATAAGGTTGAGCTTAAGGAAAACACGCCTATTTGGCAGTGACATCACATATCTATTTCTACAAAATCCAGCTATTCCCTGCATCATTTCTTAAATATTTCCTTTTTCCCTTCTAAACCGGATAGAATAATAATATGCACTAAAAAACGGGGGTTAATCGGTTATCGATATGCTCCAGAATGGCAGTTGAAATAATCCGCACAGGAAGGTATAATATTTCATGTACCAAAAATTGCGGATGTGGCGGAATTGGCAGACGCACCAGACTTAGGATCTGGCGGGTAACACCGTGGAGGTTCGAGTCCTCTCATCCGCACCATAGAAAAATAGGGAGGTTTGCGCCTCCCTTTCATTCTTTTATTCATCTATTGCCCTAGAGAATTTATTACTATTATAAAAAAATAGGTAGGTTTAAACCCCCTTTGCTTGTTTTCTTTTCCTAGCAAAATAGCTGCAGATGACAAGGGCGGTTTCTTCCGGAACCAGGCAGGGCAGAGCAGGTTGTTAGTTTAAGTTTAAAGGGTTATAATATCATTTTAGCACATTAAACTCTTCCAACTGGTCGTCTTTCACATCAATATATAGATTGCCATTCCCATCCATGGAGGCCAGCAGTACCTGGCCCATGTCTTCTATGTTTTGCTTTTTTAATTCCTCCCTTAGCCAGGTTTCGTCACGGTTTACCAGCTTGAGATGCTGGTATAGTATTCTGCCATCAATTATTAAATTTGCACATAGTCCCTGGCGGGTTGCGGAAAGATTCATGTCAGGTACTGTGACTGGTTGCTTTTCAGGTTTGAGCTGCACACTGATCTGTCCGCTGGTTTCTAAAATGGCAAAATTCAGGTCAGCAATGTTAAAAACTCCTTTTAACCTTAGCTCTTCGAGTAAATCGTTAACATGGTACTTCTCTTTCTTGAGGTTATCCTCAAGGATTTTCCCTTTTTCGACCAGGAGGGTAGGTACTCCATCTAACCTTCGTCTGGCGCGGATATTAGCCAGGGCTATTCTGGCAACTACAAGGGGAATGAGGCCCAGATTAAGAGGCTGATAATGCCATGTGGATAAGTAATTGTTTTATCAACTGATAAAGCAGCTGCTATAGATCCAATTGTTATTCCTACAATAAAATCAAAAAAGTTTAGCTGGGATATCAGTTTTTTCCCGATCATAACGGTAACCAGAAATAAAATGCCAACCGCAATTAAATTCCTAAATAAAATACAATATTATCAAGTACTATATTCAACCATATACCCCATTGCCTGGACTTATTTCCCTTAGTTTTACCTGATATCCTGGTATCTATCCTTAAGTAGATGCTTCAGATTTATCATTCCTGTATATTTCACCTCGTTATTTCCGACTGTATTGGCGCAGGTAGCCTTCAATATACTTTCTTACCGCCGCTGCTGGTGAATAAATACCAAAATGTCCTTCACAGAGTATATCCGCCTCGAGTTCAAGCAGCTTTTGCATGGAAATCCTCCACTCCTTTAAATCTGAGCCCCACTGCTGGTTGAAAGGCCCATGAATGTCCTGGCCGAAGAGCACCCTTTTCCCTGTGATATCTACATAGGGAGATATCCCGCCTGGAGTGTGTCCGGGAGTGTGGGGGCAAATCAGTTCCACTTGACCTAGTTTAAGCCTTTGCTCTTCCCCTTTAAGCACCTGTTCTACTTTCACCTTCTCATATGTAACCCCATACCAGGAAGCAGCCGTAAGCTGGGGCAAGCCCTCTTCAATAGCCGGCAGTTCCAGACTGTGTGCAATTACCTGGGCCTGCAGCTTCTCTTTTAGAAATGCCAGGCCACCAATGTGGTCAATATGCCCATGGGTGACAACAATATGCTTCAAACTGGACACATCTATTCCTGTGGCAATAATATTACTCCATATCATGGAAGCGCTTCTTCCCGCTCCAGCATCGATTAAAGCGGATTCTCCCCCTCCATCTATCAGGTATACGCAACAATCCTCCGCGCGGGAGAGACCGTCACCTCCTACCTGGTAAACCCCAGCAGTAATTTCCTTGACTTTGGCCATTTTATCCGCCACCCTTGCGTTTTTTCTATATTTTACCGCACTTTTGGAATTTACTCCAATAGCAGCGGGTGTAGTGGTAAGGGACCAGGCCATCATCCGCTTGAGGAAAAGGGTATTCCCTTGCTGTAAGAATTTCCGCCCCCCAGCGTAAATATGGTAAACAACAAGGAGGTATTAAATCATGCCCGTAGAAAGAAAGAAATCTTTCTGGCCCGGTATCATAATCAGCTTGACGCTGCTTCTTTTTGCCTCCAGCCTGGTGATGGCACTGGATAATATACCGGCTACATCGGCTAAAAAACCGGTTGAACCTTTGCCAGTGGTAGGAAGCATGGAGAACCTAAAAAAGCTCTTGGTGGAATATGAGAAGTCATCCTTGATTAATTCCGGCCAATTACTGCGCAAAGAATCCAAGATGGAAATGATGAACGATGCGGTGACTGTAGCTCCCCTGGCCCGGAATGAAATGGCTGCTGGCGGAGCTGTTAATTTAGCCCAGGAATCTGCTAAATCATTAGTAGGGGCCTCGGCTGATTATTCCTCCACCAATGTCCAGGTGCAGGGAGTGGATGAAGCCGACATAGTTAAAACTGACGGTAACTATATTTACCAGGTCAACCAGCAGGAAATAGTCGTAATAAAGGCGGTTCCGGCTGAACAGATGCAGGTGGTTAGCCGTATAAAGCTCGATAATGAGGGTTTCACCCCCCGCGAGCTTTTCCTGGACAGCAAACGCCTGGTCGTATTAGGAGACTCCCGTGCTGAAGTTTATGCCCGATCCATGCCAAAGGTAAAAACGGAAATTTATCCTCCCCCCGTATACCAGCAACCATCCACCATAGCATTAATATATGATATTGCTGACAAAAAGCAGATTAAAAAAACCCGCGAGCTGGAACTGGAAGGAAATTATCTTTCCTCGCGCAAGATCGCTTCCCATCTTTATCTGGTGAGCAACCATCACCTGGATTGGTATCGCATTCAGGAAAAGGAAGATAACATCCTGCCTTCCTATCGTGATACAGCCGTTAGCAGTGATTTTAAGCAAATCGATTGTGGGCAGATTAATTACTTCCCCGGGGAAATATATCCGGCTTACATTATTATTGCTGCTGTGGATATAGACCGTAATGAGCCGGCCCAACTAAAAACCTGCCTGGGCAACGGCGAAAACATATATGCCTCTATTAACAACCTCTATATTGCAGTAAGCCGCCAGGAGCCTGCTCGCCCTCTGCTTAAGGACAGTAACTTTCCCGCTCCCGCTGCCGAGATTGGGCCCAAAACCAGGATTTATCGTTTCGGATTGCAACAGGGAAAGGTTGAATATCAAGGCAAGGGTGAGGTTCCGGGCCGAATCCTCAACCAGTTTTCCATGGATGAGGAAAAGGCTTATTTCCGTATCGCCACCACCAGCGGAGAAATCTGGCGCAATGACGAGAATACCTCCAAGAATAACCTCTATGTACTGGATCAGGAGATGAATATTACCGGTAAACTGGAAGGTATCGCCCCTGGAGAGCAGATTTACTCCACCCGTTTCATGGGAGACCGGGCTTATATGGTTACTTTCAGAACCGTTGACCCCCTCTTTGTCATAGACCTGAAGGACCCAACCAAACCCACTATACTGGGCAAGCTGAAAATTCCCGGTTATAGTGATTACCTGCATCCTTATGATGAGAACCATATTATCGGCTTCGGCAAGGAAACGATTGAGCTCAAAGGCAGGAACAATGAGGCTCAAGCCTTTTACCAGGGCATGAAAATCGCCCTCTTCGATGTATCCGATGTCAATAACCCCCGGGAAATGTCCCATGAGATTATAGGCGACCGGGGAACCGACTCCGAACTGTTGCGCGACCATAAAGCCTTGCTCTTTTCCCGGGAAAAGAATTTACTGGCCTTCCCTGTCACCGTCATGACTTTGAGCGAAACAGATAAAAATCTGCCTAGAACGGATTTCCCGGCTTACGGTAAGTTTTCTTTCCAGGGAGCCTATGTTTACAAGATTGACCTGCAGCATGGCTTCCAATTGCAAGGCCGCATCAGCCATCTAAGCCCGGCTGATTACCAGCGGGCCGGTGACTATTGGTATGAAGACAGCAAGAACATACAGCGCATAATATATATAGGAAAGAATCTTTACACCCTGTCCCAGGACCTGGCAAAATCGCACCAAATCACAGATCTAAAAGAAGTGGGGAGCCTTTCCCTGCGCTAGACCGTGCGCGAGCATAGGTATATATAAATATTGTGTTTTAAACTCAATAGAATATCAACAACAAAGGGACTGGCGTTTTGGATATTGGCCAGTCCCTAATTCCTGAAGTGATGAAATAGACTCTCGTCTTGACAACGATCGTTCTATTTATTTTTTTAAAGCATCGGAAGAAACTGCGGAGCAGTTTAAAACACCGCTGCAACGAGGTGGGGGCTTAGAACCCACCACCTGTTTGGTTAATTGGAACCCGACCGCTTAAAGAAGCGAGGGATATATTTCACCTCGCTATAAGTTAACAACTGCGTTCGGAGTTTAAGGAGATTATTCAAGCCGTTTTTGCAATTCGGGATCTACCATGTCACCAAACTCGCTAAAGGGAATTTTAAATTCCGGTATCCCAGCGGCATAAGGAGCAATATCAGATAATTGGAAATAAATTGTTATACCACCCGGCTGCAGCGTAAAGGTTTGGTCGTCTTCAATGCCCTTAAAACCGCCCATTTCCGGTTCATAATAGTTCTCCGGATTTTTAGCTATCTCAGCCTGTATAGCTTTATCAATAAGATCTTCATAATTGCTATCCGGTTTAAAAATATCAGATAGTTCCAGCTCCGACCCATCTCTCAAATCAATATTACAGGGTATGCGATAAGTCATACCATGTGCTCCGCCCAAAAACTCGTACTTATCAAAATAAAGGCTTAGCAAACCATTATTGTTATATATCACTTTATAATCGCTGGCTAATGAATAAGGAATATCTGCAAACGGGTTATCTTTATCTTCTTCATCTAGTTCTTTAGCCATTTCTTCCCTTTCAGCCAACATTTCATCCCGGCGTTGTAGAAAAAGATTGCGAAAACGGTCATTTAAGCTTTGCTGCAGCTTTTCATCTTTCATTTCGCTAAGAACCGGAATTTTCAAACTTAATTCAAGATTATCCTTCTTGTCTTTAATCTCCTCAGTGCTAATTTTAATTGGCGAATCCTGTTTTGCTACAGGCAAATTACCACTACACCCCAGGCAACTCATCACCAAAGCCATTAATACCCCCAGAATAGTAATACTGCGAACTTTCCTCACCAATACAGCCTCTCCCCTCATTTTATACTCATTTCATTAATAATAACATTTTTTTCTTATTCGCAAAGGAATATTTTTGACTGCTTCCTTTTCTTCTTTATCCCAACCCAGAGGACAGAAACACAAGTGATAATAATTCACCTCGTTATAATACTTATTACGATGATAATATTATTTCATTACAACCCTGGAGGAATAAATTTACTGGATTTTGAATTATCTTTAGCCGTCATAAGTTTTTACATAATTAAGTTAATACTACATATGTTATTATACATTTACATGATACAGGCTTTTAGCTTTATTGCTTTTTTATGCTTATGGTTTTTCATAATCCCCCCAGGTTATGTACATATATATTACGGCCATGATGCAAGCTGAACTATGAGCGAATTTTAATCTAACTGTTGGCAAGGAGAATTTTTTAATGGAAAATCCGGCTGGCCTTAATATCCTCTTTAGTCTGGGCAAAATCCTTATTGCCCTTCTCCTGGTGCTGCTAAACGGGATTTTTGTAGCGGCTGAATTTGCCTTTGTCAAGGTTCGACCCACCCGCATCCGGCAACTGGTAGCGGAAGGTAATAAGAAAGCTGAGGGCGTACAGGAATGTATTGAAAAGTTGGATGCCTATCTTTCGGTAAGCCAACTGGGCATTACCCTATCCAGCCTGGGCCTGGGCTGGCTGGGCGAACCGGCTGTAGCCACTCTGCTCTCCCCTTTGCTGTTTCGCTGGGGTATAACCACCCCGGCCCTGGTTCATTCCATTTCTTTTCTGTTGGCCTTTTCCCTAATCACTTTTCTTCATGTAGTTTTCGGTGAGCTGGCCCCCAAAACCCTGGCCATTCAGAAGGCGGAAGCTATAAGCCTCTGGCTGGCAGGTCCCATGCGGGCTTTCTTTTATCTTTTTTATCCAGCGGTACATTTGTTAAACGGAACCGCCAATAAAGTAGTAAGGCTGCTGGGCTTGGAGCCGGAAGGGGAGATAGAGAGGATACACAGTGAAGAGGAATTGCGCATGCTCATTTCGGAAAGCTACCGGGGCGGTCAAATCAATAAGAGCGAACAGGAATTGTTGCAAAATGTTTTTCGTTTTGAAAACCGGATAGCAGAAGAAATCATGGTTCCTCGCCCAGAAGTGATTTTTTTGGACATCCAAGCCCCGCTGGAAGAGAACCTGGCTATAGCTCGCCAGTCCGGGCACACCAGGTTTCCCCTCTGTGACGGGAGCCCGGACCGGATAATCGGGCAGATAAATATTAAAGATATCATCTCCCGGGAGGAAGGAATAGAAGACCTGAACCAGATACGCCGGGATATTATCTTTATCCCTGAGGTTATGCCCCTGGAGCGTTTGCTGCCGGAATTCCAAAAACGGCACCAGCACATTGCCGTAGTTCTGGATGAATACGGAGGTACCGCCGGTATTGTAACCCTGGAAAATGTTCTGGAAGAGCTGGTGGGGGAAATCCAGGATGAGTTTGATCATGAGGAACCCGAAGTTATTGTCGAAGAATCCGGCAGGCTTCTGGTCAGCGGCCGTATGTTCATTGAAGATGCGATGGAGAGATTTGACCTGGCGATTGATAAAGAGGAAGAGGAGCAGTATAACACCCTGGCTGGCTATGTTCTGGGAAAACTGGGCCAGCGCCCCCAGGAGGGAGATGTGGTAAAACAGGAACATTTGCAGCTGGAAGTGGTAAAGATGGATGGGATGCGCATCGACCGCATCCGCATCCGTAAACTCCCGGCAAAGCCCCGCCAGGATTGAGCTTTAGCGACGGGATTTCAGTTCTGAAAAAACCTCTGAAAGGCTAACTCCCTGTTCCACCAGCAGAACCAGCAGGTGATAGAGCAAGTCGGATGTCTCGTAGACCAATTCAGCTTTATCCCGATTCTTGGCGGCGATAATCACTTCCGCGTTTTCTTCACCCACTTTTTTCAGAATTTTGTCCAGGCCTTTGTTAAAGAGATAGGCCGTATACGAGCCTTCTGGCATTTTTTCCCTGCGTTCCAGAATAATATCATATAATTCATAAAGTATTCCTGGCCCCCCGCCAGCGGCGCCGTAAACCGCTGACAGGTCAAATATGGGGCTTTCTACCTCTTTCCCGTCAAGGGTCCGGTAAAAACAGCTGTAGTGCCCGGTATGACAGGCTACCCCCGTTTGCGCCACCTTGATCAGCAGGCAGTCATTATCACAATCAAAAGATATTTCCTTTACCTCCTGCACATGCCCTGATTCTTCCCCCTTTTGCCATAGTTTCTGGCGACTGCGGGAATAAAACCAGGTTTTGCCGCTTTCCAGGGTACGAGCCAGGGATTCCTTATTCATATAGGCCAACATCAATACCTGACCGTTCTCAAAATCCTGAATTATGGCGGGAAGCAAACCCTTTTCATCGAATTTTAAATTATCTATCATAATCTTACTGCCACTCCTTTAGCCGCCAGGTATTCCTTGGCCTGCCGCACCGTATATTCACGAAAATGAAAAATTGAAGCACAGAGAACGGCATCAGCCTTGCCCTGAGTAATGGCTTCATAGAGATGTTCCAGCTTGCCGGCTCCGCCCGAGGCGATAACCGGTATCCCGACCTGCTCGCTTATAGCGGCGGTAAGCTCAATGTCATACCCGTCTTTGGTTCCATCCTTATCCATACTGGTTAAAAGTATTTCTCCAGCTCCCAGGCTTTCCACCTTACGGGCCCATTCCCGGGCATCCATGCCAGTGGCAACCTGTCCCCCATCAATATAAACCTCCCATGAATTCTCACTGATGCGCCGGGCATCGATAGCCACCACGATACACTGGCTGCCAAATTTAACTGCTCCTTCTTTAATTATCTGCGGATCCCTTATGGCCGCTGAATTCATAGAAACCTTATCCGCTCCTGCCTTTAATATATTGCTGATATCATCCAGGGTTCTTATCCCTCCACCGACAGCAAAGGGAATAGAAACCTCGCGGGCGGTTTGCCGCACTACCTCCACCATGGTTTGGCGCTCCTCGGAGGTGGCGCTGATATCCAGAAACACCAGTTCATCAGCCCCTTCTTTATCATAAAAAGCCGCAAATTCCACCGGATCGCCGGCATCCCGTAAATTAATAAAGTTTGTTCCTTTTACCACCCGGCCGCCATGTACATCCAGGCAGGGAATAATCCTTTTAGCCCGCATCAAATCACACCCCATATATTAAAATTTACTTTCCGCTTCCCTAAGAGCATCAACCAAACCTATCTTGCCGTCATAGAGGGCCTTGCCGATAATGGCCCCGCTCACCCCGTCATTCTCCAACTCTTTCAAGGCTCTTATATTGTCCAGACTACTTACCCCTCCGGAAGCAATAATATCCAATCCGGTGCTACTGGCCATCTCTTTTATGGCCGCCAGGTTGGGACCCTGCAAAAGCCCGTCTCGCGAGACATCTGTGTATATGGCCGTTTGTATCCCCAGAGCTTTCATCTGCAATCCAAAATCTATAGCGCTTACTGAAGAAGTGGAAACCCATCCTTCCACCGCCACCATGCCCTCCTTAGCATCCAGGCCCAGTACTATGCGCTCAGGGCCGAACTTATCCAGCAGGTTGGCGATGAAGTCCGGGTGGGAAACCGCTCGGGTTCCAATTATTACCCGGCTGGCACCCAAAGCCAGAAGCTTTTCCACATCGCTTAGCTGACGCAGGCCTCCGCCTACTTGAAAACTAATGTCAATCGCTGCAGCTATCGCTTCAATAGCTTTAAGGTTCTGGGGACTGCCCTGGAAAGCACCATCGAGATCAACAATGTGTAAGAATGAAGCGCCCTGCTCCTGAAAAGAACGGGCTACATTGGCGGGGGCATCAGAATAAACCGTTTTGTTTTCCACCCGGCCCTGAACCAGCCGTACACACTGGCCATCTTTTAAATCTATAGCGGGATAAATAATCATTTATTCCATCTCCCCCAATTCCTGCAATATTCTCAAACCCCGCCGTTTTCTTTTTCCTCTTCTATGAGCTCCCTGAGCTTAGAGAACCCTCTTGGAGGACCATATTCCTTCCATGCGTGGCTCTATTTCGATTGCATCCTTTAAGGCCCGGGCAAAAGCCTTAAAAACCGCTTCAATTATATGATGAGTGTTTGAACCCCGTAAGAGATCAATATGGATATTAATCCCAGCATTAGCGGCCACGGCCTGGAAAAACTCCCGCACATTTTCCGTAGCGAAATTGCCTATCATTTCCCGTTCCATCGGCACATTATAGACCAGGTAAGAGCGGCCTGAGAGATCAAGTACCACCCGGGCCAGGGATTCATCCATAGGGACAGTTGCTTCCCCGTAGCGGGTTATGCCCCTCTTATCGCCCAGGGCCATTTTCAAGGCCTGACCCAGACAGATAGCGATGTCTTCCACCGAATGGTGATCATCTACCTCCACATCTCCCCGGGCCGTGACCCTCAAGTTGCATAAGCTGTGAAATGAAAAAAGGGTAAGCATATGATTGAGAAACGGAATTTCCGTATCAATCTGGTGATTTCCGGTACCATCTAATTCGACCTGCAGTAATACCTCAGTTTCACTGGTTTTTCTCTGTACTTCTCCTATTCTGTTATTGTCCAATTTCACTCCTCCTCATAGAATTATTTTTCCTAAGTATCCTCTATTTCTATTTTTTCTTTTTTCCCTTTACTCTTATTCTTATGGAATTGGCATGGGCAGTAAGCCCTTCCACCTCAGCCAGCTTCATTATTCCCTCGGCATCTTCCTTTATTCCTTGCGGGGAATAATAAATGATGCTGGAACTCTTCATAAAGGTGTCTACGCTGACTGGGGAATAAAAACGAGCGGTTCCACCGGTGGGCAATATGTGGTTGGGGCCGGCAAAATAATCCCCCACCGGTTCCGGGGTATCTTTCCCCAGGAAAATAGCCCCGGCATTGCGAATCCGGCTCAAGTAATCAAAAGGATGCTCTACCATCAATTCCAGGTGTTCAGGGGCCACCAGGTTAGCCACTGCACAGGCCTGATCCATTTGGGGAACCAGTACCAAGGCCCCGTAATTCTCCAGGGCCTGCCGAATAATATCCTGGCGGGAAAGTTCCTGCACCTGCTTCTCGATTTCCTCCTGTACCCGCTCAATCAAGGTCTCACTGTCGGTCACCAGTATGCTGCGAGCCAGCACATCATGTTCCGCCTGGGACATCATATCCGCTGCCAGATAAGCCGGGTTGGCTTTCTTATCAGCAACTATCAGTATTTCACTGGGACCAGCCAGCATATCGATGTTCACATCACCATAAACCATTTTTTTAGCGATAGTAACATAGATATTGCCGGGGCCGCTTATCAAGTCCACTTTATTAATAGTCTCCGTACCATAGGCCAGAGCGAATACGGCCTGGGCGCCGCCCATCTTATATATCTCCTCGATTCCCAGTTCAGCTGCCGCTACCAAAGTATAGGGATTTATGGAACCGTCTTTAGCTGGTGGAGTCACCATGGCTATTTCGCTTACCCCGGCTACCTGGGCCGGAATGGCATTCATAAGTACTGACGAGGGGTAGGCCGCAGTTCCGCCGGGTACATATATACCCACCCTTTCCAAAGGCCGGTAAAGCTGTCCCAGTATATTGCCGCGCTCATCTGGTTCCATCCAGGAGTTCTTCAACTGCCTGCTATGAAAAGTAGCGATATTATCTATAGCCTGATCCAGAGCAAATATGTAATCATCATCAACTTCATCATAAGCCGCCTCAATCTCATCTTCAGAAACCAGGAAGTTGCTTTCATCGATTTTTGCTCCATCAAACTTTAAGGTAAAGGCAAATATAGCCTGGTTACCTTTCTCTTGCACCTGCCGGCCAATCTCTCCTACGCTATCTTCGTATTGTTTCATACTGGCATTACTGGCGGCTAAAAAACGCTTAAAATCCTCTGAAGCTCCGTCAAATTTCTTTATATTCATCAAGCACTGCCTCCTGTACTTAATTTTTGCATGTTTTCAATCAGGGGTTGAATCTGCTGGTGTTTGGTGCGGTAGCTCACCCGGTTGCATATCAGCCTGGTGGTAGAATCCATTATTTTAATAAGCTCCACCAGCCGGTTTTCTTTCAGGGTTCGCCCCGTAGAAACCAGGTCCACAATCATGTCGGCCAGCCCCATCAGGGGTGCCAGTTCTATATTGCCATGCAGTTTTATAATTTCCACCTGCAGTCCCTGGCTGCGGAAAAAATTTTCCGCAATTACCGGAAACTTGGTGGCAGCTCGCTTGTAGTTCAAATCTTTAAGCGTTATATTTTTAATGGCTTCCGGAACCGCTACCACAAAACGGCAGTATCCATATTGCAAGTCTACCATTTCAAAAACATCCCGAGCCTGTTCAACAATTACATCCTTGCCCACTATACCAAGGTCGGCCGCTCCCTGTTCGACATAGGTTGGCACATCGGTGGGACGACACATGATATACTTTACCCGTTCATTATCATAAGTAAATACCATGCTGCGGCTCTTATCATTAATTCCCTCACCAGGCAGCTTTAATTTCTTAAAAACTTCCAGGGTGGGCTCTAGTAGAGTTCCCTTGGACAGAGCAATGGTCAGGTAATCATCATACATAGATTAATCCTCCAGTTATACAGTTTTCCCTTCCTTCCAGCTTTCTTTCCAGCTCCTGCCGGCTCTTTCCTTCTACATCTATTTCTACGGCAAAGCCCTGCTTCCTAAGTTCTTCTGCCCGCGCTATTACCGCCGCGAAATCTTTTCCCCCTACCAGGTATCGAGGGGCTTTTTGCAAAGCCGGGTGCTTCAAAAGCAAAGCCAAACGGTCCATTCCCAGGGCAAATCCTGTGGCTGGACAGGGAAAGCCAAATTTGCCCAGCAAGTGGTCATAACGGCCGCCACCCAACAGGCCGTATCCCAGCTCCGGGGAATAACCTTCAAAAACAGTACCCGTATAATAATCCAGCCCGCGCAGAACTCCCATGTCCACTACTATATGATCAATCACCCCGCAAAGCTGCAAGGTTTCATATACTTCACGCAGTTCCTGTACTGCCGCCAGGGCCCGCTGGTTTTTTTCCACATAAGGCAAGCGTTTTAGAACTTCAATCCCCCCATGCAATACAGGGAGTATGGCAATAGTTTCTTTGAGTTCATCATCAATGTCCAGGGATTCCAGAACCCGGGATAATTCCACCAAATCTTTATTTTCCACCAGGCTCCTGATACAGTCTTTCTCTTCCCGGTTTAAACCGCTATCATCCAAAAGACTATTAAAAATGGCTATTTGATTGAGGCTTATTTTGAAATTATCCAAACCCATCTCTTGTAGCGCTTTGACCGCAATAGTAATCACCTCAGCATCAGCCCGTACTCCCTCAGCACCCAGCAATTCAATGCCGGCCTGCCAGAACTCACGGTATTGGGCCAGGTGAGGCTGGACATAGCGAAAAGAGTTGCTGAGATAATATAGTCTCTGCGGGAAAACCGCATCCCGCAGATGGGTAGCAGCCAAACGGGCAATCCCCGTGGTCATCTCCGGGCGCAGGGAGAGAATGCCTCCTTCCCTGTCCATAAAGAGGAAGAGCTCTTCCCTTATATTCCCTCCGGTTCCCATTTCCACTACTTCGAGATATTCAAAGGTGGGAGTCATAACCTCCTCATAAGCATAGCTGGCAAAAAGTGCCGCTGCCTTTTCTTCCATAAAACGGCGGACTTTTAGCTCGGGGGGTAAGAGGTCACGCAGGCCCCGCGAAATCTTTCTACTCTTCATTATTCTTCTCTCCGTTTAAATTATTTAATATCCTGCGGTAACCATCAGCACCATAATTAAGGCAGCGTTTTACCCGGCTAATAGTGGCTGTGCTGGCTCCGGTATCCGCAGCTATTTCATTGTATTTGATATTCCCGGCCAGCAGTCGTGCTACTTCCAGCCGTTGTGACATAGCCTTTATCTCACTAACGGTACAGAGGTCATCCAACAGACGATAAGCATCCTCTTCGTTCTGGAGGCATAATAGAGCCTGAACCAGGAAATCAGTATGCTGGTCTTTCCAGCCAGGAGAAAATGTCATAATCATACCTCCCTGCAAGAAGCAAAAAAAGCCTTACAATAGCCGGTTGTTGTTAATCAAGAGTTCGAATCGGCAGCCCAAATACTCGGCAGCTCGCCGGGACATAAGCATCTTGGTCAAAAATATCTCAAAATACTCCATTACTGAACATACTTCGTTATCAATATCAATTTCCATCCTTATAGTCTTTTCCTCCGGTGCAACCACCAGCCGGGAACCAGTAACTGCATAATTAACCCTATCGCGTGGAGTGAAAGTTGACATCTCGGTTTTTCGCACCCGGGAGCGGTGTACATCGGACTTATCAGCCAAAATCAGGGCCGCTGCTACATTATTGATACTCTTGCCCTGAGCCTGTTCTTCATGATTACCTATGGCTCCCATAATCGTCGCTATTTCCTCTGTATCCATTTCCAAGTCCAGCAAAAGATAAAACGCCATAATGGCCCCAGACATACCATGCCCATATCGATTAACCAGATTGCCGATGTCATGTAAAAAACCAGCAATAGCAGCCAGCTCGGCTTCTCGTGCAGGAAAGTGCAGTTTTCCCAAAATTTCTGAACAAAGCTGCGAAGTTTGCTCGGCATGGTGCAGGTCATGTTCTATGGCTCCAATATTACCAATATAGGCATTACCTATTTGCATATACTGTTCCACCATGGGACTGTTCTTTACCACTTCCAGTGTTACCATTTCCCCACCCCGTTTATGTATTAAATCTCGTATCTGCGAAGCTGATGTGCCCCCATTCCTTAATCAATGACATATCTGGGAGCTGATCTTTCCCCGTTCCTTAATTAATCATATGCTTATTCCTCATAGCTTTTTTTGCAATCGTTTCGCCTGCACGGCAGCCCTGGTATTATCCGGAATAGACTCTAATAGTTTCTTCGCTTTTTCCTTTTCACCTGCAGCAAGCAAATCCTGGGCTTCCTGCAGCATAGCGGCAGCCTGCTTTTCCTTCTCCACTATGGCAATCTTTTCTTTCATTTTATCAGGCTTGCCCAGCTTTTCCAACTTCTTGTATTCATCTATAGCTTTATCGAATTTTCCTTCTGCCACCAGAGATCCGCCCTCACTGATGATACGGCGGGTTTCTATCCGCTCCGGGAGCTGGGTCAATAAATAAACATAACCCCCGGCGATTCCCAATAGTGCCAGCAAAGCAACAATCCATAAGAATGAATAGCGGGGTCTTTTTCTCATTATGGCCAAAGCTACAATGAAGGGCATACCCAGCATGAAAGTTGTTTTCAAAAACTCCCGGGTAGGCATGAAATAGAGCATAGCGATTACAGCCGCTATTAACAGTATCCGGGATAAAACTCGTATTATCAGCTTCATTTCCTATACCTCATGTTGCATTGCTTTTATGCCAATATCCTGGCGGTAATGCATTCCATCAAATTCTATCTTTTTTACCTCTTGATAAACCTTATCCCGGGCCGCTCTCATGTCCTGCCCCCGGCAGACTACGGCCAAAACGCGGCCACCAGCAGTAACGAGATTTTCATCCTTTCGGCTGGTTCCGGCATGGAATACCAGGGTATCCGGCTCAAGCCTATCTAAACCCTTAATGATTTTCCCCTTTTCATAATCTCCGGGATAGCCTGCGGAGGCCAGAATAACCGCCACACAGCTGCCTTCTTCTATTTCCAGCTGTAATTCACCCAGCTTACCACTGGCGGCAGCCTCCAGCACCGGCAAAATATCACCTTTAATCATGGGCATCAACACCTGGGTTTCCGGGTCACCGAAACGGGCATTGAATTCCAGCACTTTTGGCCCCTCGGCAGTTATCATCAACCCGGCGTAGAGCACCCCCTGATAGGGGCATCCTTCTTCTGCCATGGCCTTAATGACCGGTTCTATTATATTTTTAATAACCTGCCTTTGCAGTTCCTGGTCAAAAACCGGAGGGTTGACATAGGCTCCCATACCTCCGGTATTGGGGCCCTGATCATTATCAAAGACTCTTTTATGATCCTGGGCGGCCAACAAGGAGATATAATCCTTACCATCGCAAATAGCAAAGAAACTAACTTCCTCACCCAGCAGGCACTCCTCCACCAACAGTCTTTCACCAGCCTGACCAAAGCTCTTGTCTTTCATCATGCTGTCAATTGCCTGGCTGGCCTCTTCCCAGTTGGCGGCTACAGTCACCCCTTTACCCGCTGCCAGTCCATCAGCTTTTATTACTACTGCTTTCCCCTGCTCAGTGTAAGTCCGGGCAGAAGCATAAGCCATATCCAATCTTTCACATACCGTATAATCAGCCGTGGGGATTCCATATTTTTTTAACAGGTTCTTGGCAAAAACCTTGCTTCCTTCCAACCTGGAGGCAGCAGTAGTAGGGCCAAATATTTTCAAGCCCGCTTCCCGGAAACGGTCTACTATACCCTCCATAAGCGGAGCTTCCGGCCCCACCACTGTAAGGTCTATACGCTGGCTCCGGGCAAATTCCAGCAGGCTTTCTATTTCATTTACTCCTATGGAAATGCACTCTGCTATAGCGGCTATGCCGGGATTACCCGGAGCCACATACAGTGCTTCTATTTCCGGGCTCTGGGCCAATTTCCAGGCCAGTGCATGTTCTCTTCCTCCCTGTCCAATAAGCAATAGCTTTTTCCCCATAGCTGCCTCCTTTTAGCACAAGTAGATGGTTCTTTCGTGCTCTTTAATACTGATATCAAAATTATTCTTGTATTAAATATACCGCTCGCTGTCTAGGCATGGGCAACAATTGGTTTTTTGCAGTGGCATCAATGTTTAAAATGCCTTATACCGGTAAAGACCATGGCAATACCGTGTTTATCGCATTCATCTATGCTCTCCTGATCTCTTACCGAGCCACCCGGTTGAATTATGGCGGTAATCCCATACTGGGCCGCCAATTCCACCGTATCTTTAAAGGGGAAGAAAGCATCGGAAGCCATCACAGCCCCCCGGGCCTTTTCTCCAGCGCTTTCCAGAGCAATACGGGCTGAACCCACCCGGTTCATTTGCCCGGCACCAACACCCAAAGTCATCCCATCCCGGGCTACGACAATCGCATTGGACTTTATATGTTTGACCACCTTGCGGGCAAAGGCCAGTTCCTTTAATTGCTCGACAGTAGGTTCTTTCTGGGTAACTACCTGCACTTTATCCATATCCAGCTTATCCCGGTCACTTTCCTGAACTACGAAACCACCGGCTACAGTTCTTATCTGCAACCCCCCGGCGACTTCCAGCGGAAGTTCCAATACCCGCAGGTTCTTCTTGGCCTGAAGGCTTTCCAAAGCCTCGGGGGTATAAGCTGGGGCGATGATAACTTCCATAAAAGGCTCAGCCGCTTTTTGGGCCGTAGCCCCGTCAACCGGGCGGTTCAGGGCAATAATGCCGCCAAAGGCGGACAACGGGTCAGCGGCAAAGGCCCGGTCGAACGCTTCCTCCAGGGTTGCGGCTACCGCCGTTCCACAGGGGTTGGTGTGTTTAATGATAACACAGGCCGGTTCATCAAATTCCCGTACCAGTTCCCAGGCTGCCTGGGTATCAATTATGTTATTATAGGAGAGTTCCTTGCCATTCAATTGCCGGGCATCAGGCAATCCCAACCCCGGGGTCATAAAGCGGTAAAAGGAAGCTTTCTGATGGGGGTTCTCACCATAGCGCAGGTCATAAACCTTTTCCCCGGCCAGAATCAGGTTCTGGTTTAAGTCGCTGTTGCTTACGCGAGAAAGGTAGGAAGAAATCATGGCATCGTAAGCCGCAGTATGGCTGAAAGCTTCCAAAGCCAGTTTCAAGCGGAATTCCGGGCTTATTCCTCCTGGTTTTTCCAGGGCCTCCAGCAGCGCTTGGTAGAATTCTGGTTTTACCACAACCGCAACATCCTGATAATTCTTGGCGGCAGCTCTTACCATGGCCGGTCCCCCGATATCAATGTTCTCTATGGCTTCTTCCAGGCTTACTCCGGGCCGGCTGATGGTTTCCCGGAAGGGATAGAGGTTTACTGCCACTATGTCAATCGGGCCGATATCATTCTCCTGCAATTGCTGGAGGTGTTCCGGTATCCGGCGGGCCAAAATTCCTCCATGGATTTTGGGATGCAGAGTCTTAACCCGGCCATCCAGGATTTCCGGAAAACCGGTTATATCTGCTACCTTCTTGACCTTAATCCCGGCTTCCTTGATAGTATTGTAGGTTCCACCCGTAGAAATAATTTCATAGCCCAGCTTCTCCAGTCCCCGGGCAAAATCCAGCAAACCTTCTTTATTGGATACACTAATCAATGCTCTCTTCATAATCTATCTAACCTCCTTGTTTATCGGCTATTACGACCCGGCGACCATCCAAAAAAACGCGTCCCTCGGCCAATAGCTGTAGAGAACGCCAGTAAATCTGATGTTCTTCCACCAGTATCCTCGCCGCCAGGCTGTCCTCATCGTCATCCTGGTAAACCGGAACCACGGCCTGCATTAATATCGGCCCGGTATCCATGCCTTCATCAACTATATGTACAGTGCAACCGCTGAATCTGACTCCATAGTTTAAGGCCTGGCTCTGGGCATTCAAGCCAGGAAAAGATGGCAAAAGCGCCGGATGAATATTTATTATCTTCCCTTTATATTCTTGTAAAAGCACTTTTCCTACCAGGCGCATATAGCCGGCCAGAGCTATGATTTCCACCCCGTGTTCCCGGAGTTTTTGCAAGAGGCAAACCTCATAATTATCACGACTAGTAAAATCTGCTGGGGAAAGAAAAAACGATTCTATCCCCCGGCGGGCCGCCTTTTCCAAAGCGGGAGCATCCCTGCGGTCACTGAGCAAGAGCTTGATATCAGCATCCAACTGGCCTCTTTCCACTGCCTGGCAGAGGGCATCAAAATTACTTCCCCGCCCGGAGGCCAGAACCGCCAGGCTGATACGCCCGGCTTCCCTTACTCTAATCATTGAATACTTACCTTCTCCCTGTCTTTCTCCACCCTGCCTATAAGTATAGGCTTTTCTCCTTTATCACGCAAGCACTTTAAAGCTTTATCATGATAAAGCGGCGATACGACGATTATGTATCCTATACCCATATTGAAAGTCCGAAACATTTCGGATTTATCAACCTGACCCAGTTTTTCAATCAACTTGAATACCGGTTTGATCTCTATGGCCTGACTGTCGATTACCGCCCCCAGGCCAGAGGGCATAATTCTCTGCAGGTTTTCTACTATTCCCCCTCCAGTTATGTGAGCCAAGCCTTTTACCTCACATGCTTCCAGCAGCGCAAGTATAGCCGGCACATATATACGGGTGGGGCAGAGCAATTCCTCACCCAGGCTATGTCCCAGTTCGGCAATGTTTTCTTCCAACTTAATCCCGGCCTTTTCCAGTAAAACCTTGCGCGCCAGCGAATAACCGTTGGAATGCAGTCCGGAAGAAGGCAAAGCTATCAAGAGATCTCCATCCGCAATAGAGCTCCCGTTAATAAGCCGGGAACGTTCTACTGCTCCTACCGCAAATCCAGCTAAATCATATTCTTTCTCCCGGTAAAAACCAGGCATTTCCGCGGTTTCTCCACCAATGAGAGAACAACCAGCTTGCAGGCAGCCCTGGCTGACTCCCTTTACCAATAGCTCCACCAATACGGGGTCAAGCTTTCCAATAGCGATATAATCCAAAAAAAATAGGGGTTCAGCCCCGTGAGCCAGTATGTCATTTACACACATGGCCACCAGGTCAATCCCCACGCTGTCATGTACCCCCATCATTTGAGCAATCCTCAGTTTGGTGCCTACTCCATCAGTACCGGAAACCAATACCGGTTCCTGGTACTTCTGTAAATCCAGAGCGAAAAAACCGCCAAAGGACCCTATCCCTGACAACACTTCCGGTCTTATTGTCTGTCCTACCCACTTTTTTATCATTTCCACCGAGCGGTTGGCGGCATCTATATCCACACCCGCTTCCTTATAACTCAAGCCCGGCTTATCCATGTCCTTCCACCTCCTGCAAATTTGAACACAGAGGGATGGTTCTTCTCTCCCCTGTTGCTATCAGGTCTCTATCTCCATAGGATATTTACCACTGAAACAGGCGGAACAAAAAGTATCTTCACTGCTTTTCATGGCGGCAAACATAGCTTCCATACTCAAATAGTGGAGGCTATCAGCGCCAATAAACTTTTCAATTTCCGTTTCGTCCATGGTACTGGCGATAAGCTCCTCCCGGCGCGAGGTATCAATTCCATAATAACAGGGAAAACGGGTGGGAGGGGAAGCCACCACCATATGCACCTCGGTGGCTCCGGCTTCACGCAGCATTTGCACGATCTTCTTGCTGGTGGTTCCCCGAACTATGGAATCATCAACCATTATTATACGTTTGCCGCAAACCACTTCCTCAATAGCATTGAGTTTCAGTTTAACCCCCAGTTCCCTCATCTTCTGGGTGGGCTGAATAAAGGTGCGTCCCACATAGCGGTTCTTCATCAGTCCTTCTTCAAAAGGCAAGCCCGCTTCTTCAGCATAACCCAGGGCCGATGAGGTGCCGGAGTCCGGTACGGAAATAACCATATCGGCATCAATATTGCACTCCCGGGCCAGCTGTCGACCCATCTCTCGTCTGGCCTGATAAACATTTACCTGGTCAATGGTACTATCAGGCCGGGCAAAGTAGATATATTCAAAAATACAATGGGCCCGGCGAGGCGAGTCGATAACTTGCCGGGAATGTAATCCATCCTGGTCTATTACCACTATTTCTCCGGGATTTACATCGCGGATTAATGTGGCCCCCACTGTATCCAAGGCTGCCGATTCGGAGGCCAGTATATAGTTGCCATTGAGCTCCCCTATGCAAAGAGGCCGAATACCCATCGGATCTCGTACCCCAACCAAACGGTCTTCAGTCATTATCAGGAGAGCGAAAGCCCCCTTCGCATCCATTATGCACCGGGCCAAAGCATCCTCTATTTTATTATCCTGGGAGTACCTGGCCAGAAGGTTAGCCACCACCTCAGTATCGCTAGTTGTTTGAAAAACGGAGCCATAGGTGGCCAGCCTTTTTCTAAGCTCCACTGTATTCACCAGATTCCCATTATGGGCTAAGGCCAGCATTCCATTCAAATAATGAAATACCAGAGGCTGAGTATTTACCACATTACTCATCCCGGTGGTGGAATAACGGACATGGCCGATAGACAGGCGGCCTTTAAGTTTCTTAATATGATCCGGCTTTATAACCTCGGTTATTAGTCCCATGCCTTTATGCAGTTGAATCTCATGACCATTGGAAACAGCTATACCCGCACTCTCCTGGCCTCGATGCTGCAAGGCATAAAGACCGTAAAAAGTAGTGCGGGCGGCTTCACAATCGTCCTCATATTCATTTAGAAATATTCCAAAGACCCCACATTCATCGTGGAATTTGTCTTCAGCATGGCATGTGGAAAGCAGCTCCAAATCCTTTATTTCCTCCAGCAATCTATTTCCTCCCCCCATATTCTTGCAACATCTAAATACTCAGGGTTGCACAGGCATTGCCTTCCCATCCAATGTTCCTCCTTAACTTACAGAAGTTGATTCTACCAGCAGGCAAAAGATACAGCCTCGACTAATAATCGTCCCCTAATTCCAGCAGTCCAAACCACAGCGTTTAAAAATGTAATCTACCTGGGCCTGGTAAATAGAGAGATCAAATATGCCCTCGATTTCATCATGGGAGAGCAGCTGCATTATCGCAGTGTCCTTCTCAACCAGAGTTTTAAAGTCCAACCTTTCTTGCCAGCTTTTCATAGAGTTTCTCTGTACCAACTGGTAAGCTTCTTCGCGGGAAAGACCTTTTTTTACCAGGGCCAGCATCAACTCCTGGGAAAACACCAGTCCTTGGGTTTTCTTCATATTTTCCAACATATTTTCTTCATAGACCACCAACCCTTGAACCACCGCGCGGAATTTTTCTAAAACATAATCCAGTAAAATACAGCTATCCGGAATGATAATCCTCTCTACCGAAGAGTGGGTCAAATCTCTTTCATGCCAGAGGGCCACATTTTCCAGGGCGGCCAAAGCGTTGCCCCGTATAACTCTTGATAGACCGGCAACTCGCTCACTCATCATGGGATTACGTTTATGAGGCATGGCCGAGGAGCCCTTCTGTCCCTGGCGAAATGGTTCTTCCACCTCTAAAATTTCAGTTCTCTGCAGATTGCGAATCTCCGTGGCCATTTTTTCCAAAGAGCTGGCAATAATGGCCAGAGTGGTCATAAACTGAGCATGCCGGTCACGTTGTATTACCTGGGTAGAAACTGGGCAGGGTTTGAGCCCTAATTGGTGACAAACATACTCTTCTACCCGAGGGTCCAGATGAGCAAAATTGCCCATCGCTCCCGATATGGCGCCAAAGGATATTATTTCCCGGGCCTGTTCCAAACGCAGGATATTTCGCTTAATTTCACTGTACCATAGGGCCATCTTCAAGCCAAAGGTACTGGGTTCACCATGTACCCCGTGTGTTCTGCCAATATTAAGACTGTACTTATAGCGGATAGCTTTTTCGGCTACTACCCTTTGTAGTTTTTCCAGCTTGTCCTGAATTAAATCGGCAGATTCGCACATCTGTAAAGCCAGTCCGGTATCCAGTATATCTGAAGAGGTCATGCCCAGGTGGATATATTTGGACTCATCTCCTACAAATTCGGCTACATTGGTCAAAAATGCGATTACATCGTGATGAACCTCGGCTTCAATCTCTTTAATCCTATCCAGCTTAAAAGCTGCCCGTTCTCTAATTATCTCTACGGCTGACAACGGTATTTTACCTAATTCAGCCCAGGCTTCACAGGCGGCAATTTCGATTTTCAACCAGTTTTTAAGTTTATTCTCTTCCGACCATACCCTTCCCATTTCACTCAGGGTATACCTTTCAATCATTTTGGACTCCCCTTTTTAAGGTTAATGTCACTGCAAATCTATTTTTTTATGTTCAAATACGCATCGGCGCCCAGGTCTTGCAACTTCTGGTCTTTTTCCCGAACTTCCCGGGCCATTTTATTTCGATATTCTTGCAAGTGCTGCCAAATGCTTTCATCATGAAGGGCTAAAATCTGCAAGGCCAGGAGGGCCGCATTGGCACTACCATTGATGGCTACCGTAGCTACAGGGATTCCCCGGGGCATTTGCACAATGGAGTAAAGCGAGTCTACCCCGGAAAGACTGCTGGTTTTTACAGGAACCCCGATAACCGGAAGCAGAGTATAAGAGGCAATTACTCCAGGTAGATGTGCGGCACCACCAGCTCCGGCAATTATTACTTCGATTCCCCTGTCCCGAGCCTCCTTTGCATAGGCCGCGGTTTCAGCAGGCAAACGGTGGGCCGAACAGATCGTATATTCATATTCTATAGCAAAATCTTTTAGTATATCCCCAGCATCTTTCATTATAGCCAGGTCGGAATCACTTCCCATAATAATTCCCACTCTGGGCATATTAGCATTCCTCCTTTTTTATAAAATTCTTATTACGAATTCATGATGTCGTTAGCTTGATTTACCAGTTATTTTGCCGGTTTTCTCTCAGAAAACAAGAGTAAAACCAGGCAAAAAGTAACAAGCCCGGAAGGACAGGATTCGTAACCGAAACCTATCCACCTGGGCTTTTATCCCTATACGGTGTAGTGCAATCCTGCACCTGTGTCACTTGGACCAGACCATACCAAGATGCGGAACCCTAGACACACTTTCGTGTTTTTAAAATAAAAACGTATTTCTTTCTTTTCCAGTTTTACACCTTGATATTAGCAAAGCATTCCTGGCCTGTCAACTTGCTCCCTCCCCCACTTTAATCCCGCAATTGCCGGTCCACCCAGCGGCCTACCCCGCGGGCAAAAAGAAGTTCCAGGTGATTTAGCGGCAGAACGGTCTTTTCCAGGAGTTGAGCACCTTCCCTCATTAAACCATCTGTATTAAGAACACTATCCACCAGAACCAGTCCATCACTGGGAGCGCTGCCTTCCCCCGGGAAACAATTAAGGAAATGCTTATCGCCCGCCAGAACAGCGAGCTCAATCTCTGGAGGCAAGCCATGCTGGTTAAGCTTTTGTATACAATAACCTCCGTCCTGTATAGCCGCATCAATCCCCCGGGAATGACTGATTAATCCAAACCCACCATAATAGGTAGACCACCAATCTTGCTGTAGCGGATCTAAAGCAAATTCCTCATCCCAGCGAGCAAGCATCTGGCTCTGTCCCGGAAAACAGCCATCATGATAAATAGCCTGCTTGCTGCAATCCACTAAACTCCCCAGGGAAAGTATTTGATCCCAGGCCATAACCCCATTGGAGCCGGAAATATAAATAAGGTAATTAAACATGGGATTGCGAAAAGCAAAGTCGGTTCCCCCATTGGGTGTTCCCAGCATTATGTATCGCCTAACCTCACCATTGTATGGAATTGCAGCCAATCCAGCCAAATATATCCAAGCAGCCAGGCCCCCTTTACTGTGAGCCAATACATCCACCTGGGGAGCACCGGTCAATTCACGCACCCGGGAAATAGCATCTGCCAGTTGTAGCGCCTGGTAATAATTATCCCCATGGGGATGAGAAAAGCTGAGGGCAAATACCCTGTAACCAAGTTCAACCAACTGTTGTTGCAAACCGGTATATCCCAAAGCAAACACATCACAAAACGAGGTGGCATCCAACCCAGCCCCGTGAAGCAAAAGCAGGGGAACCGCATTTCTGTTGCTATCCCAGCCGGCTGCGTAATGTAGCAGGTAATATTTGGCGTCAGGTGTGGCACTGCCAAAATGGGCGATGATATCTTTATCCAGCTGACGATTACTATCACAAAAGCGTTGTTCTTTGCCGGCCAGGCTTTCCACTTCCCGGCACTCAACCTGTTCCCAGAAACGATTGCTGTTTTTATACTCCATTCCCACATTTAAAAAAGCATCGCGGGATACATTCTGCCAAAACTCTAAACCTATTTGGCCCAGACCCCGGCTCAGGTAATCTCCCAGAGCCATAGCACTCAAAATATCAAGCACAATACCTCTCCTTCCATTGCTTTATTATAGCAATCCAGGAAGGATTCAACCAGGAATACTCTATGTCTTAGAGCAAAACCTCCCTTTGGGCTCCTTAAAGTATTCCCTGCAATTTAGCTCTGAGATTTCTAACCTGTTCCTTTAATTCCCGGGCCTCTTCTCTCACTTCGCTGTCCGGATCTGCCAGGAAATGCGCGAACCTGCTTCCCTGTTCTAATTCCTCCAGCTCGTTGGCCAGTCTTGCCGCCAGTTGTTTAATATATTCTTCCAATCTAACACCCCCTTATTATGCCATTTTTGCCCAGGGTGCCAGAATTCATTCATCATAGCGAAAGAGATGCCGCACTTTTTACAGCGGAGTCATATTTTAATTTTTATAATTTTGCTAATAATACAAGATAGCAGCTTAAGAAACGAATCTAATATGAGGAGGAAAAATGAGATGAATCAGAGTGAATTTGAAAGGATAATGAAACTGGCCATAGAGGCTGAAACGGAAGCTTACGAGTTCTATCGTGATGTGTCTGAAAAGGTTACCGATGCTTCAGTAAAAAAGATTTATCAAGAATTTGCCCAAGAAGAATTAGGACACCGCACTTTGCTGGAACAGATCTTAAAACATGATATTAAAACTTTCTCTTTTACTGGAGCCAGCGATTACAAAGTATCAGAAACAGTAGAATTGCCTCGCCTATCATTGGAGTTAAAACCGGTTGATGCCATTGCCCTAGCTATGAAAAAAGAGGAAGAAGCGATGAAAACTTATTATTCTTTGGCTGCTCTTTCTGCCGACCCGGAAAAACAAAAAATCTTTTCCGAGTTGGCTAAAATGGAGGAAGGACATAAGGCTCGAATGGAATCACTTTATACCAATACTGCTTTTCCCGAAGTCTGGTAATCATCACAACAACAAAATGGAGCAGGTTGCTGCTGATCTGAATAGGCAGATGGTTCCTAAAAATGAAACTCCTGCTGCTGTCATTTCGGAGCTTGAAAAGGTGGAAAAAGAGCATAAAAATTAAAAACGCTACGTTTTCGGTACGCTTTTGCAAATAAAAAACCCAGAAGTCCAGGTTTCACGCTGGTTTCCGGGTTTTTTCACGTTATTCCCACTCAATGGTTCCGGGAGGCTTGGAAGTGATGTCATAGGCCACCCGGTTGACACCGGCTACTTCATTGACAATACGGCGCGCCATTATATCCAGGAGTTCCCAGGGAAGTCGCGCCACTTCCGCCGTCATGGCATCTTCGCTGATTACGGCTCGAATAATTATGGGATAGGCATAGGTACGAGCATCCCCCATTACACCCACACTCCTTACCGGGGGCAGAACGGCAAAAGCCTGCCAGATTTCCCTTTCCAGACCGGCCTTTTTTATTTCGTCGCGGACAATCGCATCGGCTTCCCGCAATATCTCCAGTTTTTCAAAGCTAACTTCTTCCAGCACCCTTACCCCCAGACCAGGCCCGGGAAATGGCTGACGCCATAGAATCTCCGCAGGGATGCCCAGCTTTTCTCCTACCAGGCGGACTTCATCTTTAAAGAGCAAGCGCAGAGGTTCAATGAGTTGGAAATCCATGTCCTCCGGCAATCCTCCCACATTATGGTGGCTTTTTATGGTCTGTGCGGTGCTGGTACCGCTCTCCACAATGTCCGGATAAATAGTTCCCTGAACCAGGTAGTCTATTTCTCCCAGTTTAGCTTTCTCTTCCTCAAAGATGCGGATAAACTCTTCCCCGATAATCTTGCGTTTCCTCTCCGGTTCAGTAATTCCAGCCAGTTTGGCCAGAAATCTTTCCCTTGCATCTACAAAAACCAGGTTCATCTTCATTTCTTTGGCAAAAGTATCAATTACCTGGCTAGCTTCTCCTTTTCTTAAAAGACCATTATCCACAAAAACACATACTAATTGCTCCCCCACGGCCTGGTGTACCAGGGTGGCCGCCACGGAAGAATCCACACCTCCACTTAAGGCACAAAGAACTCGCTTCTTTCCTACTTTGTTTTTGATCTCCTCAATGGCTTCACTAATAAAATCACTAAGATCCCAATCTCCGCGAAGACCACAAATCTCAAACAAGAAATTTCTTATTATATCCATACCATAGGTACTATGTCTTACCTCGGGATGAAACTGCACCCCGTAAAGCCGGCGCTGTGGGCAACTGATCGCTGCTACTGGACAATTAGCCGTACTTGCCGTTATTCTGAAACCCTCGGGCAGGCTAATAATAGTATCCCCATGGCTCATCCATACTTGCATTTCATCAGGAAGACCTTTAAATATTTCATCCTTCCCCGTTAGCTGTAAAACTGCACGCCCATATTCGCGCAAAGAAGAGGGTTGAACCTTCCCGCCCATTTGCTCGGCCATTAACTGCATACCGTAACAAATACCCAGAACGGGAATACCCAGGGAAAAAACCCGGGGGTCGCAACCCGGAGCCTCACCCCCATGAACGCTGGCCGGACTTCCGGTCAATATTATAGCCTGAGGTTTCTTAGCCACTATTTCTTCATAGCTAGTATCATAAGGAAGCATCTCGCTATACACCGATAACTCTCGCACCCGGCGGGCAATCAGTTGGTTATATTGTCCTCCAAAATCCAGTACCACAACCGTTTCTTTATTCATTTATCCACCTCTAATTTTCATAAACTGCAGGTTTCAAAACACATACAGCCGGATAATGCCGGTATTGTTCCGCATAATCCAAACCGTAACCCACTACAAATTTATCCGGAATGGTGTATCCTACATAATCAGGATGAATATCTGTTTTTCGCCGGGATGGCTTGTCCAGTAGACAGGCAATCTTCAAACTGCGCGGATTCCTGTTTCTCAAGATTTCACAAATATATTTTAAAGTTAAACCAGTGTCAACTATATCCTCAACAATAAGAACATCCCTATCTTTTATGGAATATTCCAAATCCTTGACAATTCGCACTTCGCCTGAAGAAGACGTTGAGATACCGTAGCTGGAAACATCCATAAAATCAAGCTCCACCGGAACTTCCATTTCCCTGATTAAATCAGCCATAAAAACAAAGGCGCCCTTTAATATTCCTACAACCAGCAAATCCCGGCCTTTATAATCCTGGGAAATTTGTTTTCCCATTTCTGCGACTTTTTTCTTCAGGGTTTCCCGATCAAATAAAACTTCAACCTTTACCAGATCCAATGTAAATCCCTCCCTATAAAGTGGATTATAACAACTTGAAGGGAAAGGTGCAATTAAATCGAAAATTAAGGCAAAAAGCTAAAAAAGCAGGGGCCTTGAGCCCCTGCCGGTATAATCTTTCAATTTTTTTTGCCATCACTGGTATCCGGTGGTCTAATATCAATTTTCTGATTCCAATCCGAGAACTCTACCATCACGTTTAAGCTGGTATCCGGGGCCTTCTTATTGACTGCTGTCAAGGCCGCTTTTTTAACCATCCTTTCCTTGTAATCCAACCATAAGCGGTACTCAAAACTCTTCCATAGACTTTCCAACAACTGGCTTTCAATTGAGGGCCTGCAGCCCACTACCAAACACTCTACACCATCTACCTCTTCAAACCTTAACTTTTCTACCGCAGCTATCTGTTTGAATCTAAAATTGGATAGGGGATTGAGTTCTGAAATGAGCAATTCCTCCGACTTATTGGTATCACTTTCAATTACCAGCCATTTCTTAGAAAAAGCATCGTAATTGTAGATAGTGCGGTCAATATAGTAGATATCAACAGCTGTGTTAACCATCTCCCCCTTTATATGCGTATTTGCACCACTCTTTTCTCCTTCTACCCGACTTATCACCTCCTTCCGTTCAGCCACGGTAAAGCATGAAGTAAGCTTATAGCGATAGCTATCAACCGTGGCCATATTTTTTATACTGGCTTGAAGTTCGATTTGCGGATCCAGTTGAGATTTTATATAGTATTCTTCTATGCTGCGGGCTGAAGCAGCTAATCCCAGTAATAGCAAAGCCATTATAATAAGAATGATTAAGCGGGTACGCTTCAGTTTATTCACCCCCAGAATGAACTAATCATTTTTTCTCGAAGAGTAGTACATTTTATTAAGCGAAAAGCGTATATATACCGCCATCTCAAGAAGAATTTTATTCCATAATAATGGTGCCAGGCACTTAAGTTGTTAACTTTTAGATAGATATATCACAGGGACGGCTCTGTTGATATAAGTGAGGAGTGAGGGATCGGAGATGGCAGTTACATTAATCACCTGGAGGGGATATGATTTTCCATCTATACGAGACCAAGGTAATATTGTATACTATTTATCCTCCATATTTACTATGTTCGACTAATCTGCTATAATTCTCACGGTATTTGTTGTATAAAGCAAAGGAGGCTTTATAAGTGTTTGGGAGTTTTGACGAGGCATTGGATTTTTGTAATGAACAAGCTATCAGAATGATTGATTTCAAGATAATAGACCTGCTGGGAAGGTGGCACCACCTGAGCATTCCCTTGGGCCGCTTCAAACCGGAAATTTTAGAATACGGCATCGGTTTTGATGGTTCCAATTATGGTTTTGCCCCGGTAGAAAATAGCGATATGGTGTTTATTCCCGACCTCAGTACCGCTGTTTATGATCCCTTTACCGCGGTTCCCAC
Source organism: Syntrophomonas wolfei subsp. wolfei str. Goettingen G311 (assembly GCF_000014725.1). GTDB lineage: Bacteria > Bacillota > Syntrophomonadia > Syntrophomonadales > Syntrophomonadaceae > Syntrophomonas > Syntrophomonas wolfei. The sequence continues at coordinate 2,040,345 of NC_008346.1, forward strand.
CCTCAGCATGATAGGCGATATCTTTGTTATAGCTCAACCGGACAATTACCGTTTTGACCAGGACCCACGCAGCATAGCGGTCAAAGCGGAAGAATACATGAAATCCACCGGTATTGCTGATGAGATGAGAATCGGGCCGGAATTCGAGTTTCATGTTTTTGACCATGTAAGTTATGAATGTTCCCCGCAGAAGAGCGGTTTTACCATAGATGCAAAGCAGGCTATTTGGAACAGCGGAGACAATGAGAAGCAGAACCTGGGCTATAAAATTCCGGCAAACGGCGGCTATCATGTAGCTCCCCCGCAGGATATACTCTATGATCTGAGAGCCCGTATGTGCCTGTTGATGGAAGAAAACAAGATTCCAGTCAAATACCATCATCACGAAGTAGGTGGTCCGGGACAGATTGAAATTGAGGTGGAGTTTGGTCCCCTGCGGGAAATGGCGGATAGAACTATGCTGGCCAAGTATCTCATTAAAAACCTGGCCTTTCAGGAAGGTAAAACCGTTACCTTCATGCCCAAGCCCATCTTTGCCGAAGCCGGCAATGGCATGCATGTACACATGCACCTTTTCAAAAACGGAGAACCCTTATTCTACGATGCTAGTGGTTACTCCAACCTGAGCCAACTGGCCTTGAACTTTATTGGCGGTATCCTGCAGCATGCTCCGGCTTTGCTGGCCTTTACCAATCCCAGCACCAATTCTTACAAACGTCTGATTCCGGGCTATGAAGCTCCGGTAAGCGTTTGTTTTGCTACCGCCAACCGCAGTGCGGTAATCCGGGTACCGGCTTACGCCAAAAGTCCCTATCACAAGCGTTTTGAATTTCGCTCTTCCGATGCCACCTGCAACCCCTACCTGGCTTACTCCGCTATCTTGATGGCCGGGCTGGACGGTGTGCAAAAGAAGATTGACCCTGTGGCGGCGGGCTTTGGCCCCTATGACATGAACCTCTATAATCTTTCGCCGGAAAAACAGGCTCAGATAAAATCCCTGCCCCGCTCACTGGATGAGGCCCTGGATGCCCTGGAAAAGGATTATGAATTCCTGCTTCCTGGAGGAGTATTCCCCCGGCGCCTGATAGAGATATGGATTGAAAACAAGCGTAAGGAAGCCCGAAAAGTTAACGAAATCCCCCATCCCATGGAGTTTGAGTTATATTACGACCTGTAGGTTGAAAAAGCCGAAGGATGAAACACCAGACGGGGAACCTGTTCCCCGTTTTCTCTTATTACAAAAACATCCCAATAGGATTCATCTCGCTTTCCAGCCTGGGTAGCGGAAGCCAGCCCATTTCCACCGGCACATCATACAGGCGGCCGGGGGCCAGGCGTTTCCAGAAGTGCCTTAATCCGGGTACAATTACCTTAACCACCGCTATACCGATATCGGGCCGGGTCTGCTCCAGGACCAGCATTTCCATGCCCTTGCGCTCTATGATTTGGCGACAGCTCTCTATATCGCTCAAGAAATCTTCCCCGGACAAATCATTATAGTCTCCGGCTTTTCGCACGCTTTTGCCCGAATGGGGAAGCAGATAAGGCTGATTGGCCACCGTGGCTTGCTTCATCCATTCCAGGGTAACGTTATCAATAATAATGTCTTCCCCCCATTTGCCATTTTCCAGCTCCAGAACAAAAGGCATCATCTGATTGAGCTCGGTTAAAGCCCGTATAAGAGCCAGGCGGGCATCAAAGTGAGCACCAAACCCCATCATGATAGCCTCCTGGCCTCCGCTGCTTTTACGGGTCAGTGCGGCAAATGTCGGGATATTCAAATCGCTGCTTAAATCCAAAACCCAGATTTCCCGATCATGCCGACAATAATAACGCTGCATTTCATGAATAAAGGGTTCGTTGAAACTGGCCAAATCCACTTCCGGCATCTGAAGACGATTATACCACCAAATGGCCACACTATCGCGTTCCACCAGTTCAAAAAAGCCTTGTAAAATGGCTTCCTCCAGGATGTTGCCGGAAGCATTGCCATTGGAACAGGAAAAAACCGTTTTGTTTTCCGGGTGGCTGAAGTAACAAAAGGCCGTAGGCAGGTAGCGGAATTTTTTGCGGGTTAGGGACCATACCGCTGTCCAGTCCATTTCCTGATTCTCGTCAAAGGGTTCAGGTACCTGGTTAAACTTGCCCTCCCTGGCATTGGAAAGTTCCTGGTTCAGGTACTGGGTAGAGCTGAAATTCATAATCCGGTTAGGATGAATCGCCTCTTCCCCCAGTTCCCGGTAGCTGGCTCTTATCCGGGTCTCCTCTCCCCTGAATACACCGGAATAACGCTCTACGGCTTCACAAAGGGCACCGGCTTTGGCCTGCATCTCGCTTATGCCTTTTCCAGCACTCTGGGAACGCAAACCGCCACGCAGGAAAGCCAGGTTTCCATACTTGGCGGCACGATTATGTCCGGAGTAATACACTTTTAGAAAGGGATCAGCTTCGACCGGGTTATGGAGGAACTTCACCACACCAGTAATAGGGGAAACATGATGTCCATATTTTTGCAGGGTTTCTTCCGGCGAAATGCTCCGATGTCCCCCGTCAAAGGTAAATAGCTTTCGAGTAGATTGTAGCAAGGGAGGCTGGGCTGCTTTATGTATATCAGCCGCTTGCCCACAGATTGGGCACTGGGGTCTTTTTACCAGGGTATGGCTTTCTATACTCATGTTATATATATCCAGGCTAATCATCTTGTTTTCGGAAAACAGGCTCTGGCCACTGAGCAACTGCTTGGCCACTTCCACTGCCAGCAGGTTCCAAACCAGGGCGCGGGTGGCCGGTAGAGTACCCTGGGGTATGTTTACCGGGGATTGAAGCTCCTGCTGCCGGCGGATATATTCTTCCACATCCCGGTTGTTTTGTAAACGTTGGGCCAGGCATTGCCAGCAGGCTGTTTTCCTTGGAATAAAGAGGGGACCCAGCCAGGGAATGCTGCCCCTGGCCTTGACCAGTATCCAGGACTGTTTTTCCCGGTAAAATTTTTGATTTAATTCCTCCAGTTCCGGTTGCAGGTAATCATCCACCAGCACAATCAGCAGCTCCGCTTTTTCTGCTATTTCCAGTTGCATTTCTCTCAAGATTGATAGCAAAGTCCCAGTGGAATCATTGCCCAGGGATATTACGGAAACAGGATTGCTTTTTACCTTTTCTAAAAGCGCAGGAGTTTCAACCCCTAGCGCCGACCAGAAGGCCAGTTGCTCCCGGGGAAAATCCCCCCCGGCTTCTGTGATATAGGCTTTCTTCTCCAAAAGCGCCAGGGCGTAGTATATTTCGGCGATAGAAGCTTGACCAGCCAGGTGATCAATAATTTGATCAACACTGTGCTTTCCGTCAAGCAGCGGCGCCAGCAGGCAATAAATCCGGCCCTGCAATACATAGTAGTCCAGCTCCGACAGAAGAAAAACCGCTTTTTCATCCCCGACTATATGGATATTAAAATGCGCTTTGAATTGTGGTTTTTCATGCATAGACCTTACTCGATCATGGGGACGGTTCTGCTGATCGAATTACCTCTTTCCTCATTCATTTAAGCATGGTTAATAAAACTGGAGATCTGTCACGAACTTTCTCGCTCGCTCCCGTCCTATTGTTTCCCCCATTGTTTTCCTATTAAAATTAATACGCTGTACTTCAGCTTGTATTATATTCCTTCCAGGGAGTTTGAACTTTATTACGATCTGCAGGTTGACAATTAGCATCTAAATGCGTTTATTCCCCAGGATAAACTCCCCTACCGCTGATTCCTGCAGGTAGTTCAGGCCGGCAATACGGCACAACAGCTTAGCAGGTCCACTGCCGATAGCCGTTGGCGCCAGGTCCATAGCGGTGGCCACCAGGTACAGGGTCTGGCAGAGTGCTCCCACATCTTTCAGGATAACGCTGTAGGTTAACGATTGGTATTTCCACGCCACCCGCTGGAAACGAGCCGTAATATGCAAGGAAACAGGGGGCAGTTCCTTCAGCCCGGCAGCATTGGAACAGTATTTTAATAATCCTTCAACCTCGCTTGTCCTGGTCGTTAGTTTTTCCAGTTCATGCTGCCAGGGATCGTAATGATACAAGCCGCCCGGCAGACCTTCACATTCATTGACCGCCAGATAGATTTCCAATTCATAAGCCGCCCCTCCCCCCGGGTAAGGCCTATAGCTGGCCTCATATAATAAACCTGCCGGCGGATTAGCTTTAATAAGCTCTTTTATGCGGGCGCTGCGGTACAGAAATTCACCCAATTGCTGAACGCTAATGGGCTCGTCCGCATAATCCCGAATAGATTTTCTTTCCTCCAATACCAGGGAAAAAGGATAATCATCTTCTCGTAGTTTCTCCATATCCGGCCGGTAAAGTTTAATACGCTCACCGGACATGGGGTTCTTTACCGCCGGTAGGGGAGCAATCCGCCCCCAAAAGCGATAGGTCCCTCCCACTGGTTGTTCATGAGGACCCAAGCGGCTGCGGGCATGAAAAAGCAAGTCGTGAAACTCCCACTGCTGCAGCACTTCATCCCCTTCTCCGGCAGAGATACCAGCATCATCCACCTCTTCCAGCATGCCGGCAGAGAGTAAGAGCTCAAGAAAGAGCTGCAACGATTTTTTCGGCAAGGCTGGGAATTGCATACTTATTTCACCGGCAGTACATGCTTCAGCCAGGAGATGGAGTACTGCAGCTGCCAGCCAATGGGTCAGAACAACACGACCATTGGCCAGCGGGGATTCCAGGATGATTTCCTGCCCGTCCCGTCGGCTGTAAGTAAAGCGGGAAAGCCTGTAGCGTTGCTTTTGCTTAAAAAGCTTTTCATTATAAAGAGGAGCCGCGGAGAAGGGGGTATAAATGGCCAGGATTTCCTGTTCCATCATCACATTATAGGATATGAAGCCTCGCTCGATGAATTGTTGCAGGTGGTAGTAAAACTTTGCTACTTCACCTGCCCCATCTTCCTTAAAGACCGGTTCACTCAAAAAATCTTCGCTGCCGCTACCGGTGGTTAATGTCTTCATCAACTGCCGTAGGCCGCGGGAAACTCTTTGGCACACCAGACTCCGTACCGGGCTCTGCAAGTAGATCTTGCCTGCTTCTTCCTTAATTTGCAGATCCGGACGAAAGGACAGTATAAGGTTATCGCCCATGATATCATTCCCTAATACAGATTTTAAAACTGGTAAAAAAGCTATCCCTTGATTGGCAAACCCTAATCTTTAGCCGAAGCAGCGTAAGGCATACAAGAGTCATTGATAGCGTCGGGGCTGGGACACGGGACCTGTCCCCTTGTCCCAGCTGTCACCTGCGGCACTTATGCCCTCCAGTTCGTCATCACTGAGCTCAGACTTACGGTCAGATCCCGGATTAATGATGTTTTTTATCTTGCTCTGCAAAGATTGGCGAAGGGGTTGACGGATCTTGCTCTGCTTGCTGGAATCGAGCTGCATAAGCTTTTGTGCCAACTCCAGTTCCTTATTACAGGTTCCGTCGCCAGGTAGAAGCCCTTTTGCTTTACCCTCCAACAGGAGATCAACAGCGTGGTTGAATTGTTTTATCCGCTCCTGTTTATTCATTTTCACAGGCCTCCTCCTTCTTTAAAGCAAGTTGCAAGCGACGAATCGAGCGGTATAATATGACCCCCACATTGCTTTCACTCAAACCAGTCATTTGTGCGATCTGGCGATTATTAAGCCCTGCCCAGAATTTCAGACCAATGAGATTGCGTTCCCGGTTGTTTAAGAGTTCCAGTGCTGCTTGCAGGTCTTGCTGGCTCTCTTGCAATATGTATACTTCCTCCGGGCCATTTCTGGCACAGGCTAATTCCCGTACCATATCCAATGATACTATATGTTGCTTTTCCTGGTTTCGCAGATAATCGGTAATGATGTTGTGGGCGATGGTGAAAAGCCAGGTACGAAATGAACCTCGTTCGGGATGAAATTTATCCAGTTTAAACAGTACTCTCTCAAAAATCTGGCTGGTAAGGTCATCGGCCATACTGCTCCGGTTAACCCGGGAACGAACATAATTATATACCCGGGTAAAATAATAATCATAAATCTTGGCAAAGGCCTCCGGATCAATAGTGGCTTGAAGCAGCAATTGATTTTCATTTTTTAGCGAGCTACTCTTCATCAACTATTCCTCCCCAAGTCACCTGAACCTGGCCGATTTGCAAGAACCAGGATGAGCTGGCTATGGATTCAGTATTGGCCGCAGACGGTTTACTGCGCCAACAGTAAAAGAATAATACGAGCATTCCTAGAGCCAAAGATGCTGTGATCAAGTTAATTAATAATCCAAGTCACAGGTTTCAATATAAATAGAGGTTAACCAAGGAGAGAGAGAGCGGTCACCACCAGCCACTGCATCCAACTGCTCATCGGAAAGTTCTGTCGGCTGGACCGGCAGCAACACATAGTTTATTTTATCCGTATTCTCGACTACCTTAAATTCCACCCCAGCAGGAAGCGAAAGCCCAGCTTCCCGCATCACAGCTGCCGGATCAGTGATAAAACGCTGCTTGAAGGCCTCATCCATCCAGCAACGGGAGATAAGTTTGCCCATGATTTTGGCCTGTTCGTTAGTTTTGTTTTCCATTGCTCATTCCTCCTTAATTTAAAAGCATTGTTGAAAAATTCGGGAGTAAGGGATACAGGACCTATTCCCTTATCCATTTAATCTTTTATATAGAATTAATACGCTTTCGTATTATTTGTATTACATATCTGTTAAAATTTGCTTAGATGCAAAAATCAGTTCGAAGCTTTCTTCTTTGTATTCAATCTTGCTGCGTAGAAAATCGCCCCTCTCTCTTCCGAAAACCAACCATCACTTTTCCTGTAAAGATTTACTATCTCAGCAGGATTAGTCGAATTCCATATAGAAATGTTTTCTTTTATAAAGAGATGAAATATATCCCCCGCTTCTTTAAGCGGTCGGGTTCCAATTAACAAAACAGCTGGCGGGTTCTAATCCCCCACCTCGTTGCAGCGCTGTGTTGAAACTGCTCCGCAGTTTCTTCCGATGCTTTAAATCAAATTTTTTTTGCTTTTGCTTAAATAGCAGGCGTGGAACTGTTGGAAGGTGTTTCAAGATAAGTGAGATCATTGACCTGTTAATCAATTTAATTAAAAACATGGCAGTCATTATCGTACTGGCCTATGTATTAACTAGAACAAGAGCGTTTGCAGCCATGATGAATAAACAGACCATGAATTGGCGGCAACAGGCCACCTTGATTCTGGTTTTTGGGATATTTTCTATCTTTGGCACTCTGAGCGGAATCAATATTAACGGCGCTATTGCCAATATCCGTGATCTGGGTCCCGCAATTGCCGGATTGGTAGGGGGGCCTCTGGTAGGATTTGGAGCCGGATTTATCGGAGGATTGCATCGTTACAGTTTGGGTGGGCTTACGTGCCTACCCTGTTCTGTTGCTACCGTTCTGGCCGGGCTGACCGGGGGCTTGATTAGTCAATTCAAAAAAAACGAATTCATCACTATCCAGGAAGCTGTCATATTTATGGCCCTTTTTGAAGCTTTTCATATGGGCTTGAATCTAATAATGGTAAAACCCTTCGATCAAATCTATGTAATCATTAAAAACGTGAGCCTGCCGATGATATTTACCAACGCCCTGGGGATGGGAATATTTGTTTTTATAATTCATAACCTGGTTCGGGAAAAAGAAATGCAAAAACAAAAAGAATTAATTGAAAGCGAGCTGACGGTGGCCCGCGAGATTCAGATGAGCATTATCCCCAAAATCTTCCCGCCTTTTCCCGAACGGCCGGAATTTGACCTCTTTGCTGTTCTGGAACCGGCCAAGGAAGTGGGGGGAGATCTCTATGACTATTTCCTCCTGGACGATGATCATCTCTGTTTCACCATTGGCGATGTATCGGGTAAAGGGGTGCCGGCATCCCTGTTTATGGCGGTTACCAAGACACTGATCAAGGCCAAGGCGGATATTCGCCTGGAACCGGATGAGATCCTCTATGCAGTAAACAACGATCTCTGTGCAGATAATGATTCGGGGATGTTTGTGACTGAATTCCTGGGGATATTAACTATCTCCAGCGGTGAAATAGTCTATAGCAATGGGGGGCATAACCTGCCTTATATACTTCGCAAAGAGGGAACAATAAAAATGCTGCCTCGTATGGCAGGAATGGCCCTGGGGGTTATGGAAGAGATACCTTATAGCCAGGCCAGGGTGAAATTGAATCCCGGAGACAGTCTGGTGATGTATACGGATGGCGTAACCGAAGCCATGAATGATAGTGGCGAACTTTTCGGGGAAGAAAGGCTGGAAAGAAACCTGGCGGGAATTACCGGCTATACTGCCCGCGAAGAGGTGGAAGTCATTTTACGCTCTACCCGCGACTTTGTGCAAGAAGCCAGTCAATCTGATGATATCACCATACTGGTTCTGCAGTTTATTGGAGGAAAGTAAATGGAATATCGCTTGAAAAATGAGCTGGAAGAGATTCGCTTACTGGCCGAGGCTATTGAGCTCTGGGGAGAGGAAAACGGGATTCCGGGGAAATCCCTCTTTCAGCTCAACCTGGCCCTGGATGAATTACTGACCAACACTATCATTTATGGTTATCCCGAGGGCGGGGAACATGAGATTAGGCTGCGGCTGGTACCGGAGGGGGAGAAGGAGTTGCTTATCGAGATTCGCGATGATGGCCTGGCTTTCAACCCGCTGGAGGTTAAGGCCCCGGATCTCAAGCAGGATATCGAAGAGCGGCCTATTGGCGGCCTGGGGATTCACCTGGTACGGCAGATGCTTGATGAGATTGAGTACCGGCGGGAAAACGGGCAGAATGTTCTACTTATGAAGAAAAAGTATTAAGCTTATCATATTTGTTATAAAGGGGAGGAAAAACCATGGATATTAAAGAGATTAAAAAAGACCAGGCTACGGTCATAATGGTTGAAGGAAGATTGGATTCCAGTACCTCCGGAATGCTGGAGAAAAAGCTTTTATCTTTGATGGAGACGGGGGAGAAAAACTTCCTGCTGGATTTTTCCGGAATGGATTACATAAGCAGCGCCGGGCTAAGGGTTTTACTGATGGCCGCCAAGAAGAGCAAGACAACCGGGGGCAAAGTGTTGCTGTCAGCACTGACTGACAATGTTAAAGAAGTGTTCGATATCGCAGGATTTACCGATATTTTTACCATCTTTGCCAACGCAGAGGAAGCCCTTAAGGACTTCTAGGGACAGGTTCCTTGTCCCACCCTATCCTTCCAACCGCAAAATCTGTTCAACTATCAAAGCAGCGCTATAAGTCGCGGCTTTCCTGGCACAGGGAGTGACATTTACATATAAAACTATCGGGTAGGTCCATTCCAGCATAGCCAATAAATAGGGAAGAATATCGTTTTCAAAGATAACCACGGTTTTAGCATATTTCCGGATAAGGCAGGTCATACGATAAACCTTTTCCAGCGCAGGGTCATTGCCATGATATACCAGAGGAGGCAGTTCATCCAGGGTATTTACCCGGGCCAGGGCCTGTTCGAATTCCAGGAAGGAACGCAGGTCCTGTTCATTTTCCATCAGGGTCATTTCAAATTTGAATATGGGTTCCAAACGGGCGAAATCAGAAACTATGTTTCTGGGCCGGGTATCGGAAAAATCAATGATATAAACATTATCTCGCTCATCCAGGAGGATGTTTTGCATATTTAAATCACCGTGATTTATACCTGTATACCAGAGCCGTGAAATTGATTGGCGAGCGGGGTATTGGTATTTTAAAAAGTGATAAGGATTGGGAAGAACCCGGCCTAATTCCGGGCAGTCGATAGTTTTATCCTGGACGGAAATCCCCAGTTTTTCCTCGGCAAAATCAAAAATAACCGGGAAACGCAGCAAGGGGTCATGTTCCTGGTAAGGCTTGATTTTTTCCCAGCGCGGTTGACCATACCAGGGCTTGAGAATGCGGGTAAAGATGGTATCAAAAAGGGGGATTAGTTCTTCCAGTGCTTTTTCCTGAAAGCGGTGGGTAAGCCAGTCCAGATTGCTATCCGGCCCGCTGATTCCCACGAAATTGTAGCGCATACCGGTGGATTCCCCGCAGCTGCTCACTCCCATTATCGTGGTAGAGTTGTTCAATATATAGCCCTGCACATATTTTTGATGGTTTTCTATTTCCTTTTCTATCAAGCTGTGGGGGCCTATTTTCAGGACTGTGGGCAGCATGCGCCGCTGCTCCCGATCATAGGAAGTGACGCGAAATGGTTTGCCCAGGCTGAATCCCCCCTGTAGCGGCTCCAGCACTACGCGCCGGGCATCGGCATAGAGCCGGCGGGTAATAATCTGCCATTCTTCCGGAAAAGATATTCCGTCCCTGATTGCAATTTCCAGCTGTTTTTCCTCCGCCGAACGGATATGGCCGGGGACAAAGAACCACACCCGCCCCGCGCTAATAGCGGTATCCTCACCAGCCATAAAAACATCCTGCATTAAATCCAGCTCATTACAATAATTCATTATTTCTCGGGGCTCATGGATATTTTCCCAGTCCAGCAAATCCGCAAACAAAAGAGCGTTTCCCTGGAAGAATTCTTCCCCGGCCCTTATCCCCCGCTGTTCCATTAGTAGTAACAAGTGTTCCTCCGCCTTCCAGCCGCTATCTGCTCCCAGGCCAAGCAGCAGCATGCTTTGCTGCCGGGGCAGTTCCCGCTTAAGCGGCTTATTGTTTGTCAAGTCTTCAAAATTACGATAATAAGCTCCTTCTCCTGCTTGCACCTGCCCCAATATAACCAGGCCCAACAGAGAGAGCTCCTGGCTTTCACTGCTCTGCAGCTTGTCGCTTATCAGCTTCCGGATATCGCGTATAGTGATGGCCTCTCCTTCCGGCAGGTCCAACTTCCCCCATGGCGCTCCGCTAAAACCAACGGCGGCCGCAATATGCACAACAGCCTCTTGAGGGTCTTTCACCACCATAAAATCGGGGTGGTTATAATTATCCGCCGGCAATACCCCGGCCATTTTATCCAGAGCCAGAAAGCTTCCCAGCCCTTCAAAAGCATTGCTGCAATCAAAGCCCAGCCCCCCTATCCCAAAGGCCAGCTCCAGCTCATCCAGGCCGGCAGCCATCAAGTCGCTGCTGCTCAAGCCTTGCAGCGAAGAGCCATGGACTGCTTTCCAGATATCCAGATAAGATTCTTGACGGGAAAGCAACTGCCAGCTATATTCTCTCCCCCCGGCGCTAAATATTTGGCCCCCGCCCTGGGCAGTCTGTTCCCGGGCTATCAATGCCAGGGCATCCGCCATTCCTTCCGCCTGCCCGAACAACTGCAATACCCCGGTCATTTCCATAACCGATTTTACTTCACGATTCAAACCCATCAGGATAAGCTTGCCTTTAACCTTGGCCAGCATCTTTCCATATTTGAGCAGAGAGCGAATTCCGGCACTGGACAAATAGTTGACATTGCTAAAATCAATCAGCCAGTATTTTTCCTCTTTAAGGTGAAGTCCTATTTCCTGTTCAAAAAGCTGGGAACCCAGTCCATCAAACCTCCCCTGCAGGGAAATCAGAGGGATGTTTTCTCGTGTGGATACAGCGACATTCAGCATATTCCACGCTCCTTCCCCAATGAAGATTCCATTCCGCTACATTTAAGAAATACTTTTATGGAAAACCTTTTATGCTTAAGATATAAAATATGATTTTCCACAAACAGCAAGTATTTCCTTTTAATATGAACAAATTTTCTTAGCTTAATGAATTTGCTAATATCCCTGATTATGAAGGCCTGCGTAACCGCAACACATCCCTATTCTGCCAGCACATTAATGCTGCCTACTTTACCGTATGTTTTCGTTATGGATTTAACTGACATGTTTACCTTGCCGTCCTGCTCCATTATTGCATGGAATTCGGGGAACTGCTTGCGCGGCAAGATTGCGGTCAGCACCAATCGTTCCTTGCCCCCCACACCATAGCCCAGGGTAGTGGTTACCGAATATCCCTGCTCTCGTAAGTTGTCCGCCAAAATCTTACCTTCTTCGGGATGTTTATAAACATCTATTTCAAGCAGGCCAAATGCCAGCTTTTTTTCAATTATATTTGCCAAAAATACTCCAGATAACCTGCCCAAAGCAAAGGCTAGTATATATCCATAACCGGAAGAAGTCGCAATCAATTTGAAAGCATAAACAAATACCAGGGCATCGATAAAAGTAATTAAATAAACAGGCTTGATTGTCTTCTGTGCCAAGAAGGATGTCTTTAAGTTTCCCATACAAGTGCTAAATAGGTTTAAACCAAAGATTATTAATAAATCTAATACAAAAGTTGACATGTTTTTTCCCTCCTTTCTGCCAAAATAAAATGCCCCTGTCCGAGCAACAGGAGCACTACTTTAGTTTTCCTTGTGGTATATAGACTGGTATTATTGTTACATTATTTTCACTTTTTGTCAAGTAGAAGCACTATGCCAGGGCAAAAATACATTGCAACATCATTCTATGGAAAGTTTAGGATATGCTACAATAAAGCAAAGGATTAATGTCACTCCGCAAGGAGATTAGCAACTATTTTATTTTTGCGTGAACTGCCATTTGAAAACCAAAAAATAGGGGGTAGAAAGAAAAATGAAAACAGGTAGAAGAATCATCCTATTAATTACCCTGATGCTAGCTTTAATGTTATTTGGAGGCAGCAGCTTGCTGGCAGCAGAGGCATCCAATGAGGCTCAATTAAACAGCAACATCCCTTCCGATTTATCAGACCACTGGGCCAAAGACAGCATTATGCAACTTATTAATGCCGGAGTAATTAAAGGCTACCCGGATGGCACTTGCCAGCCGGATAAGGCTATAAGCCGGGCAGAATTCGCAGTTATGCTAGTTAAAGCTTTGAAGCTTGAACCTAAAGCGGGGAATACTTTTTCCGATACCGCCTCTCACTGGGCCAAAGACAGCATTGCTACGGTCGCCGCCCACGGCTTGGTCAGCGGCCATAATAAAAACCTTTTCGGTCCCGATGAATTTACTACCAGAGAACAGGCAGCCTCTGTCTACTCGCGCCTGGCCAAATTGGAATCTTCAACCTTCGATTTGAACTGTACGGACAAAAAGAGCATTTCTGCCTGGGCAAAACCCGATGTAGCCGCAGCAGTTAAAATCGGATTCTTCAATCTTTATCCAGATGGAAGCTTTAAACCGCAGGGCTATACCACCAGAGCGGAAGCATTTTATGCACTTTACAAGTATTTATCCCCGGAGGAGCCCCAAACTGTAAAACATTAAAATCTCAAAGCTATAACGAGGTGGAATATGTCTCCCGCTAAGCTTAATCCTTTCCGGGAATGGCAGGAGAATCATAAGCAGATCAGGAATTCTGCGGGCGGTTAGATTTGAATCCCAGTTGGGATTCAAAATTGAAGCGGAATTACTACAGGCTATGAAGGATTTAAAAGACAGTGTTCCTGCCAGTGGGTCGGAAAGGGTTCGCAACGAGTTTATCCAGATCCTCTTAAGTGAGCTGCCTTCTCAGGGCATACGCAGGCTTCTGGAACTGGGCTTGCTGGAGAGGCTTATACCCGAGCTTATGCCTGCCATAGGTTTTGATACCCGCAGCTCTTATCATGATAAAGATGTTTTTGAACATAGCCTGGCGGTTTTAGATAATACCGAGCCTAACCTGACTTTAAGGCTGGCAGCACTCTTGCACGATATTGACAAGCCCAATTCTCTGACCGTAGATGAAGACGGGGAGGGATATTGCTACGGTCACGCGAGCGGCGGCAGCGAGATAGCCCGGACAATACTGGGCCGCTTAAACTTTGACCGCAAGACCATCAAAGCAGTAAGCGCCATTATCAAAGAACATATGAATGATTTCGAGAATATTAGCGAGCTCAGCATAAAACGCTTAATAAGGCGGGTAGGGCCAGATAATATCGACCGCCTATTTGAACTGCAATTGGCAGATATTAAAGGTTCCAAACTATCCAGCAGAAGCCCTGAAAGAATCACGAAAACAAGAAACAAATGTTTTGAAGTCTTATCCCGTCGGGAACCCCTAACGGTTCACGACCTGGACATAAGCGGCTATGATTTGTTTTCCCTGGGTTACCCCCCGGGAAAAGAGATAGGAGAAGCTATGGATTACCTGCTGGATCAGGTAATCAACAACCCCTCTCTTAATCAAAGGGATACCCTTATTGCCTTGTTAATGAACCAGTAATAAGGCAGCTATATAATACTTGAAGGATAGCATGTGATGGCCGGGTGAAGTAATTTCCAGCTTTACAGGGAATGGCCTAAGAATTTATTCAGCTAATCCCGAAAATTCTATTTGGACAATATATTATATTAGTTTTCATGCTACAAAAATGGAGTAAATGACTTATTAAAAGCGCCTGGATCGGTATTGGACATACTTTTTTTCTAATTTTTTGCGAACATGGGCTTTGATTTCTTCCATGACTTCCCGGTGCTTCCTAGACTGAATATTTGGGAAAGCATTAAGTAAACGCTTTTGTTCCATATGAATGAGCGCAATAAGTTCTTCGTGTTTTGCCCTCAGATCTTCCCTGAGCTTTTCATTGGCATCAGACAAGGCAATGCTGCCATCTGCTGCCACACTGCCAAAAGCATCGGAAACCCTTCTAAGTGCACGGGCAACCTCATCAAGTTGCTGTAGTCGTTGATTGAGTTTGGCTACAGTCACAACCGTTACCACATTATCAATAACGAAAACGCTGCTGAAAACCAGTAAAAACGGCAAGCTTAGCCTATCAGGTACAGATGCCAGCACCTGGTTGATGAGCGGGTGTACAACTTCCACGATCAACACACAAGCAAAGCCCCATAAAAGGGAGAACTTCAAACATATGTAACCCCCTATATTAAAAGGCTCATCGGAATAATCCCACCATCTCTGGTGAAAAAACTTCTCCATCAAAAAGCCGCTTAAGAGCTCCAAAAGCGATGTTAAAACTACTGACCCTACATACAGCAACAGCAGGTTTTCGTGCAGGGGCAGTAAACAAATTAATACTGTAAGTACGCCAAACCCATAAATCGGGCAAATAGGTCCGTTTAAAAAGCCCCGGTTTACAAAAACTCCCCGGTTGACCCCTGCATATATAACCTCCGTACACCATCCCAGAAAAGCATAAATAAAGAACAAGCAGATAATTTTCTCCATTATTCACCTCAGGATTTTTTTGTATATCATAATGCAGTTATGAGCAAAAAGGAATATAAAACGAGGTGAAATATGTCCCCCGCTTCTATTAGCGTCCGGGTTCCTATTAACAAAAACAGGCGGCGGGTTCTAATCCCCCACCTTGTTGCAGCGGTGTTTTGAAACTGCTCCGCAGTTTCTTCCGATGCTTAAAACAAAATGCTAAGCTTTATCTGATTTCTCGATATTTTGTCTATCCAGAAGGATAAGTCAATTGAGCTACCTTTCCAGGGTATACGCAAGCTTCTGGAACTGGGCTTGCTGGAGAGGCTTATACCCGAACTTATGCCTGCCATAGATAACAATTTCAATACATCAAATGTGCCGGTTCCGCCTGCCCACGGGTTCCAGGTTCCCAGCCATGAGGATTTCAATACATCAAATGTGCCGGTTCCGCACTAAAAACGTCATGAATATCTCAGTAGGGCATGAATTTCAATACATCAAATGTGCCGGTTCCGCGCAAATCAAATATGAGTTTCTGGAGTCAGTAGACCCATTTCAATACATCAAATGTGCCGGTTCCGCTTGGGCTGATCGATCCTAACTACGGCCATAATCCCGAATTTCAATACATCAAATGTGCCGGTTCCGCGATGCTGAGGCCGTTACCGGGTTGGGGCGACTGGTATTTCAATACATCAAATGTGCCGGTTCCGCCAGAATCAGTTTCAACGATGAAATAACCCTAAACCTATTTCAATACATCAAATGTGCCGGTTCCGCGGAGCGGAAGAAAAAACAATGGACCATGCACGAATTATTTCAATACATCAAATGTGCCGGTTCCGCGATGCTGAGGCCGTTACCGGGTTGGGGCGACTGGTATTTCAATACATCAAATGTGCCGGTTCCTCTTAACTGCCAGGCTCCACTCCTGGATGCCGATTCCCTATTTCAATACATCAAATGTATCGGTTCCGCCGAGTCATTAAAAAGCTATATTGACGCGACAAGCATATTTCAATACATCAAATGTGCCGGTTCCGCGTATGTGACTCGCGGAATAGACAACCCCAGGGCTTTATTTCAATACATCAAATGTGCCGGTTCCGCAATAAGTATAGTTTGTCCGCCGCTCTTGGACGGACTAATTTCAATACATCAAATGTGCCGGTTCCGCCTTGACTTGCTTTTCACTGCCAACCAGTTCCGGCAGATTTCAATACATCAAATGTGCCGGTTCCGCTGCAACCTTCCCTGAGCATTTCTGTATCTTCTTCATATTTCAATACATCAAATGTGCCGGTTCCGCGCCGGGTAGCTGATTAAATCTTGCTAATGGTTTGCTAAATTTCAATACATCAAATGTGCCGGTTCCGCAGAATCCGAAAACAGCGAGAGGAGGGAATCAATAGAATTTCAATACATCAAATGTGCCGGTTCCGCGAATATGTTAATAACCAACTGGACATATTCTACAAATTTCAATACATCAAATGTGCCGGTTCCGCCATACAGGTCAACGAACATTCCTTCGGCAAGGTACAATTTCAATACATCAAATGTGCCGGTTCCGCGGCTGAGTAATAAAGTGTCTGGCCAGGAAATCTTGATTTCAATACATCAAATGTGCCGGTTCCGCGGCCGAATTGCTGGCAAATAGAGCAGGCAGTAAGGTATTTCAATACATCAAATGTGCCGGTTCCGCCTGTTACATCGTCCTCAGTTCTTTTTCGGTAGCATCAATTTCAATACATCAAATGTGCCGGTTCCGCTAAGATTAAAAAAAGGGATGGAGAAATTGTAGATTTATTTCAATACATCAAATGTGCCGGTTCCGCGTCCATGATCTCCGCAACTGCAATGGCTTTGGCGGTATTTCAATACATCAAATGTGCCGGTTCCGCTTTTGCCCTCAGCGTAAAGGTCCGCTTCTTTGGCATATTTCAATACATCAAATGTGCCGGTTCCGCCGGACGGCAATATTAAAACAGCCCTGCAAGGCATTCGATTTCAATACATCAAATGTGCCGGTTCCGCTTATACCCGCCTCCAGATAAACAAAGAGTAGATACATTTCAATACATCAAATGTGCCGGTTCCGCACAGAACACACGGCGGAAAAAAGAGTTTTCAAAAGATTTCAATACATCAAATGTGCCGGTTCCGCATAACAGGCGATTACTGGGAGGGAATAAGAAAGTTATTTCAATACATCAAATGTGCCGGTTCCGCCCAGGCTTGAAAGGGGTGTGAATAATGCTGAACAAATTTCAATACATCAAATGTGCCGGTTCCGCAATAGTATTTTTGAAGGGAAAGCCCTGATTGATGTATTTCAATACATCAAATGTGCCGGTTCCGCGGCGTTAAAAGCATTTTCGGCGGGGTTTGGGAAGCAAATTTCAATACATCAAATGTGCCGGTTCCGCTATTAAGAAATCCCGGGCCGCATTCTTGATTTTGCAATTTCAATACATCAAATGTGCCGGTTCCGCAGTGGCGGGAAATAGTAGAAAAGTTCTTGATTGCCAAATTTCAATACATCAAATGTGCCGGTTCCGCGGGAGTGAATAGCCCCTGCAAAACAAAATAATCGCATATTTCAATACATCAAATGTGCCGGTTCCGCTGGTGTTGTGTTCGGATATTTCGGCTTGATTACCCGATTTCAATACATCAAATGTGCCGGTTCCGCGCAAGGTGAGATATTGGGCTTACGTTGGCAAGACGTATTTCAATACATCAAATGTGCCGGTTCCGCCAGGATAAAATCAGACTTTTTTGAAGTTAAACTAATCTGCTAATTAACATTATATCAGACTTTCCCTTCATTTTTTCCAAGCGGCAATTAATTCCTAAGAGAATAATAGTACTTCTACCTTCGCCCCGGCATTTTAGCCGTTTTATGACCGGTTAATATGCAATCGGGGTTGGAAAAAATCATAGAATAATCGACTCCGGGTTAATCCCCGTATTTCCAATACTCTCCTCATTAAAGGAGGCATCACTTATCGTTTGGATAAATGTTACAAAATCATAGTCAATGTCAATCACTTTTAAAAGCTTTCCCTTAAGTTCCAGATAGTTTGCAGGTGTAATATGACCTCTGAAAACAGACTTTTGAAAATGTTTCAGGTATTGTTTGCAAATCTTGAAAACTTTAGCTACCCGTTTTTTGCCAACATCATAGAAAACGATGACATAATTGTAATTTAGTTTGTTTTTCATTTCTTATCCTCCATGCAAAATGGGACAAATTTCTTTCCCTCCAAAATGTACTTGATTAATTTATAACCATCCAGGCGTATCGCCTGCTTGAAGCTGATTCTCCTTTTTAAAGTATTATGTTCGAAGGTTTGATTCAAACGTTCGTCAAAAGCCTCTATGAATGTCTTTCGTCCGGCATCGTTAAGCAGGGCATAGTTGAGGCTTTTGTTAAAGTGCTTTTCCACAGTAATTTTGCGGTTATTGACACAATCAAAAATAGTCCTATAAACCAGTATCGGTTTGAAAACTTCTGAAAGATCGAGACTTAATGAGAAACGTCGCTCGGCAGGTTCGTGTAAAAATGATATAGTTTGATTTAAGTGTGTGTGGTAGATTTCTGTGATTGTTTTCGTATAGAGCAAAGTATTGCCAAAAGAGATCAGGGCGTTGATAGGGTTATCGGGAGGACGTTTCACTCGCTTATTCATGGCAAAAGATTCAGGCAGGATTTCGCGAAAAGTTTGATAAAATCCAGCCCAAATGGCTCCTTCTATCCGCAATAGCTGCTTAATATCGCCGGTATCATCCACCAATTTGGGAACAGACTTGTGCAACCAATCAAGAAATTCTTTTAGATCACTTTTTCCATGTCGATAATAATGATATAACACAAAATGGATATTTTTTGCGGTTCCACAAACAATAGGCTTGGCTACAGTCAGCCTGTTGTTTCCATAGGCCAGGGCTTGGGCAACGGTCAGTCGCCCGCTTAACAAGTATTCTTTCGGATAAAAGGTGCCAATATAGTTTTCATAATAGCCGAAAAAATGTACTACAATACCTGCCTTGGCTAAAAGCTGCATTAGCTTTGTGCTCAATGTCACTTCATTAAAACAATAAAGCTCCCGGGTATCCTTCACAGGGAAATAGATATTACCGTCTTCCTTGCGGAAGACAATAGAAAAGTCCTTCTGGAACAGTTCACCTGTAGAAAAAATATACCTGGTATCGCTATTCATTCCACCACTCCCTTCAAATGATAGTATGGCGCCATAATTGAAGCAATTACCGGTTGGATTAAAAGAAACAATGTTGCTTTGGGAGCCAGTTTCCACTTTACATGGGCCGGAAAGCGCCGAATAGTATACAGGGAATCTCACAGCACGGGTCAGTCGTGCAACTCCTATATAAAGCAGTATTCGAAATAGGCGCACTTTTTGCACATTGGCTTTATCTTTGGAGGGGGTGGCGGGACATCGGAATTCAAGAATTCTTCAATACTGCGGTATTCTTTTTTCAACTCCCCCATCCTCTCCTCCGTAAGGGTCAAAGTATGAATACTTTTGTTTTGCTTGTTCTTCTCAATACATTCCAGGCGACCCTTTCGCATAATTCCCTTATCGCGCAACACAATCAGATAATACTCCAATTGTGCCATGGCAGCCGGAATATCGGCATCAGACTTTTTAATTTCTGTAACATATTCCGCCGTAAGCTTGTCTAATTTAATACCTTCCAGGGCAATTTCCTTTTTATCCTGCTTTTTTAGTTCATGCAACACCCGTCCGATTCGTACATCCTCGGAATTGTCCTCCATATTTATATGGTGATAAAATAGCCAGCATTGTCGCCGGCAATGTGTATAATAATTGACCAATGTTCCGGTTAGCATCACAAGAATATCCCCCTACAGTATTTCTCCAGTTCCTCTCTATTCAGCACTCCCTCCTCAATGAAACGCTCTCCGCCATCAATAAAAAAATAACCGCCATATTCCTCGGCTCCGGCTGGAGTATTGTTGCGGAAAACCTGGTAGGTGAAATAAGATATTTTTGGAGCCATTCTGGAATACTCCACCATAAGCTGGGCATAAGACAGTGCTTTGTTGCTGCCCAATGCCTTGAACTCTTCCCATACTTGATAGCCGTCAAGATCACCCCAAACATAAGGCACGAAAAGCTGCAGATTCGGCTCGATCAGGCGCATATGGGCCTCAATTTCTTTACAATTAAACTGGGTACAATGCTTATCCAGATTGGCAATGTTCTTTTCGTTGGATCTGCTTGTTCTGGTAATTAAATCCTTAAATACAGTTGCATAAAACTCAGCGAAACGTTTTTCATTAAGGAGTTGCTGTATTGCCGGGTCCCGGATGGAATAGTATAATCTGGCATCTCCCCTGTAGATTAAACTAGCATCATCATAGTCAAAAAAGTATACCAAAGCTCCTCCCTGATTGAGACAGGAGCGATTGACCCGGCCCAGGAACTGTTCTTCTGCATCAAGAAGAGAAATATCTTTAAAACCGATTTCCATATCGATATCAATCCCCGCTTCAATAACCTGAGTGGCAATGAGAACCAATTGTTCACCATTGCGAATTCGTTTAATAATCTCTTCCCTTCGAATAGCGTTGTCATCACCGGTTAGCAGGACAGCATTGCATTCGTCTTTGCAGATCATATAAAATTCCCGGGCAGTTTTTTTCTTAATAAATTCCACCAGTACTCGTTTATCCTTGAAGCATAATACTTCTTTTTTGAGTCTATCCAAAGTGATTTTTTCTTCCGCCAATAATGAAAAATCTAATCGCACTCTATCCCTAAAAAGAGGATGGTGATAATATTTTTCCGGTTTCTCAATTAACGTAGCAAATTTAGCATCTGCGGTCTTGAGCAGTTTATCGAGTTGAGGTAATGTAGCTGACATGATTATAATTTTCATGTTAAGCAGTTTGGCATACTTTTGTAAAAAGCTGATAATTTCTCGCCAGATAGCGTTTTTATAACTCTGAATTTCATCAATTACGATTACACTGTTGCAAAGCTTGAGTAATGGAAAACCTTGATTGCGTCCGCAACTAAAAAGGGCATTGAAAAAGTTTACATGCGAAGTCAGTACAATAGGGTAGTTGTTGAAAAGATGATCCAACCAGGCGACACTGTAATCTTCTACCCTGTCATCACCACCCACCACCACCGGGGTAATGGAATTGATAACCGCCAACTTATCGCCAAATAACGGAAGCAGTGTTGATTTAGTTTGCTCCACCAGGGTATTGAAGGGAAATACATAGAAAATATTGCTTATATTACTATTTGTTTGTAGGACGCGCAAAGCAAGATTAATGGCCATGTTAGTTTTGCCCGCACCCGTAGGAGCCTCCAAATAATAAATATGAGCATCGGGATTGGCGATAAGATTCCGCTCCGCCTCTAAAAATAATTCATTGCGCAATTCATTGATTGGATCACCATCAAAATCAGACGGATTATATTGATATTGCCGGATGCTCCGGCAGATGGCACTTTCGTTGTAGCTCTGCGCCAATTCCCTGCCACCCGCACCAATGATAGCTGGATGCATGGCACAGCCGGTCATAAATTCCTGTGTAGCGCAATAATCGCAGCCGACAATAAGTGTATATAAGAGGCGGCACAGAATATAGAACGCTATAGGCTGTTTGATTAATTTCTGCTGCTGCATGTAGAATTGCGTGTGCTCAAAAACACTCTGGTCAATATCGCTGATACAATACTTTTCGGCAACATGTTCCAGCTCAGAAAAATCATGTCCGTTACCCAGGTTGCCATGATGTTTGCTTATGCAATACGCAAAGTTTGCCAGGCATTTTGCCAGGGCGGGAGTGGGTCTTCCCGGCCACAATCTATACATATGATCCAAATACAAATAGGCTGAGGCCAGGGCATGGTTGGAATTGATGGCCTGCTCCCGCATAGCATAAAAAACCTTGTTCTCCAGCACATCGTATTGATAGCGTGGATTTATTTTCCCATAATCATGCAGATATATGGCATATACGAATGCCAGATAAACTTTGTCTGCTTCCTCACCCTGAAAACCACAGGCCTCGATTAGTTTTTTAATGATTTTATCTATATCTTTTATAGAACAATACTTTTCAAAATAATAAAGAGTCAGCTGGGAATGAGCCAACAAAGTCTCGGTTTGCCTGTGTCCGTTTAGTGTCCTGCTATGAGCAAGATAACGAGTATCTTGCAGTTGATGCGGACTAACCAGGCTCACTTTTAGCATTTCATAGCCTCCTCTCCATAAACCAGGCAAAAAGCCATTTTTAACCTTCTGTGCCCGGTTTAATAAAAACTATATTGCCGGACACCATCGCTATATAAATAAGGGGGCAATTCATCCTCAGGAAGCGTACAGTTGGTAAAAATATACCTTCCAAATTCGTAGAAGTTGTGCTTGGGAACCAGACTGGTGGGCGCTGTTTCAACAAATAAATACTGCGAAGGATCGCCTCCATCCAGGGTGTTAAGGTCACCGCTATATAAAAACAATGAATCAATCCGCAGAGATTTTGAAACAGATAGTTCAACTAGGCAAACATCACTTATCTGAGCCGGAAAATCATTGCGTCCCAAATAGGGGATATAGACGCATTGTCCCCGCAACATATAGTCGCATAGTTTATCCCAAATCGAAGCGTCCAGCTTATGCTGAGCGAGAAAGACAGTCCAGTTGGGATTTTCCAGCCACTGCTCCCGCACCTGCAGATTGCCTCCTTCTTCTTTGGAGGCATAACCCACACTGTTGTTAAAATATTGAATCTTTTTACTGAAGTATCCATTCTTAACATTGGGAACAACTGATACCAGTAGAGGCGAAAGCACCTCGTAAAACTCAGGATATAATTTTTCACCCTGGCCATAAAGATCGGCATTGCGGTAGCCGCTCAAGCCTATTACTGCACCTAATAGGCCCAACAAAGCTACCTTGTGGATATTGTTGTAAGTGAAATAGACTTTGGCATTTACATCCGGTTGCCGAAAGCAGGCTAATGGCCCTGATAAGGTAAAACGCAAGCTTTTCATCAGCTACACCCCTTAAAATATTGAATTGACCGTACAAGGAAGAGAGCCATAGTTTACCTCCACGCTAATCGGATTATGGAAAAGTTCAATAGATTGTATTTCTTCCTGCTGTGGAGCAATTATCTCCGCCAGTTTGCTCAGGTCGTATAAAGTTTGTTTTTCCTTTTTCCGCACTTCGACATACCTGTCCAAATTAGCCAGGAATAACTTGCTGTCTTCTTTCAGTTCAATAAAAAGCGCCAACTCATTCTCGCAGCCGCTTTTGGAATTGGTGTTAAAAGCTGTGGTGGCAACCCTGGCCGCCCGCTTGAATTTTTCATAGGCCTCGGTTGTATAACCCTCGAAACCATCGATCAGTCCAAGATAATCTGCGTAGTTTGCAGGGTTTACTGAAAAGGAATAGACATAGTGCGCCTCATCAGTCACGATTTTGGTGCCGATGGATGTAGCCGTTTTGTCTTCGCTTTTATCATTGGGATTGCGAAAAGGAGAAAGTATGTCCTGGACCAATACATTTGTTTTTTCGTAAAGGTTAAATCCCTGATTTATCTGTACTGCACCTGTAATGCTGATGTTATGGCCAATTTTTTTCTTAGCTGTTTTACTCTCAGATTCGCTACCTGTAAAAGTTGCGCCAAAATTCATAATATCTACAGTTGAAAACAAATCTTTAGCAACATCTTTAACAGTAAGATTTGCATCCCATTCCTTTCCAAATAAATCTTCATATCTTTCAATCAAATCTTTTGGCTGAAGAATTTCCATCTCCTTGTCTTTTTTACTCTTAGCAATTGTCATACTTTTGATATAAAAGACTTTATCACCTTCAATAAGCCACATGCGCTTCATGGGGTATTTCAAGGCTTTATCACTGCCGAATATGTCATTATTGGTGGTCGTCTTAGGATAACCGGACAAATCAGCATTAAAATTGGCCATGTAAGCTCCTACCCCGATAATTCCATATACCCTATTGTTCTTTATCATTTTTGTCATCCTCCTTGTCTTTATAATAAATAATTTTGTCGGCGGCAAAACCGTAAAACAACGCATCCAGGTTTATGGGTTCTTCTTTTTTCGGTAAATACGAAGAAGCTATACTGAGCATATTATTAAAACGAGGGTTATTAATATTGATTTCGTGAGCATAACGCTGAAAATATTTCCGGTATTCTGTTTTAATATCTCCTGCATCCCTGGCAGCGGTTATGCCCCGCCATAATACATCATAATGCAGAGTTTGCGCCTGGCTTAAGCTGAAAAAATAGCGCAGGAGTTGTCCTACTGCCAGATAGAATTCCAGGTCATTTTCACAGCTGGCCGTATCCTTAGTATTCAAAACCTTTTCCCTTAAATTAAGGTAAGCTGTTTGGATAGTTAAACCCATATCCTTTTCCTCCTCACGAAAATATTTCATCAATGAAAATCTTACATTTAGGGCATAGGCTAAAGCCGGAATAAACTCCAATTTTTGCAGCCGCGCAAGGATTACTCCCATGGTTATTTTGTCAACGCCGCTTTGCATAGGCAAGAAATAACCCTTGCGAAGCCAGGCTCGCATAGCCTCCCTTGACAACATTATTTGATTGGCCAGAGCTTGTGATAATTTTTCTGTAACCTTAATGTTTTTAACATCATAATTACTAACCAGCTGAAAGGCATAGAGGTTTTCATTTATATGCGCCTCCACCGCACTCAACTTGTCCAATACTCCACTCTTATAACTGGATTTATCCAAACAATTGTCGAAGTAGTTGGTGAAAACAATGGCTTTGCTCATTTTGTCACTAAAGCTTGGCAGGAATTCGCAATCGTCTATAGTAAGATCGACGCCTCGTTCAAAATGCAGATATATCACCGGTTTGCGCACATCCACCTCATTCGCCACGAGCAGCAGCTGAGGAGCATGTTCCCAAACAGGAATGTAGCCATTGTATAGGGGCCTGCCTCCTCTCCCCTGCCCAAATAACCAGAGATAAAACTTGCGCAGCAGTAATGCTTCCTCCGTGCTGATACGATACGGCACCTTGAAGGCAGTAGTCTTGTGTTCCAAAAAAGGTTTCTTGGCGTTCATTCCCATGTCGGTATTAGAAAGTCCCAATATTCGGCCTCCGACATTTATATTGTAAGTGTTTTTGTTAAATATCTTCGGAAGCAAATAACGCCCGCTTTCATAAACATAGGCTTCTTCCTCGGCATTCAGGAAGAGCTTAATATAACAATTGTTCCTTATATCCTCTTTTTTTATATACTCTGCAACCGTATCCAATACGGCGTTAAATCGTGCTTTGCTGCAATAAACACTCTCTTCCGGAAGGGGCTCATAATGTGCTGCTGCTAAGATCTTCGCAGTTTCTCTATTCCCGGGGTTCAATAGCGCACTGAAGTAACGGTCGATATGCTCCTGCAGTTCAGGGTGCACCTTGCCTTCCTGATAAAAAATATCACGCTTGCAAAAGAGAGTAAATAGATTATTGCTGTGAATCTTCTTCTTGGGATCTACGGGTTTATTCATCTCAATCAGGCTGCTGTAAAAATCAGCTTTTTTAAACCATTTAACCAAAGGATCGTTTTCGGGCAAATCCGTGTTTTTCTTTACATATAGTTCGTCCATTTTGTTATAATTATTAAAACGAATATAGAGGCCAGGTTCTAGCTGATAATTATCCAGGACCATCGTATCTACATCAAAATCGGGATGATTAACAAACTCGTTTAGCAAATCCTTTAACAATACCTCACCTCCTCGCTATACAATAGCCGAAACCTATGGAATTTTTTTCCGCTAAGCCCTGAGCTAATACCGTTACCGCCAATTGCTGAGCCCATGGTTTCGGCCTTATCTTTAACTGCACCTTATGCCCCAGCAGGGTAGTCCCTTTATAGCTCACCCCAATGGGCTTCCGATTTAGAATTTCTACTAATTCGAAAAACATTTCTTCTGGTTCAATAAATTCAGCGTTTATAGCTTTACATTTTTTAACCGCATTGTTGTGTAATCGATTAGCCAACAACCCAATACCGTTTTCTGGCATCCAGCATAGATTATCCACCGTAACTATAATGGGAGTAAGGGATATTAACTCACTAATATGAGGCTGGCTAAATGTTCTAAGCTCGGTTGCTACTACCCGTGCATTGCCCTGAGCCTGGGGCAGATAATTCTTCATTGCCAGAGCAAAATCCAGTTTTTGAGTGCGCAGGTTAAAGCAGTACATCCTACCCCGGCGGTAAATGCGATCAGGTTCCAAAGGATAGGGCATCGAGAAAACATACGGTTTGAAAATGTTCTGTTGATGCAATTCTTTTAGTGGTTCACTGAAAGTCATTCCATTGGCAATAAGCGCAGCCAGGCTGGATTGCACCTGGCGCACAGGTATATCCTGGTTAAATTGAAGGGTGAATAAAAGCTCGTGAAAACAAAGGTTCATAATTTATCACCTCCTTTTCAATGATTATTAGGCAGTAGCCAACTCTATATAGATTGTAACTCTAATAAAATCGTTGTCAAGCAAAAAATGGATTTGATTTCAATTAATATTTGGAGTAATATACGATAATAGTGAATACATCTTAGAAAGCCGCAACAGTAATGTATTGAAATATGATTATTAGACAGTGCTGGTAATCAATTTGTAACCGTCACATTGGATGTTTTCTTCAATTTTATAAACCTTCACATCTAATTTGTTGCGGTCAATATTTAAAATCCCTCCTCTTAAATAGAGCCTGGGATTTTTTTATTCGTAAAATTGACTCTACTGCAAAAACCTTTTTGTTGTATAAGGGTTGCATAAATATACAAAGCCTGATTCGGAACGACACGGGGGTCGTTCCCTGCACACCCTTCGGTCGCTTTTAATGTAGCTGAGCGGTATAGTTATGCGCGCTAATGCATATTTATAACTTTTTGCAGTGACATCAAAATTAAAACTAATTTCGTTATTTATTATATAATTCTTCTATATTATCCTATAATATCCTTTCTTGTATATTAAAATCCTATCGTAGATGTGTGCCTGGTAAAATTCTTATTGTATTACATCCCTTCCAAAAAGGATTTCTGGCAAATAATAGCGAAGGTTACAGGAATATTTTATGGGAGAGGATGCCATGCTTTCAGGGCCTTCTGCCAGGAGGGATTAACCGGTAGTATTGAGCAATCAATGAGCAGGACAGAAGTGAGGTGGAATGAGGAAATATGGAAAGAAAAACCCAGGAAATATCAATTAATATCCATATGCATAGTCAAATGGCTCCGGTTATACTGGCCGCGATAGAAAACTATGCCCGGGTCTGCGGCATGGATAAACCGGATATACTCAAGCTGGTTCTGGCAGTGGAAGAAATCTTCACCTACCTGAGCGATACATCCTTACCGGGTGAAATGATGCTTTTGCAATGTCGCTATTTTACCTATTGCCTGCAGGTGGATTTCATCTTTCCCCTGCGGAGCCTGAACCTCAGGGCCTTCAATCTTACAACGGAAGTGAGGGCGGATAACGAGCCATTAATGGAGGAAATGGGCTTATTGATTGCCTCCCGCTCCGTGGAGAAGCTGTACTTCTCCAGAATACACCCGGACAAGCTGTGTTTGAGTATGGTCAAAGAAAAAACCTATCCCGAAATGATAAAACAACCCCTGGCAGACCTCGCACCTGCGCTGCAAACCATAATCAGGCCGGCTGAGCCTGAAGAAATCAAGGAATTCTGCCAGAACCTGCTGCAAAGAATAGCTGCATCTCAATACCCCTCTTTTTTCAACTACCCCGGGAAAGTAATTGATATGCTGGCCGGTGATGAATATAGTATATTACTGGCTTTTGACGAAAAAGACCATGTAGTCGGCGGGATTTGCTGGACCGGAAGCCAGGACAGGACGGTAGAATGTTTTGGACCCTATGTTTTTAATGATATTGAAGCCACCGCCCTGGCCCTGATGGAAGAATGCCTGGTGCATATTGGCAGGTCCAGTGTACCTGGTATTATCAGCCGTTATGCCGATAATGCCCTGTTGGCATCTTATTTCGAAAAGCTGGGCTCTACCAGTATTTATAAAGCTGGAGAAAGAACCTCCCGGAAAAATGCTTATTATCGCCAGATAAATGAAGATAGCGGCAGCCGGGTCTGGGCCCATCCCGACATTGAAGGCTTTCTGCAAGAGTTTTACCAGCGTCTCTTCTTACCCCGAGAAATCCGTTTGGTGTTGAACCAGGGGGAACAGCAGAACCAGGAGTCGGTGTTTACTACAGAATTTGACCGGGGCCGGGAACAGGTTACCATTCGACCACTTGTATTCGGAGAGGATGCAGAGCATAACCTCACCCAACATATTAATAGTCTGCAAAAGGAAAAGCTCTTCAATATTTTCTTAGAAGTGGATCTGGGTAAAGCCTGGCAGGTAAGTTTGACCCCTTATTTGCTCTCCAGCGGTTTTAAACCGTGCCTCTTGCTTCCTTATGCGGGAGATGGGGATTTATTAATATTTCAGTTTGAAGCTGGTGATGCTTTATGAATTTACCTAAACTGGACAGATTGGTTCCTTCCTATATCAAGGGATTTGAAGCCTATATTCCCAGCAAACCAGACCCGGAATTGAAAAAGCTTTTTGGTTGTAAGCAGCTCTACCGCTTGAATAACAATGAGAATCCACTGGGGCCACCCCCGGCAGCGCAGGAAATGCTACATCGTTTTGAAACGCATCGAGCGGCGATTTATCCCAGCGGAGATTCCTATTACCTGCGCGATAAACTGGCCGAGAAATATAAGCTGCACCCCGATCAAATCCTGGTGGGAAATGGGGCCAATGAAGTGATTACCTTTGCCATAAAAGCCTTCTGTGAAGCGGGAGATAATATAATTACCGCTGACAAAACCTTTGCCGTTTATGAATGGGTAGCTATTTTTTCGGGATATGAAGCCCGCCTGGTTCCTTTAAAGGATTTTTGCTTTGACGATGAGGGGATGCTGGCCCAGATAGATGAGCGTACCAAAATCCTTTTTATCTGCAACCCGAACAATCCTACCGGAACCTATTGGAACCAGGAGAAACTTTGTCGTTTCCTGGATCGGATAGATGGAAAACAAATCGTGGTAGTCGATGAAGCCTACTGTGAGTTCGTGGAAAAAGAAGATTTTCCGGATGGTATCGCGCTTATCGAACGTTATCCCAACCTGGTGGTCTTCCGCACCTTTTCCAAGATGTATGGACTGGCCGGGCTACGCATTGGATATTTGGCGGGCAGCCTGGAGGTGGTAAATATCATGCGCCGGGCCTGTGTGGTCTATTCAGTTAATACCCTGGCGCAGGAGACTGCTCTCCTGGCCCTGGATGATCCGGAGCATATCCAAAAGACCAATACCCTGGTTAAAAAGGAAAAAGCCTATTTGTACCGGGAGCTAACCCGCTTGGGACTCCCTCTGGTCATGCACGAGGGTAATTTTGTGATGATAAAGCTCCCGATTAGTGATACTCTGGCGTACCGCAAACTTATGGCCCGCGGCGTGATGGTGCGCAGCATGACCGGATTCCGTTATCCCAATTATATTCGCATCACCATTGCCCAGCACGAAGCTATGGAGGCCTTGATTGAATCATTGAGAGCTATATTTAAAGCATCGGAAGAAACTGCGAAGTAGTTTCAACACACCGCTGCAACGAGGCAGGAGATTAGAACCCACCACCTGTTTTGTAAATAGGTGAACGCTTAGCGGAGGAGATATTTCACCTCATTATAGAAATAGAAAGGGGTTATTATATGACCACAAATGAAATTGAGATTCGACTCATGCAAGATGTTGACGCTGCAGGTGTGGTTGAACTGTACAAGACGGTCTACGGGAATGAGTACCCGGTAAAAACGGTCTACGATCCTGCAGCTGTTATAGAGCAGCAAAATAATGGTGAGATGTATCGCATCATTGCCCGCAGCGGAGACAAGGTAGTAGGGCAAACCGCGCTTTACCGCTCCACATCCCCCAATCCGGAGCTCTATGAAGAAGGCCAGGGAATAGTCTTGCCTCTTTATCGCAATCAGGGAATTTTAGAGCAGTGCCTGGCTTATGGGCATAAAGTGGCCTATCCTCAGCTGAATATAAAGCAGGAATGGGGAGAAGCGGTTTGTAATCATACCTTTACCCAAAAAGCCGGTGCTCGTCTGGGAGCTTTTGAAACCGGAATCGAATTGGATCTGATGCCGGCTTCATCCTATGTAAAGGAACAGAGCAGTCAGGGCCGGGTGGCAGCTCTGGTCATGTTTCTAATCTTTCAAGCTGCACCCCCGCAGCTTCTTTATTTGCCTGAAACCTATGCAGATTCGCTGCATTATCTTTATTCGGCATACGATTTTAAACATGAATTCGTCTCCTCTAAATCCCTCCTTCCAGAGCAAGCTACCCGGGGTCAGGTGGAAATATATGCTGATGCCGCTGTAGCCCGTTTTACTTTGCTGGAAACGGGAAAGGATCTGGAAGATTATTTGCTGGAACAAGAAAAACTGGCACAGGCCCAGGGTTGTTCTGTCTTTCAGGCTTATCTTAAGCTGGCTAATCCGGCAGTTGGCCATGCCGTTAATATACTGCGCGAGCATCAATATTTTTTGGGTGGGATTTTACCACGCTGGTTTGCTACAGATGGGTTATTAATGCAAAAACTGCTACATGAACCGAACCTGGAGGGAATAAATCTCTACAGTGAGCGGTCCCATAAAATCTTGAATATGATTATCGATGATAGAAATACAGTAATCAAATAAAAGAGGGACTACTCCCGTTTGATGCGCTATATACTATTGCTTAAACTGCTACTCCTAACTCTATTTAACATTTTCTCACCCTCTATTAATGAAACAACTAAAAGCACACCTAACGATCTGCCAATTGTTTTATCATGGGTGTTGCATCCATGCTTCGCCAACGCTCGCTTTGTATATTTTGCAACTCATATGCAACAAAAGGGGTTTTGGCAGTGGAGTCAACAGTTGTTTAATATGAAAAGGTCATCAGTAGTCAGGCGCCAGGCGGGGATCTTTCCTCTACATTTTACTATTCAAGCCCCTACTAATACACTTTTCATCGTTTTTGTGACCTCTGGACATGGGAGTTAATATGAATGGGCAGGATATAGAGCGCTTTTGTAGAAGTGTTTAAATAGGCTAGTTTCTATTAAACAGGGGGTGGCAGGATGAAAATCAATATGCCCGAAAATGTACAAACGATTCTAAACAAGCTTCATAGTAATGGTTATCAGGCCTACATTTATGGTGCCTGCATCCGGGATTACCTGCTGGGTAAAGAACCTATAAACTGGGATATCACTACCAATGCCCTGCCTAACAATACTGTAGTTATTTTCGATGAAAATGAAGGTTTTACTAGCATTCCTTCCGTAGAGGATTACGGAATAGTTACACTACATTTTAAAGGGGAGAGCTGCCAGGTAAATACCTTCCGCACCGGGGAAGCAAGGCGATTTGCCGATGATATCAGTGAAGATCTGCTGCACAAGGATTTTACTATGAATTCCATTGCCTATAATGAACAGGCGGGAATAGTGGATCCCTATAATGGAGTAGGAGATATTGAAAAACGCTTAATCCGCTGCGCCCAAAACCCCTATGAACAAATGCAGGAAGATAGCGCAAGAATCCTGAGGGCGGTTAGATTTGAATCCCAGTTGGGATTTAAAATTGAAGCGGAATTACTACAGGCTATGAAGGATTTAAAAGATACCGTTCCCGCCAGCGGATCAAGGGTTCGCAACGAGTTTATCCAGCTTCTCTTAAGTGAGCAACCTTCCCGGAGTATACGCAGGTTGTTGGAACTAGGCTTGCTGGAGAGGCTCATACCCGAACTTATGCCTGCCATAGGTTTTGATACCCACAGCTCTTATCATGATAAAGATGTTTTTGAACATAGCCTGGTGGTTTTAGATAATACCGAGCCTAACCTGACTTTAAGGCTGGCAGCACTCTTGCACGATATTGACAAGCCCAACTGCCTGACCATAGATGAAGACGGGGAGGGACATTGCTATGGCCATGCCAGCGGCGGCAGCGAGATGGCCCAGGCAATACTGGGCCGCTTAAACTTTGACCGCAAAACCATTCAGGCAGTAAGCTCCCTTATCAAAGAACATATGAATGATTTCGGAAATATCAGCGATCTCAGCATAAAACGATTAATAAGGCGGGTGGGACCGGATAATATCGACCGCCTGTTTGAGCTGCAATTGGCGGATATCAAAGGTTCCGCACTATCCAGCAGAGACCCTGAAAGAATCACGAAAATAAGAAATAAATGTTTTGAAGTCTTATCCCGCCGGGAACCCCTAACGGTTCACGACCTGGATATAAGCGGCTATGATTTGCTTTCCCTGGGTTACCCCCCGGGAAAGAAGATAGGAGAAACTATGGATTACCTGCTGGATCAGGTGATCGACAACCCCTCTCTTAATCAAAGGGATACCCTTATTGCCTTATTGAAGAACCGGAAATAAGGCAGCTATTATGTTTGAAGGATAGTATTTGATAGCCGAGTAAAGTATTTTAATCTATAGGGAGTTAATTTACCAGTCGTGGCGAATCATTTATAGGACTGAAGATAATAAAGTATGGGTGCCTGCTTAACCCTCGCCCTGCCCCGGCTTAAGCAGGCACAAGTTATTCATATCGATAAGCAGGCCTTCCTGCTGGAACCTCGTACTGTCCCGGCAGCTTTTTACATTTTTGGTGCCGGTCATATAGCCAGTGAACTAGCCCCTTTAGCCGTTCATTTGGGTTTTGATGTATCAATACTGGATGATCGGGCCGTATATTTGGACAGGGCAGCCTTTAAGCATACCCGGACGATATTAGTGCCTGGCTTCGAGGATTGCCTGCAAGATATTCAGGTAGATGAAAATACATATTTATTGATTATGACCCGTGATCATCAATACGATCAGGCAGTTCTTGCCTAGCTTTTACGAACTCCGGCCTGTTATACCGGCATGGTTGGCAGTCGGCGCAAACGAGATTCTATCTATAAATCCTTGATGAAGCAAGGTTTTTTAGTGGAAGAGCTGCAAAAGGTGAACTGCCCGGTAGGCCTGGAGATAAGGGCTGACGGCCCGACGGAAATTGCCATCAGCATCATGATTCAAATCATTCACTTGCGCTCAGGGAGGAAATAATGACCAATAAACTCAAGGCCATAGTGCTGGCAGCCGGCTATTCTTCCCGCATGGCAAGCATGAAAGCACTGCTGCCTCTGGGAGAAACCAACGTACTGGAAAGGGTGGTCGCTACTTTTCGGCAAGCAGGTATTTCGGATATCAGAGTTGTCACCGGTTACCGGCGGGAATTGCTCCTGCCCCTACTGCAAAAACTGGCGCTCAGGGAAATCTATAATCCTTATTATGCAGAAGGCATGTTTTCATCGGTTCAAAGCGGCGTATCCAGTCTGGAACCGGAGTCTGAAGCTTTCTTTATTATGCCCGTAGATATTCCGCTGCTTAAGGCAGCGACCCTGCAAACACTGCTAGAACATTTTGACCACAAGCAGGCTGAGATATTTCATCCCTGTTATCAGGGCCAGCGCGGGCACCCCCCGCTTTTGGCGTACAGCATGCGCCAGCGGATATTGCAGTGGGAGGGGGCAGGTGGACTGAAAGGGCTCCTGCGTCAACATGAAGATAAAAGCATTAACATAGCCGTCCCTGATAGCGCTATTCTTCTGGATATGGATACAGTGGAACAGTACCAGCATCTCTTGACATTGGATGTAAAGGAGTGAGGCCTTGGATGACAACTTATGCAAGCCCCATCGGCAGCAGCTTGAAGCGGGTTGATGGGCCTGGTAAAATATCTGGTTTGGAAAAATATGCGGCCGATTACTATCCGGATAATTGTCTCTGGGCCGGGGCTAAACGCTCGGATCATCCTCATGCCCTGATCAAGAAAATAGATATTTCCCCGGTGCGCAATCTACCGGGCATTTTCGCCGTACTGACCCATGAAGACATAAAAGGCGCCAACCGGGTGGGGGTGCCGGAAATGGATCAACCGGTACTCGCCGACTGCAAGGTACGCTATAAGGGAGATCCGGTGGTGCTGGTGCTGGCAGAGAATAAAACACTACTACAGGAAGCCATAGATAAAATTATCATTAAATATGAGCCGCTGCCGGCAGTCTTTGATCCGGAAGCAGCCCTGGCAGAGAATGCTCCGCTACTGCATGAGAACCGCAATAATAAAAACCTCCTGCTGGGGGGTAAGGTTATACGCGGTAACAGCATAGCCGCCATGAGTGAGTGTGACGCTGTGGTTGAGGCTGATTTTCAACTGCCCTGGCAGGAACACGCTTACCTGGAAACCGAGGCCGGGGTTGCCCGGGTCGATGAAGAGGGCATCCTGGAAATCATCGCTTCCACTCAGACCCCCTGGCGGGATAGAAATGAGCTGGCTTATGCCCTGGGTTGGCCGGTTGATAAAATCCGGGTAATAGCCCCCTACCT
The DNA here is from genome assembly GCF_000014725.1 of Syntrophomonas wolfei subsp. wolfei str. Goettingen G311. Taxonomy (GTDB): domain Bacteria; phylum Bacillota; class Syntrophomonadia; order Syntrophomonadales; family Syntrophomonadaceae; genus Syntrophomonas; species Syntrophomonas wolfei. The sequence continues at coordinate 2,075,056 of NC_008346.1, forward strand.
GGGAGGCGGATTCGGGGGCAAGGATGGGATAACGGTGCAAGGATTGCTGGGGCTGGCAGCACTACACAGCGGAGGACGGCCGGTCAAAATGTGGAATTCGCGGGAGGAGAGTTTTCTATCCTCCACCAAACGGCATCCCGGACAGGTTCACTATGAACTGGGCTGTAAAAATGATGGGACACTGCACGCCCTGAATTGCCGAATCGTGCTGGATACCGGTGCTTATGCTTCCCTGGGCGGGCCGGTACTGGCCCTGGCCATGGAGCATGCCGCCGGGGTCTATCGTATACCCCATGCTCTGATAGAGGGGTTCTCTGTTTATACCAACAACCCGGTGGGCGGAGCTTTTCGCGGATTTGGCGCGCCCCAGGTTCTGGCCGGGCTGGAGCAAGTGATGGATATCTTGGCAGATAAAATCGCCTGGGACCCGCTGGCTTTCCGGCTCAAGAATGCCGTCATGCGTGGAGATGAAACGGGAGCTGGGGTGTGGATGAGCAATTCTACCGCCATCATTCCCTGCCTGGAAAAAGTGCAGGAACATCCTCTCTGGACCTCGCGCCAGGCCTGGGTCAGCCAGTCTCCCCCCTTTAAGCAAAGAGGCGTAGGTCTTGCCGCCGGCTTACAGGGAACCGGCTATGGTCCTATGGTGGCGGATATTGCCAATGCTAAAATTGAACTGCTGTCTGATGGCCGTTTTCGGATATATTCCGGGGTGGCAGATATGGGACAGGGGAACAATCCCACCAATGTACAAATCGCTGCGGAAGTTTTGGGACAGGCTGCTGAATGTTTCGAATTGATTCAGCCCGATACCCTGCAAACTCTACCCTCAGGATCTTCCGCTGCCAGCCGCACTACCTATTCCTATGGAAACGCCTTAAAGGCAGCTGCCCTCCAGCTAAAAGAACGCATCCTCACCCGAGCCTGCAATATGGGTATGGGCCTCTATGCTGAAGATTTCTTGTTGAGTTCCGGCCGGCTGAATCACCTCCCCAGCGGACGAGAAATCCCCCTGGGCCTGGTCGCGGCGAGTATGCGGCCCGAGGAGCGTGTTTCTATTTACTCCTATACGGCACCGGTAAACCGCTATCCGGATAAAATCAACCCGGACATACGCGCTGCCGGGTTCCCCCACCGGGTTTTTGCCTTTGCCTGTCATTTGGCCAGAGTGCAAATCGATGAACTCACCGGTGAAGTGGAAGTCTGCGATTACCTGGCCGTAACTGATGCCGGAAAGGTACTCAATCCTCAGCTTTATGAACAACAGGTTCAGGGTGGTGCGGTTCAGGGCATGGGTTATGCCCTGTGGGAAGATTTCAAGCTTGACCGGGGAGAGCTTATGACCCGTAACCTGGCCACTTACATTTTACCTACATCTATGGATGTACCGGATATATTGAGTATAGCGGTGGAAACCGTGGAAGAAAGTGGTCCTTTTGGTATGAAGGGAATTGGGGAAATCGTGATTAATCTCGCCTTACCGGCAATTGCCAATGGAATTGCCCGGGCTGTGGGCCAGCATATTTTTAAAAGCCCACTTACCGCCGAGCAGCTATTATTAATCCTGGAAAAGAGGCCAGCAGAATGAAGATTGTATTTGAGTTAAACGGGATAAAGCAGGAGATTGATTGTCTCCCTGATAGCCGGGTAGTTGACCTGCTGCGGGAAGAACTGGGGCATACCGGTACCAAAGAAGCCTGCGGCTCTGGTGAGTGTGGCGCCTGCACCATTCTGGTGGACGGTGTCAGCAAGCTTTCCTGTCTGATGCTCGCTGCCCAGCTGCAGGGCCGGAGCATCACCACTATCGAAGGGATGTCATCGGGTAAAAAGCTTCACCCGATTCAGCAGGCCTTCGTAGATAAAGGAGCTGTCCAGTGCGGGTTCTGCAGCCCGGGAATGCTTATGGCGACCGTTGACTTCTTGCAGCGCAATCCAGCTCCGGACCGTCAGCAAATCCGTACAGCTCTGAGCGGCAATCTCTGCCGCTGTACCGGCTATCAGAAGATTATTGATGCAGTTGAAAGCGCGGCGGCAGAGATGAGGGATGAGCTATGAGTCAAGTGTTTTTGCCCCATACGCTGGATGAGCTATGGACCATAAAGCAAGAAAACCCGGCTGCGCTTATTATGGCCGGAGGAACGGATTTACTGGTAAAGATACGGGATAGAAAACTGCCGCCTGCAATGATCCTGGGTTTAGAGAATATAGCCGAATTACGGCAAATTGAACGGCAAGACGACGAAATTTGCATCGGCAGCATGGTTACGCACCAGCAACTCCTGGACAGTCCCATCATTCAAACCCAGCTTCCTGTCTTGCATCAGGCGGTTACGGTCTTGGGCTCTCCGCCTATCCGTCATATGGGGACTATCGGCGGGAATATCTGCACCGCTTCCCCGGCGGGCGACACCCTGCCCCCGCTCTATGTGCTGAATGCCGGCCTGGAACTAAAAAACGCTGCTGCTGGCCGCTTGCTTCCCATTCAGGACTTTATTCAGGGACCCGGTCAAACTCTGCTCGGCAGCAATGAAATCCTCTATAAGATTCACATTCCCATTCCCGCTCCACATAGTCAGGGATTTTACTTTAAAGTGGGCCAGCGTAAAGCCCTGGCGATTGCAATAAGCAGTATGGCTTCCCTCTTGCAATTAGCAGAAGATAACCGCATTTTAGATGGCCGCTTTGCCTGGGGCAGTATCGGCCCCACCGTTATGCGCTTTCCGGAAGTGGAAAATACTTTAATCGGGGAAAAGCTCAGCCCCATAATACTAGGCAAACTGGGGCAAAGCATGGCCGCCTTAGTATCTCCCATCAGTGATGTCAGAGCCTCGGCAGAATATCGCCGCCTGCTGGCAAGCAAGCTGCCCTTGAAGATCTGGCAGTCTTTATTATAATACTTTAGGGGTGCTTAGATAGATGAAGAATGAACCCTCAAGACAGCTGGATATGGGCAGCGATCCTGTCTTCCGTGTCCTTCTAACCCTGGCTATACCAGCCATGATCTCCATGTTCTTTCAAAACCTCTATGAATTCGTTGACACCATGTTTATCGCCTGGTTGGGTTCAGCTCCACTGGCGGCCCAGTCTCTATCTATGCCCCTTTTTTATCTGGTTCTTTCACTGGGAAAAGGAGCACAAATAGGAGCCACCACCCTTATGAGCCAGGCGCGCGGTCAGGATAAGCCGGAAGAAACAGCCAAATTATCGGAGTCGGCCCTGCCGCTGCTTTTGTTAAGCATACTGCCCCTGTTTCTTTTGTTGATCCCCGAACTTTGCGCCGGCTTTTATCATTTCCTGGGGGCCCGGGGCCCGGTTTTGACAGAGGCCTATCCCTATACCTTCTGGCTGGTTTTGAGCTTTCCCATTATGGCCTATGTGATGATTGGCGAAGCCATCTCCATGAGCCATGGCAATACCCTGATGCCCATGAAAGCCATGCTCATAGGCAATGCGATAAATTTAACCCTGGATCCTATCCTGATGTTTTACCTGGGATGGGGCATAGCCGGGGCCTCCATTGCCACCCTGATAGGACAGCTGTTATCAGCGGTCTATATTTACCGCCAGCTCAAGCAAGCCAAACTACCCGTCCCCGTGCTGTACCTGCGTAAAGACATGCCTCTTTACTGGAAAAAGATAAGCCATTTAGGCATCTTCGTAACCATTTCTCAACTGGTCAGCCCCCTGGGTCTTTCCCTGGTAAATGTGGTGCTGGCATCCTTTGGGCCTGCGGCCATAGGTGCCTGGAACATTATGGCCCGCCTGGAAATGATGGGCCTGCTCCCCCTTTACGGCATGGCAGGAGCCTTGATCCCCTATGTCGCCTTTAACTACGGACAAGAGAACTGGGAGCGGATTCGCAGCGGGGTGCGCATCTTTCTCCTGGGAACGGGCGTGATTATTCTGCCCATTATGGCCGTTCTGATCCTGGGAGCTCCCTGGCTAGTGCTGCCCTTCCGCTCCGATGCCCAGGTCACCGAGCTGGCTATGCATGCCATACGCATAGCTGCCCTGGCCCATATTTTTGCCCCGCTAGAACTGGCCTTATTTGGCACAGCCCAAGGCCTGAAGCGCCCCTGGTATTCACTCTTAACTTCTGTTGCCCGCTTACTCGTTTTTCGCTATCCGCTGGCGGTATTTTTTGCTTCCTTCTGGGGCGTTAACGGTGTCTATTGGAGCCAACCACTGGCCGTAGCTTTATCCGGCATACTCTCCGGCATATTGTTATGGAGGTTATTAACAGGCGAGGTTTTTCAAGCCAAGCTGCCCCGGGGTGAAGAAATGAATTATAGTGAGGTTTAAAAGGATTTTAGGGAATTAGTTCAGATATACAGGGTAGTCCCTAATGACGTACCTTTGCAGAATGGGGAGTTTCGTAGACGATCTTTCCGGTCAGGGAGGTATCATAGCCAATATGCTGTTCAACCGCCCGTTTAAATGCGGTTGAGTTTATAACTTCCTGTATCTGCTGCCATTCAGGTTTTTCTGCTGTTTCCTGAAGAATAACCAGATCAAAGCGTTCTTTAAACAGGGGCACAAAATCCAAGCCCAATCTTTCGGCAGCAAATTGAATGCCAATGCCGAAATCTGCTTCTCCATTAGCAACCTTAAGTGCAACTCCCCAATGAGTCTGTTCTTCTTTTTCATAGCCTTGAATTTGGCGGACTGGTATTTTGTTTTCCAACAAGTATTGATCTATTCTTAAACGGGTGCCGGAGCCTCTCTGCCGGTTTACAAAGCGAAAACCTTTTTTAGTGATATCCTCCCAGGAATTGATATTGTGCTTGTTACCTGCGGGGACAATCCAGCCCTGGGTTCTTTGAACCAGGTTAACAACCGTATAAGCTTCAGCCAGAAGTATATGTTCTACGAAGGGCAGATTGTATTCTTGTAATTTTTCATCCCAAAGATGAATACCGGTTACTTGCGCTTCTCTGTGGTAAAGAGCAACCAAACCTTGCATACTACCTTTAAAAATAGTCTTAAGGGAAAGAGAAGAAGAGGAGTGATTTAAAAACTCTGCCAGCAGTTCAACGGATAGATCATGGCTGCCCATAAAACAAAAACCATTATCTGAAGATACATCCTCCTGCGCGTCAGAATATCCCCGGGGGCGTTTTTCACCTGAGTCTCCCTGCAAGTAATGCATTAGCGAATCATAATCAATACGTATTTTTCTTCCAATGCGCCATGAGGGAATTTCTCCCCGTTTGATTAGCTCGTACAAGGTATATTTGGAAATTTTAAGTATTTGAGCAGCTTCTTCTGGGGTAAGGGGCGGACGTTTAGTAATGGTTATTCGACTCCTTCCGCTTATCAGTAAATATTCTCACTTAACAGGTTTGCTCATAGGGGTAGCAACTCATAAATATATCATAATTCAATTATGCCTGTTTTTATTGTACTTTTAACATAACACCAGGGGAGAATCGTGTCAACTTTCTTGGTTTATTAAAATTATATATATTCCCTTTAATACTATTATCTTCTATTTGTTTTTGGGTTTATGAAGTTACCGTTTCTTGTTTATAATGGCTATCTTTACAAAGCTTCGTTTGTCGCTACTAGTTTTCTCTTCTTTATAATTTTCATGTACAATCCGTTCTCCATATCCTTGAAAAAAAAGCTTCCCGCGAAAGCGGGAAGAAAAAGATTGGGATGTATGAAAAGCCTAAGCTTTTTCATCAATAAATTATTGCACTCAGTCTATCAGCATAATTTACAAGAGATACTATTAAAACTATCCTTCGGTGCGATTAATTCCCAAATATATTAATTTCGTATTTTTTGGCCTAATTGATTTGATTATCTTTTCTAACCTGTTCTTCTATCCAGCGTTCGGTTGCATAGTTCAAAGGAAGCGTTCTCATGTCTTCCCAAAAATAATCCGCAGCATAAAGCATACGCCCATCAATTTCCTTGAAATATTGCCCACAAACCTGACAAACACCCATTTCAATTCCGGGAAACGCCTCGTTTTTGAGATAAAATAATTTCTTGGAATCTTCGCTTCCGCAATACAGACATCCGGTTCGCTGTACAGGCCATTCAAAGTTGCATGTGTTACAGTGCATTACTCTTTTCCCGTCCGGTGCGGTCAGAACCGCCAAAGTCGATATTTCGCCACACACAGGGCAAGCCACTACACTCTTCTCTGGATGCTCTGAAGAGCGGGGATTCCACTTTTGCTCCGGCACTCCCGTTTCATTGACGGTCTGGCTAGCAAGTTTAGCTACACCATTAACTGCTATCTGGAGGCGGGTTGCCATTTCTGCTTCCATCCTATTGTTACCTGACTTCAATTGTTCCCACATTTCCCACAAGTCTGAATCATTGATTTCCACTTTGGCAGAGAGATTTAATCTCTGCCAAAGCTCGATAATCGCATCTTGAGGTAAATCGCTAATAGGCAAATATGGGGATTCATCACTCATGCTTAAACTCGCCTGCCAATATGAACCGCGTTCCTGCCGCCAGGCATCAACTTCTAGTTTGAGCTGACGATACTTCTGGTAGGCTTGTTCCACATTTTCCGCAACTACCAATTTGCTTTTTTTCGTCATCAAAATTCTCCTCTTATCCTCTCATAGTTTCCTTAGCCTCTTCGTTATACCATTTTTCGTAGTGTTCATAAGCAAACTTGGCAGGAACCCAACCAGTGAAAATACCCTTTAGAGCCTGGTTTGAATCGGGATGTAGTATTCCCAGATATAAATGGGCAATCAAAAGAGCAGTCATAAAAAGTGCACAGGCCGCATGTATAGGATACGCCCACTGTAGCAGCAAACTTGGACCTGAAGCAAACCACATAATGTAGCCGCTGATGACAATGCAAATTGTCCCCAGAATGGTAAACATAGAGTTCAGCTTTTCACCACCGTTAAACTTGCCCTGGGGCGGGAATGGTTTATGCCCGCCAAAGAATTCTATACCAAAATTCTTGGCATGAGCGAAGTCATCTTTACCGAAGTTAATGACGTCTTTAAACCAGCGCCGCATCTGGCGTGCGCCTTGTCCTTTGCCAATGAATCCTATTATCATACCTAAAGTAAACAACACAGCAACTACACGGTGAATATTTCGTGTAACATGAATCCCGCCGAATACGTTCATGGCCGGTTGAAATGCGTAAATTAGAACTCCCAGCCCGGTGAAAAGCAACAGTAGAAAAGCAACGCCGTGACACCAGTGCACAAAACGCTCTCCCGCGGAAAAACGATATACCTCTTTTGCCATATCTACTTACCTCCTTCGTCGTGGGATGCCGCGATATTTTTCGCTCGGTTGGCATAATTGCCCCTTACTAAATTGACAATAACCCCACACGTGATAGCTGCAGCCGAAGCGCCAATCGCGAGACCACCCAGCGGATGAACGATGTCTTTCCAAAGAGTCAAAGATACTGGCGTAGTAGGATGTAAAGGAAGCCCATAAGCATCTGGCCTATCCTGCAGCAGATAAACATAAGTCGTACCGCCCATCAATTCAGTGCCATACAAATGGGCTTTCGGATTTGTTAATTGAAGCTCTTCAACGCGGGCTTGGGCTTGGGCCATTATCTCAGCATGATCGCCAAACTGTATCGCGCCGGGCTGGCAGGTTTGAGCACATGCCGGTTTCATACCGTTTTCTACACGATCAATGCAACCGGTGCATTTGGTCGATTTATTAGTGGCTTCATCAATCTTGGGAACGCCCCATGGGCAGTTCGCCGCACAATATCCACAGCCAATGCATTTGTCTTTATCTATCAAGGTGTATCCCGTTTCCGTCTTATAGATAGCATTAGAAGAACAAGCCTTCATACAAGCAGGGTCACCACAGTGGAAACACTGGAGTTTCAGCATATTAAAACGCATTTTTTTATCTTTGTACTCTTCTCTGAACCTGACATAGGTCCAGGTATTGGGTGTAAAGTCAGCCTGGGCCTGATAGCTGCTTATGCGTTGTGTCTTTTCAGCCGGATGATCATTCCAGGCTTTGCAGGCCACGGAACACGCCTTACAACCGGTACATAATGAAGTGTCAATAAATACCATTTTTCTCGCCATCGTTAAGCCCTCCTTATGTTGACAAGACAGCATTTATACTCAGGAGTACCAGCTCCGGGATCGCATGCGTTCATTGTCACATTATTAGTACTGGGGCCGGGATTCAAGCTGGCAAAGCCCCAGCTCCACGGCATACCGATGGTCTCCTGATCTTTACCGTTAATTTTTAGAGTTTGAATACGGTCGGTCACCAGGGCACGCACTACTAAACTGCCGCGGGCAGAAGAAACTTCGACTTTATCCCCTTCTTTAACGCCAATCTGTTTGGCCAGGTTTTTGCTTATTTCAGCATAAGGCTCAGGTGCAATCTCATTCAGCCAGGGAATGTTGCGGGTAATCGCCCCGGCGCAGAAGTGCTCGACAACCCCATAGGTGGTAAGGACATGGGGATATTCATCCGGATTGCCAAACTCTTTTGAGACAATCTTAGCACAGGGATTGTTCTGCACCGCGGGATGCAGAAGATTGGCCACTGGGCTTTCAATCGGCTCATAGAACTCCGGCATAGGTCCATCAATCGTCATGCCTGCTCCACGAATCGGAACAGCCGCAATACCTTCTGGTGGAGTAGCAAATGTGCCGCTCTTATAAGTAGCTGCGAATAAGCGTCCTACGCCTTCTGGATTCATACGGAAAGCCTGTTTCCCTTCAGGAGTGTCAGGTCCTTTGGTTTTGTCAACCACATCGGGACCGTCATTTCCGACCCAGAGATTCTGGATAGGATCCCACCAGATCAGCTTGCGTCTGGAATCAACCGGCTGTCCTTGGGCATCGCAAGAAGCCCGATTATAGAGAACGCGAATATTGCCCGGCCAGGCAAAAGCATAGTCTTTGTTAAGCCCCAAACCGGTGGGGTCTGCATTGCCCCGGCGGTCTGCCAGGTTTTTGTCTACATCCGGAGTTACCCCTGCATATATCCAGCATCCGGTGGAAATCGTACCGACCGGTGCCGCCAGATATTCACCCAGAGAAGCGGTGAGCTTGCCGGTTGCGTCATTATAACCGTTCAATTCCTGAAGCACCTTTAAAGCACTCGCTTCGTGCTCGCCATAATCCCAGTTGGCTTTTAAAATTGGTTCATCCTTGGGGTCATTGCTTCCGGCATAAAGGGTGCGCACTCTCTTAAAGATGTGATCCAGCATATCCAAATCCGGGTGACAGTCATTGAGGGGTTTTAATGCCACTTCCTTCCACTGAATAAGGCGGGAAGAATTGGTCATGCTGCCGGCCTTTTCATAAACGAAAGCCGCCGGCAGGAAGATTACCTCAGTCGGAATCTTGGCCGGATTTAATCCTTCTTCTTTCCAGAACTGGGCGGTTTCGGTGTTAAATATGTCAGCCACTACCAGCATTTCCAGTTTGGACAGACCTCTGGACACCAGTTTTCTGTCCGGGATGGAAACCGTGGAGTTGGAGCCCCAGTTGAGGAGAAGCTTAAACTGCCCTTCTTCCATTTTACTAAAGAACTGGGGTTGAATAGGCATATTTGCTGGGTTGTTCTTGGGCAGCCACTGATACCCGTATTCGTTTTCGGGAGTGGCGTTATTACCAAACCAGGCTTTGAGCAGGGCTACCAGCGGTTTATGCTGAACTGAACCGTTTTTCGCCACATAATCCTGCAGAGTTTTCTCGGCATTGGTGGGATAAGGTAAATATCCCGGCAGGTTGGCGTTCAGGTTGGCCATATCGGTAGAACCTTGAACATTGGGCTCGCCGCGCAGGGCCTGGATGCCGCCGCCGGCTTTGCCCACATTGCCCAGGAGCAGCTGGATGATTGCATAGCAACGAATACCCTGCACCCCGGTGGTGTGTTGGGTCATGCCCAGGGCGTAAAAGATGTTGCCGGGTTTGGCTGCAGCGAAAGTATCGGCTATCAGCTTAATTTTAGCAACCGGTATTCCGGTAATTTTTGAAGCTGCATCAAAGGTATATCTGGAATAGTGGGTTTTGAGTTTTTGGAAAACACAATCCGGATCATCCAGGCTGTCTGCCTTTACCGGTTTACCCTCGGCATCCAGTTGATAGGCCCAGCTGGCATAATCATACTTCCTGGTTTCAGGATTGAAACCAGAAAAAAGGCCGTCATTGAATTGATAATCCTTGCTTATCTTATTAAGCGCATTGGTAAAATTTAAAACATAGAATTCATCATAAAGCCTATTTTCAATATAATAATTGATCATTGCACCCAGGTAAGCAATATCGGTTCCGGGACGGATCTGAGCGAAGATATCCGCCTGGGATGCGGTGCGCGTAAAGCGCGGGTCGACAACAATAACCTTGGCGCCTTTCGCCCGGGCGCGGTTAACCCATTTCATAGCAATGGGATGGCATTCCGCACAGTTGCTGCCTGCGATCAAGAAACACTCGGAGTTCTGCATATCCTGCCAGGAGTTGGTCATGGCGCCGCGTCCAAATGAAGGTGACAAACTAGCCACCGTGGGCGCGTGTCAGATACGGGCCTGGTGTTCGTGGAATGGTGTCCCGATCAGGCGGGCAAGTTTGGAAAGCAGGTAGCTTTCCTCATTATCAACCTCGGCCGAACCTATCATACAAATGCCTTCCGCCCGGTTCACGGTTACGGTTTCTTTGGCGCCGGTTTTGGCATTTGTAATCTCCTCGGTGCTCGTCCAGGTCTTATCTCTGACTTCCTTGATTTTCTTGGCAATGCGATCATAAGCCTCTTCCCAGGAAATATCCACGAATTTGTCAGAACCCGGAGCACGATACAGCGGATTTTTCGGACGTTCTGGAGAATAGGCCACCTGTGCCAGGCTGGCCGCCTTGGGGCAAAGAGTACCTTCATTGATGGGATTGTCCGGGTTCCCATCGAGGTGGACCAGTTTTCCGTCCTTAATATGCAGGAGAAGCCCGCATCCACCTGAGCAGAAGTGACAGATGCTGGGTATCTTTGTGCATCCTGCCAGCTTCAGTGCGTGCCCGTGTGCGGCAGTTGCTTCCAAGTCAAACCCCAAGCCGGAAGCAACTACGGCAACGGAGAGACCTGAAAGCTTCAGGAAACCACGACGAGTAAATTTCATAACCAATCTCTACCTCCCTTAAAAACTACTACTACCAGCAGATACTCTTTTGCCAGAGTACCTGATTGCATTTATGGGATAAACAAAAATGCCTCCAGCAAAGGCCAGGGGCATAAAAAAATATTTGGATTTTATGCCCAATATGGCCCAGCAAGTACTACCTGCTCTTAACCAGGCTTTTTAGGCTCCTTTCCAAAAATACGGGGAGGCACAATCGTTTCCAACTATACCCACAGGCCTAGAAACCATGGCTTTGCTTTAGGTCTAAAGGCTTGGAGCTATACAATTGTCTTAATCATACGCCAACCACACACATAATAATATACCGTCTGCTATATACATCCGACTATCTCAAACACAATATAACATAATGCTATTATTTTGTCACTAAAAAAATTAAACATAATTATTTCATATTAAGCCTAACAATTTACCACAATGGATGTATAATAAATAAAGAAATATATACTGAGGGTTTTAAAGCATCGAAGAAACTGCGGAGCAGTTTCAACACACCGCTGCAATGAGGTGGGAGATTAGAACCCGACCGCTTAGGGGGATATATTTCACCTCGTTATCAACAAAGGAAATGCGCGATATCGCGATATGAGGTAGGTTATTTATGAGTAGACTACAGTTGGTTGATGATAAGACATTAGAAGCTGTTAGTTTGGATAAAGCTGTTGATTTAAGTTGCGAAAGCATTCAAGCCCTGGACACCGAGTACCTGCACATCGATGATGCCTATATGCGGGTAGCCGCGGACGATATAGCAAGCTTTATTAATATACCCACTTTTGACCGTTCGGCAATGGATGGCTATACGATTGGTAAGACTGATCTCAAAAGACTGCAAACCGGACGATCGTTGCGTTTGAGAGTAGCTTCTATAATCGGAGCTGGTTCAATTGAAAACAGGCCAATAAGGCCCGGGGAAACCTGCAGAATTATGACCGGGGCTTTGCTTCCAGAAGGCAGCGTTGCCGTTATCAAACAAGAGGACGTTGAAATAATAAATGAAAACTATATAATTGTCAGCGTCAGGCCGCGGCGGGGTGAAAATATTCGAAGAGCCGGCCATGAATTAATGGCTGGAGATAGAGTTGCAGCCAAAGGGCAGGTTTTAAAAGCGGAAATCCTGGAAAGAGTAGCCGCCTGTGGCATAGAAAGGGTGCCGGTATACCAAGTGCCTCGTGTATATATTATAGACACGGGAAATGAGTTGCTTTTACCCGGGTCCCCCATCAAAACAGGATGCATATATTGCAGCAATCGGAGCCTATTAGCATGCAAAATAACCAGCAGCAGAGCTTTACCATCGCTGTCGCCTTCAGTAATTAATGATGACCTGCACACCATTATAGCTGCCATAAAAAAGGCGGCACGGGTCTCTGATATGATAATAATCAGCGGGGGGACCGGCAACGGCCTTTTCGACCTGGTTCGCAACGCGTTCGAGTATTTGAATGCCCAGCTTCTTTTCAAAGGTATAAACGTCTTTCCTGGCAAAAATACTTCAGCCGCCCTTATCGATGGCAAACTTATTTTCAATCTGTCCGGCAGCCCCTCTGCAGCCGGAATATTGTTTGAAGCTCTGGTAAAACCGGCCCTGCTTAAGTTAAAAGGAGAGTTATTGTATAAAGGGGATTGGTTTAATATAGAGCTGGCCAGCCCCATTGAACATTTAAAGTCGGGTCGTAGCCTGCACCGAGGAGAAATGATTATTGAACAGGGCCATGCCTACGCCCTGCCGGTAAACCGAAAAGATATTAATACGGGAAATATTCCTTTACTGTTAGATGTGCATAAAAGGTCGGGAGAAGAACCAGTCATGGTTAAAGCTAAATTAGTCGTAGATTAAGACACAAGCATCAGCGCTCCTTACCCCTCACTCCTTACCCCTCACTCCTTACTTTTCTCATTAATCATTTTTATTGCCCGAACTTATAGCACAAGATTATGTACCGGGGGTTTTTGGCCCCCGGTACAAATTAAACATAATCTGGGATTATAGAGCATTAATTGAACTTGGCTGTATAATCGTTTCTAAAATGCTTTAAGGTTGTTAGCACTGGAGCCGGAGCCGCCTGTCCCAAACCGCACAAGCAGGCTTTGGACATAACGCTTCCCAGTCTCTCCATATAATCTAGATCGCCGGCAACTGCCCCGCCGTTTTTCACCCGGTGCAGCATTTCATGCATGCGCTGAGTTCCCTCCCGGCAGGGAGTACACTTGCCGCACGATTCATGAGCAAAGAACTTGCTTATGCGATCAATTACATCCACTATATCCCGGGTCTCGTCCATCACGAAGAAGGCTCCTGACCCCAGGGTAGCGCCAATGGCTGACATGGAATCAAAGTCGATCGGGGTGTCGAGCAGTGATTCGGGTATGAATCCGCCAGATGTTCCTCCAATTTGCACCGCCTTGAATTTTTTGCCACCGGTAATTCCTCCGCCAAAATCGTCCAATACCTGCCGGATGGTGGTATTAGTAGGCACTTCAATAACAGTGCGGTTGACAATATCTCCCGTCAAGGTCATGACTTTGGTTCCCGGATAGCCCGCCGCGCCAATGCCTTTGTACCAATCCGCGCCCTTGTCAACAATGGCGGGAATATTAGCAAAGGTTTCTACATTGTTGACAATAGTGGGCTTGCCCCACAAACCGATAACCGGTGGAAATGGGGGCTTGAAGCGGGGTTCACCCCGGTGCCCTTCTATAGACTCAATAAGTGCGCTTTCTTCGCCACACACATAGGCCCCGGCTCCCATGCGTACTTCGATATTGAAGTCGCCCAGAAGGCCCTTTTCACTGGCCTGGGCTATGGCTTTATTGAGGATTTCCACTACGTAGGGGTACTCGCCCCGGCAGTAGATATAGCCCTTATTGGCTCCTATTGCATACCCACAAATAGCCATCCCTTCCAGGACGCTCTGCGGATCATTCTCCATGATAATCCGGTCTTTATAAGTTCCCGGCTCACCCTCATCGGCATTGCAAATAACGTATTTCTGATCGGCCTTTACGCCATAGGAAAAACTCCATTTCATACCAGTGTTAAATCCGGCGCCGCCACGGCCCCGTAATCCTGATTTCTTAACCTCTTCAATCAGATCTGTCTGGCTCATGCTCTTAGCTTTGGCTAAGGCCTGATATCCGCCCACCTGGGTGTAACTATCGATGTTCAACGGATCAACTTTGCCGTAATTGCGCAGTACTATGCGCATTTCCTCGGCCATTTTTTACCCTCCCCTCTTTACTTGTACTCTGTGAGGATGGCAGCAATTTTATCAGCTGTTACATCCCCATACGGTTGACTGTTGATTGTTATAACCGGTGTGGCCTGGCATTGCCCTACACACTCAGCAAATTCCAGAGTGAATTTGCCATCAGGGGTGGTTTCCCCCATTTTGATACCCAATTCCTTTTCCAGAGCAGCCACAACCTTATCAGCACCCGCGATATGGCAGGGTGCGCTTTCACAAATACGAATGACATTTTTGCCCCGGGGGCCAACCTTCAAATAGGAATAGAAAGTAGCAACTCCGTAAGCCTTGGCCTCGGGTATATCAAACACTTGAGCCGCATAAACCACCGCGTCCTCAGGAATATAGCTGTATTCTTTTTGCACTGCATGATATGCTTCGATAATACCGCCGGGAACTTCTTTATAGGCGCTGATAATTTCTCTGTAATCTGCCATTGCTCATTCACCTCCAACCTTATTGGATTTGGACTAGATTCTATTTACATACAAATATTAACGTCCTTTTGCGGATGATTTTGGCAAAACCATCTCGAATACGGCCGCTGTTTAACTGGCCTCCTATACCTTTTCGAGCTTTACTGCACACACTTTATACTCACCGGTTCCAGTAATCGGATCCAGGTGATGGCTGGTTAGGGCATTGGTCGGGGTAGCATTATAATGGAAGGACATCCATATCACCCCTGGCAACACTCTATCGGTTACTTTGATTTGAGTTATCGCTTCTCCACGACGGGAGGTGACTTTAACCTGGTCGCCAGTTACCACGCCCAATTTATCGGCATCAACCGGGTTGAGTTCCGACATCTCCTTGTCCCAAATGCTGCTGATGCCTTTGGAATACGGAGTGGTTACATTATAATGCTGCAGTATTCTGCCGGTGGAGAGTAGGTACGGGTATTCCGCATCGGGTATTTCACCTGGCGGTATATGCTCGGAAGGCTGGAACAGACCGAGACCGCGGGTAAATTTGCCAACATGCAGAACCGGGGTACCAGGATGGTCTAAGCTGGGGCAGGGCCACTGCAGGCTGTTCTCCTGGTCTATTCTCTCAAAATTGATGCCCGCCATGGAGGGCGAAAGGGAAGCCATCTCATCCCATATCTCCTTGGGGCTGTTATAATTCACGGGATAGCCCATAGCAACAAACATCTGACAAATGGTCTGCCAGTTGGCCTGACCGGGGATAGGTTCAATTGCCTTGCGAACCCTTTGGACGCGCCGCTCGGTATTGGTAAAGGTACCATCGCACTCGGCAAAACTGGCCGCCGGCAGAATTACATCCGCATAAGCGGCAGTTTCGGTAAGGAACAGTTCCTGAACCACCAGGAATTCCAGTTTTTCTAAAGCACCTCTGATGTGATTGGCATCTGGATCAGTCAAAACCGGATTTTCGCCCAGAATATACATGGCTTTAACTTTGCCTTCATGAGCCGCTCCAAACATTTCTGGAATCTTGAGACCTACTTTAGCTGACAGGCTCGCTTTCCAGGCCTTTTCGTGTTTTTCCCGCACTGCATCCACACCTACGGCCTGATAGCCTGAATACACATTGGGCAGTGCGCCCATATCGCAGGCACCCTGAACGTTGTTCTGGCCGCGCTGCGGGCAGACTCCGGTTCCCGGGCGGCCCAGGTGTCCGGTCAACATAGCCAGGTTGGCACAACTCATAACATTGCGGGTTCCACAGATATGCTCGGTAATACCCAGGGTGTAGAAAATCATGGCCTTATCGGTGGTAGCGTAGAGGCGGGCCACGGCGTACAGGTCATCCACCGAGATGCCGGTAAGCTCGGAAACCCGTTCCGGAGTGTAGGACTCCACAATAGCCTTGAGTTCTTCATAGTTCTCGGTGCGTTCTTCTATGAATGTCTTGTCTTCAAGGCCTTCCTTGATAATAATGTGCATTAAGCCATTCAGGAGAGGTATATCAGTACCCGG
This sequence comes from Syntrophomonas wolfei subsp. wolfei str. Goettingen G311, assembly GCF_000014725.1. Classification (GTDB taxonomy): domain Bacteria; phylum Bacillota; class Syntrophomonadia; order Syntrophomonadales; family Syntrophomonadaceae; genus Syntrophomonas; species Syntrophomonas wolfei. The sequence goes on from NC_008346.1 coordinate 2,091,360, forward strand.
TTTCACACGCAGCCAATAGTCGGCTTCGTCAACCAGGTCGATATGGCGTGGGTCACATACTACCAATTTAGCGCCCCGGCGGGCCGCCTGTCGCATCTTATAACCAATTACCGGATGAGCTTCGGTAGGATTGGTTCCAATCAGGAACATGAGCTCAACCTCGTTGGTAATATCACTGATCGGGTTTGTCATAGCGCCGCTTCCAAAAGTAGTGGCCAGACCGGCCACGGTGGGCGCGTGTCAGGTACGAGCGCAATGGTCAACATTATTGGTCCCCATTACGGCACGGCTGAACTTGCTGACCAGGAAGTTTTCCTCATTGGTACAGCGAGCCGAACTCAAAGCCGCAAAAGAATCGGGGCCGTATTTTTCCTTGATCTCTTTAAAACGCGTAGCAATTAAGCTAAAAGCCTCATCCCAGGAAGCAGGTTCAAATTCTCCATTCTTCTTGATCAACGGAGTAGTCAGCCGATTTTCGTTATAGATGAAGTCCCAGCCAAAGCGTCCTTTAACGCACAGGCTGCGTTGATTTACGGGCGCATCCGGATTTGACAGGACGCCTATTACCTTTCCGTCTTTGACCGCCAGATCGAAATTACATCCGGTGCCGCAGAATGGGCAGGTGGTTCTAACCCGTTCAATATCCCAGCGACGTCCCTGACCTACCATGGTCTTCTCGGTCAATGCCCCGGTTGGGCATACGGCTACACACTGCCCGCAGAATACGCAATCGGAATCGATGTAGTCGACATCCCCGGCGGTGGTTGCCTTGCGGTGGAAGCCCCGCTTCAAATAAGACAGGTTATCCGCACCGGTCAGCTCTTCACAAGCCCTGACACAGGCACCGCATAAAATGCACTTGTTCAGATCTCTTACTATGAAGGGATTACTATCGTCGATCGCATAGGCATGCTTTTGGCCGACAAAGGGACTTCCCTTAATCCCATAACGATAGCAATAATCTTGCAGCTTGCAGGCACCTGCTTTTTCACAGGTCAAGCAATCCAAGGGATGGTTGGCAATCAATAATTCAAGGATCGTCTTGCGCGCTTCTACTACTGCTGGCGATTCAGTCTCGACTTCCATTCCCTGGAACACCGGTGTTACGCAAGATGCCGGCAACAGGCGGTTGCCTTTTACTTCCACCACGCACAAGCGGCAAGCGCCCAGGGGGCTAAGATCCTTATCATAGCACAATCTGGGTATCTCGATACCAGCCAGTTCAGCTGCTTGTAGAATGGTACTTCCTGCCGGAGCCTCTACCTCCTTTCCGTTAATGATGAGTTTTACCAAATCCACCATCATCACTCCTTCCATTTTTTTAGGCAACAAAAAAACCCCCACACTGAAACAGGGGGTGCCTTCCAAGATAATTTGGAATTGAACTATAAGGCAACTTCTCCTTGATTCAGGGCCCCATTTTGGGCATAAATATCAGGCTTAACCAGATTCCTTTGCGGAAACCCGGCAATGCTTGATACTTTCACCGCCGAACCCCTTTCCAAGGTTTAACGACAAGAAATAAAAATCGCGCTTCCCCTAAGGTTGTGGCCGTAGGGGGTTAGTATGGAAAAGCGTGATATAAATATAATACCGCTCCTTTCCTCATGATGGAGGCAAACCTGTTTCCCTGTTTACCCTAACGGCTAAGCCACCATGGCATTTCGCTTTAGGCGGGATAGCTCGGAGTTAAGCTCTTGAAAGCATGTTGAGTTTTTATATTGGATTAACAAACAATCCTCATTAAATATTTTATATTCGACTCTTAAATAAAACTTCCTGCTAAATTTTATAACTGGATTAATAATACTTTTCAAAAATCCAACGTAACTCTATCAAATCAAACATAATTTTTCTGATTCAACATAAACTTGGCAAACCTACCACGCTATTTAACCTAGTCCATATGTCTCCATCAAATACCTCGCAGCCAATAGCACATATATCACATTGCATATTAAGGCCTTCCAAATAATATCCACTTTCTGATTAATTTTGGTAGCGTGGCAAAAGTATCTTTTTTTTAGCTCTGGTAATGAGTAATTAGCCTGGTAGGATGCAGTAATAACTAGATATGTAGTCAGCTCATATAGTTGAAAAATGAATTCTGCAAGGTAACAAGAGGACACTTATTCTACATTCGATATATGGCGTCTACTTTGGTGAAAAAGACGAAAGGCGTTAAATTAAATCTGATTTATATGAGGATTATCTTCTACTTTTCGTGTTGTTGCCTTACACTGTCTGCAAAACCGCTACGTTTAATATCCACTGCAATTTCGCTGTCCACATACTCAATGGCACCAGTCCAGCAGAACTTAACACACTGAGGATCGCCTCCGCAGAGATCGCACTTAAAAGCTATACCCTTCGCTGCATTAAAATTCATATGTCCAAACGGGCAAGCCTGAGAACATTGGCGGCAACCAATGCAAAGTTCGGCTCGAATGCTGACATCGCCAGTCTCATGGTTTTTAGTTATTGCCCCCACCGGGCACACGTCCAAACAGGGCGGTTTTTCACAAAAGGCACAGGTAACCGGGACATTTAATGCTTCCCGGCGGTAACGGACTATCCTGATTCGAGAAAGGGCCGGGGAACAGGCATTTTCGTGGACTAATGAGCACACCATCTCACAGGTTCCACAGCCCACACATTTATAATAATCAATAAAAATCCCTCGTGTATCCATTTCCCAACCTCCTCCATTTTTATTGCAGATATTTGTCTATCGCCAGCATCCACGGCATATTCTTCAACAGCGCAGGGCTGTTTACAATCCGTTTTATCTCGGATGGCCTAATCATTTTTTTCATGAAGTAAAGTAGAGGCCCCATAGCTTCCATGCTGCCAACTGCTTGAATACCCATTATTCGCTCGTTCTTGATCAAGATACGATGGTAAGCATTCTCCGTCTCTTTCTCAATAATCTTTAGCCCTGTTCTGTCCAGTTCTTCTTCCAGCAGGCCGGCAGCCATGCATGGCTTCCCATATGCTTCTTCAGCAATTAGCTTGAGCGCTCCCGGGTAAACAATCTCCTCCCCAAGGCAGTTTCGCGCCGCGATTTCTGCCTGAGCTTTCGCGCAAGACCACAGCAAACACAAAGCGGGTTTGCCGGTAAGCAGATCCGAGGTCTCAACGCAATCTCCGCAGGCATATATTGCAGGATGGCTGGTTTTCATTTGCGAATCCACCTTTATGCCTCCCAGGCCACCTATTTCTATTCCCGCTGCTCTGGCCAGTTCCGTATTCTGACGAACGCCGGCCGCCCAGATGACAGCATCGCAACTAATTCTACGGCAGTCGGTAATCAGTCCTTCAACTCTATTTTTGCCAATTACTTCCCGGGCTTTTTCCCCGGTGTGTATCTCAATGCCGTTTTCCTCTAATATATTTCTTATTAGCATGGCCGGTTGCTGATCAAATAAACGCGGCATTATGCGGGGCATCATCTCGATAATGCTTACCTGACATCCCCTGGATGCAAGCGCCTCAGCCGCTTCAATACCAATGTTTCCTGATCCGATTACCGCAATGCGCCTGGGGTTGTAAGAGAGAATTCGGTCAATATCGTAAACAGATTTAATGACAAAATTACCGGGCAGCCCTGTTCCAGGAATATTCGGCAGTACCGGCCGGCTGCCGGAAGCTATGATTAAGCGGTCATATAACAGCAACTCTCCACCTGCGCTTACTGCCTGACGATCAGGTTTGATATCCTCAACCGCCTGACCCAGGCGTATTTCAACCCGGTGTCGATCTAACGAACTTCTAAGGAAAAGCTGGTCGCGTTTGATCCAACCGGCCAGATAATCGGGCAAGGCACATGCGGAATAAAAGGGTATTGATTCAGCGCCCAATATGGTAATTTCGGCTTCCGGATCGTAATTCTGTATGGTCTGGGCCGCCTGATTGCCGGCTGCACCATTGCCGATAATGATTATACGCAAAACACCTAATCCTCCTTCCCGGAAAACTTAAAGACCTCAAGCAAGGAGGTTCCAAACCTTTGCAAAGCTGCCTGATTGCGCTTTTTATCTGCTTGATCTCCCGGGTAGTCATAAGTCAAGGCCTGCTTGGGGCAATATTCAACACATAGCGGTCTTCCTCCACACAAATCACAATTAACCACTTTTTCCTTAATGACATCGAATACTGCTGCGTCAAACGGGCAAGCTAATTCACAAGCACGACATCCTATGCAGTGATATAAATCACGAACAGTTATATCACTGCCCGGTTGCTTGTAAATGGTGTTCATCAGGCAAGTCAAAATGCATGGCGCTTCCTCACATTGGGTGCAGCACACGGCATAGAAAGCTTCTCTTTCCATATCATTAATAATTTTGATACGACTTTGATAATGATTCCACTGCCCACAGTGCTCAAGTGCGCAAACCAACTGGCAAAGGCCGCAGCCATCGCAAAGCGAAGTATTGTGATATAATCTTTTCTGCTTCATACTATCTCCTCCACCAGCTAATCGCAAATCACTTATCACGGGGTATGGATTAAATACCGAGTCTTTTTTCTGTTTCCGGCAAAGGATGACCAGTGCCAGGGTCCCAGCCCCGGGCCTGCCAGTATTGCTCCAAAACAGCCTGCACTTTATCTTCATCCACAATATTGCCGGACTGGAGTTCACGGTAAAAGCGGCGCGGGAACTTGCTGTCACCGGCAACTTCTCCATGCCGGATGTTAAATAGTTTCATAAGATTCCAGGCTCTTTCCGAACCCATCATCAGTTCATCCGGACTCATAGGTATCCCGGTCATACAAGTATATATCTCGGCCAGAAGTGTGGGTCCTATAGTTTCCATTATCGGTGGTCGAATACATATACCGACCGAGTTGTATAGATTAATCAGGTCTTCCGCCCATTTGGACATAATGGCAATATCAACCGTATCACTTTCCAGGTCTATGGCTGCGGATTTTAAATTTTCAGGCATATCCAGGCGGTCATACATAGGCTTCTTAAATCCAAATCTCTCTTTTTGGTAATGATAAAGGTTTTCATTATAACGCAAATTTTCAACCGGATTGCGACAGCGTAGATGGTCCCCGCCCCGAATATTGGTAAGCATGCCTAAGGTCCAGGTTGACCAGCGCCCACGAGGATCGATCATGGGTACCTCCACTCCCTTGACATGAATAGCATAATCATCCGCTCCCGGCCAGTGTTCTGCTGCCCTTTTTACTCCTTCTGCCAGAATATCCCCGATTCCCTGCCGCAAAGATATATCCCTGAGCAAGGCAAAGGCAGCGTCATCATCCCCGAAAGCCAGCTCGTAACCCACATCATCCTTGTTGATGATACCTTTTTGATAGAGTTCCATGGCAAAAGCAATTACACTTCCTGAGCTGGACATATCGATACCGTAACGCTGGCACAGCTCGCTGGATTTGATGGAAGCCTCCGTACTCAGACCGACATTTGACGAATAAGATACAGTGGGGGTAATCTCCATATCCTTTACCAGCGTACCTGCGTATTTGCCTTCGTTTATTTCTGCCAAATGCCCACAGGCAATGATGCATGATTGACAGGCAATATGCCGGCTGCCGTATATATCTACTATTTGACGCCCGGCTTTTTGCTTCCAATCCGGTAAAGTCCCCCGGGAATAATTGTGTACTGATAAAGCATTAAATCCACCGTAGGGAATGGTGGCATTCATGGTCCCATAAGCACAAAATGCCTGGTAAGAAGATGCCGATTTTATTAACTTTTGCCCTTTGGCGCTTAACTCCAAGACCCCTTGGGGATCAGCGGGTACTATTGGTTTTGACCCTCTAACAACTACTGCCTTTAGCTTTTTGGAACCCATGACCGCCCCCATCCCGGTACGCCCAAATCCATCATAATATCCGTTTTCAATACTGGCAAAACGCACCAGGTTTTCCCCGGCCTGACCGATTAACATAATTTCGGCTCCATAGTGTCGAGCTTTAAGCAGATCTATACTCTCCCATGCATCTTTTCCCCATATGAAAGAAGCTTCTTTGATTTCGATCGTGTCTTCTTCGATTAAAAGGTATACCGGTTTTTGCGCCTGGCCTTTGATAATCATCCCGTCATAACCGGCACATTTCAAGCGAAGGCCTAAAAAGGCGCCGGAGTTTGATGATCCAAATCCGTTGCTTGCCGGGGATTTGGCTGAGACTTCCATGCGCGAGGCGGTTGGAAACGGTGTTCCGACTAAACAGCCGACACTGAATACCAAAACATTGTCAGGGCCAAGGGGGTCAGCGCCTGCGGGTATCTCATCATATAAGATCCGGGCATTAAATCCGATCCCGCCTATATAGTCCCTGGCAAGGTCCGGTTCGAGCTTTCTTGTCTTTATTTTTTGAGTACTCAGATTAACTTCCAGCATTTTTCCGGCATAGCCAAACATAAACTCCCCACCCTTCTCTTCATTATCAAGGCAGTTTATCTTTTCGCCTCGTATATTAATCAATCAGAAAAATAACAATTATATGTAAAGCCAATATTTATACAGCGAATTAAATTAGATTGTATACCAATTATATATTCATAAATGGGGATTTACAAACAATATTAACAACAATAATATTCCAATGCCTGGTATCGAAAATACCATTAATGAACCAATGGCTATAATTGTTTTTCTGGTAGCTATTTATGGCAAAGATGAAATCGGAAGCCCTCGTGCTTACCTGCAGTTTACCATGTACAACGAATGTTACCGGTTTTTGGCTACCACCAACCGACAAGTCTTAATAATAAATTTCGACAGAAAAAACCAGGTTCGCTCTGTAGAACTTCATAAAGAAGATTCATAGTGCTTAGACTCCGAGGACTGCAGGCATAAAGCTCAACGAAGTATTATCATTGACACTATTAATACCATTACCGAAACCTTAAAGAATTTATAATTCTTTCATTCCACCTCTATCTGGTCACATTAGTGTCCCCTACCAGGCACTATAATCAAGTTGGGGAAATAGTGGCGCTGTTTACCCCAGATGATTATTGGTCCTTGAAAGGGGGACAAACATATGTATAAGTTAAATATTATCGAGCAGGAACTGACCTTATCCTATTTTGAATTATTCAACCTGGAACAAGCTTCGATTTTGCCCTGGCTGATATAATGGCGCGGCTGGATGGTTTGGAGGAAAACGATGGGGTACTGGTGATTATGAGTATTAACCGCCTGGAAGTACTGGAGCAAGCTATTGTAGACCGCCCTGGAAGCATAGACATCAAAATCTACCTGGGTGAACTTGGCGTTTGATAAGATAGCCTTATTATTGGAAAAACGCCTGGGCAACTTTCCTCGCGATTTTAAAGATTTTGCCCCGGTCATACCAGCGCGAACACGCCTGACCGGGGCCATGACCGTAGAACTCTGTACTATGGTATTAAAAATGGCAGTTGAAAACTCGCAATCAGATAAAATATTAATCAAGCAACAGCATATAAAAGCCGCCCTGGAGGAGATTGAACCAGCCAACCGCCAGATAGTGGTAGGATTTACGGCTTAGGAGAATTTAAATAAGAGAATTAGGGGATGGTAAAACAGGTAATGATACCTCGGTATGCTATCCCCAGTATATTATGTTCTATTCTTCGACAATTCCTTTTCCAAACTACACTTTATCTGTTCCCGTTCTATCATTGGTCTTTAAAATCACTTTTAACCAGTTCATCTATTAAGACTCTTGATATATCAGCAATACCTTTAATTCTTTTATCATTAGTTAGAAAAACAGTACACTTGTTCATATATGCTGTACCCAAATGAATAGCATCGGGTAATTTATGCCCAGACTGAGCCCTTATCCTTGCTGCTTCTATCAGTATTTCACGGCTAACTGGCACTATCTCCAGTCCATTTGATGTTCGCAAGGCTTCCTGATAAATATCCTGGGCCTTATGGTTTTGCTCCATGATAGGTTTAACCAGTATCTCTGCTAAAGTCAACTCGCTACTTACTGCTTTAACAGTCCCCTGTTCGATTTCTTTAAACAATTCAGTTAGAAACTCCAGATATTCCGCATACCCTTCTAGAGCGTAAATGAAAATATTGGTATCCAGATATATGCGTTGACCCATCATTCTATTTATTAATCCCATGCGTCACGCTCTCCCCTGATAAACTCATCTGCCTCCCGGGGAGATAAGAAACATCCTTTAGCAGATCCAATAAAATTAATTAACGACCGGGGTACCGATTGTGTATTATCGCGTTCGACTACTATAGTTACTTCAACCGTAACCCCAACAGGTAATTCCCCTGAACGAATTTCAACCACCCCCCCGGGCTTAACTATAGTCTTTTCACGAATCGTATTTACTATGACCATAACCCCCTTTGCCTGGTTAAGAATATTACTGCATAGGTTTCTATGATTATATTATATAGCACCAACAAGTTATAAATTTATATAGGTCTATAATTAGATACTCGTAGCTTTATTTAGAATCTGTTCAGCTTCCTTTAGTACATTAATCGTTTTTTCCAAGTCAATTGTACCAGTACTATCCCATTACTGAAAGTAGTACCGACCGAAACTACTTTTAATCACCTCATATCTTCCGCAATAATCCATTACATACATCTTTCTCCGAAATATCTATATATCCTCTTTTCCTATGTATTACGCTTAAGCCATTTACCAGCGACAGTTAACTTTACCTAACTGGAATGATATCTATTCATTTGAGGATACTATAATCTGAACATTATTTTGGTTTTTACGGGTTTCGGTAAATGTGGCTGTATAACCCGATGCCTTTTTCCCGGCCTTATCCCGGTAAGTAGCGTCTTTATTATACGCTGATTGTAGTTAATCGGAGCCAACTTCCTTGCTTGCTTTGGCTTTGATTCATTTTTCATTGGTGGTTATGGCCCCCGACCGGGGTTAGTTTAAAAAATTATATTAGGAGCCTGAAAGTGTCAATTTTTCTACAATCCCCTTTAATGATTTCCATTCAATCATAATAAAAAAAATATACTTTATACCAGTTTGTTTGGTTTAGCGATTTCGTTCTTTCTGGTATCAGGTTTGACATTCAGTATATGAAGCACTGCCGCTTGAAATAATACTTCCAGGAGGTGGTGGCTTGTTTCCGGAAAAGATTTTTTATGAGCCCCCGGTTTTGCATTACGAATTGGGGAAGCAACTGCAAGAAAAATTTGCCCATATACCCTGGATAGCTATCGAAAACCATAATAATATCGAAGAATTGCGCAAGAATCCCAATAAAGAATTTGTGCACATGAAACGCTATTTGATCCTGGGAGTACGCAAGAGTTTAAAATATACTCCCAATCATAAAGTCTCGGATTTTCTGGTGCCCTATACCTCATCGGGCTGCAGCGCCATGTGTCTTTATTGCTATTTGGTATGCAATTATAATAAATGCTCCTATTTACGGCTTTTTGTCAACCGCGAGCAAATGCTGGATAAATTAATGAAAACTGCCAATCGTTCACCCGGGGATTTAACCTTTGAGATCGGCAGCAACAGCGACCTGCTTTTAGAGAACAGCATAAGCGGGAATCTGGAATGGACCATAGAGAATTTCGCCGGAAGTAAAAAAGGTTTTATAACTTTTCCCACCAAGTTCGACATGGTAGAAGCTCTGCTCCCATTGAATCATGGAGGCAGAACCATAATGCGCATGAGTGTCAATCCTCCACCGATTATTCAAAGGCTGGAGTTCGGTACCTCCTCCTTGACGGGCCGAATCCGGGCCCTGCAGCAAATGCATGATGCAGGCTATAAGGTGGGGATTTTGATAGCACCGGTAGTATTGCTGGATAACTGGCAAGAGCTTTATTCGCAACTCATTGAGCAGTTGGCTGACGAACTGCCGGATAAACTAAAAAGGGAATTGTTCCTAGAAATCATTTTTATGACTTACAGCTATATCCACCGGGCAATTAATGCCGAAGCATTTCCTAATGCGGTCAAATTGTATGACAAATCCCTTATGACCGGGCGAGGACGGGGAAAATACTGCTATCGCTCCGATATCCGCTTGCAGGCCGAAGAATACCTGAAGGAGCTCCTGGAGCAAAAGCTCAATGGTATACCGGTAATATATATAGTATAAGGCGGAGCGCCCCCTGCTTGGCCGATATTCAATTACACTTCTCCCGAGTTTGACAGTTGGGGTAAAAGAAAAACCAAATAGAGGCCAAAGATGCATCCCCCTGCCTGCCAAATATTTTTATTAACAGGCAGGATTAGCCATTTTTTTGTCTAAATTAAAATTTAGCAGATTTCGCATTAATCTCAGGGTAAAATAATGAGATTAAATTTAGAAGGGGGTTTTGTATTGAACAAATTTCGTGTTGTTGCAGCTTGCTTGATTGCCCTGGTGCTGGCGATCATGATACCGGCATCATTCAATGCCGCTGAAAATCCTGCTCTGAGCAATACCAGGCTTACCGCCCGCAGCGAGATATGGAAGGCCATCAACGCCGGGAATGCCGGTAGCGGCACCGTTGCCGTCATGGAGAACGGCAAAATCGTCTATGCCGAAGGTTTTGGCATGGCTGACCGGGAGCGGAGCATCTCCGTTGATAAAAATACCCTATTCAATATCGGCTCGATCAGCAAGGTTTATTGTGCTACAGCCATTATGCTGCTGGTAGATGAGGGCAAGGTAGAGCTCGACCAGCCGGCGACTGCCTACCTGCCGGAATTCACCATGGAAGATGAACGCTATAAAGACATCACCGTCCGAATGCTGCTCAACCACTCCTCGGGTTTGCCCGGCACCATCGCTCCCAATTGTTTTGGTTTCGAATATCATAAAGAATATTATCAGGATGTACTGGATACCCTGGCAAAATCTCATCTCAAGCACCAGCCGGGCGAAATGGCGCCTTATTGCAATGACGGTTTCACCCTGGCGGAGATGATAGTTGCCCGGGTTTCTGGAAAAGGCTACCTTCAATTTCTAAGTGAGCGGGTATTTGAACCCCTGGGCTTAAGCCATACCGGTCCGAATCTTGGTCAGCTGCAGGGATTAAAAGAGGGGTCTGCGGCCAGGTATTATACCGCTGACGGTAAACGCGATCCGCTGGAAGTAGTATCGCTGTGGGGTTCGGGCGGCCTGTCAGCCACGCCGGAGGATTTATGCAAGTTCGCCGATACATTTTCCGCTTCCGGTCCCCAGATACTTTCCCCGGCATCCCTGGCGGAAATGAAAAAGGGGCAACCCTCCGAGTCCTATATGCAATTCAAACATCCGGAGTTAAGTTTTGGATTGGGCTGGGATTTGACGGAAATTGCCTGCTATAAGGTAAAAGGCATAAATGTTTTGGGCAAGAGCGGCGGTACCGGCAACTATAGTTCGATGCTTTACACCATTCCGGATAAAAGAATATCGGTGGCCGTCATTTTTACCGGTTCCCAAAGCGGCGCGATGGTAATCGCCGCTTCCATCATGGAAGCTTTTCTTTGCGAAAATGGTCTTTTCGATAAAACACCTGCGGTGCTGAAGCTGCCGCTCAAAGCCCAGCCTCTTCCTTCTGAACTGGCGAATTATGAAGGTTATTATTCCAACGGCAGCGTTCTTATGCGCTTGAAGTTCGACCGGGCGGAGAATAAGCTGACTGTCTATACGCTAAACGGCGACCAGGAGACAGAAATCCTATCAGCGATTTATAATGATGGCTATTTTCACAACCAGGGAGGCAAGTACTATTTCATAACGCTGGGAGGCAGACAATATTTCGTACAGCATTCGGCTACATTCGCAATTGATATGATCATCGGCCAAAAACTGGAGCCTGTAGCCAAAACAAGCGAATTGAAGATAGCTGTCGATGAGCGGAAGTGGCTGCGGCGTAATGCCAAAGCCTACGAAGCAAGAATGCTGGTGTCGGAGCATATTATTACTTCGCAGCAGTTCAGTGAACTGCCGGGCTATATCGACTTCGGTGGCATAAAACGGGTCATATCCCCTGCATCTGCAGGAATGGCCATAAATTCCATGCGTGACCTGACCGAGCTCAGATTAAGTGAGAAGGACGGTATAAGCTGGGCCTGGGTTTCCGGGATGCTGTATACACCCGCCGATGTGGTTCAATCGCTGGCAAGCGGCGATACCAATATAACTATCGGCCGGGAAGGCTATAATGAATGGCGGAAGGTGGCGGAAGACAGCATACTTGATTTTCAAATTCCCAACAAAGGCCGTGTTATCGTTTTTGACCCTGCCGACCAAACCATTTACGATAGCGCCATAGATAGTGGTCCGGTACTGGCAACGACCGGCAGTTTTGTCGAAGTGGCCGGCAATCCGGGGGCTACCTTCAAGCTAAGCACAAGCAGCTCATTGTAATAGGATAGATAAAGGACCTTTCCGTCTGTATACAACGGATGGGTCCTTTTTGTTTTGGGCTTACAAAACAATTTCCTCTGTTTTTCCGGATAACCGCCAGACTTTTATTTTTAATATTTCCAGATACTTCATTATGTCTTTTTATTCATTAATATTGCATTCTATTACAATGCGTTTATATATAGTTAATTTTACCAGGAAACGATAGCAAAAATGCTGGACTAGTAACCTTTCCCTGCTTTGCCGATAATTTTAAAATTAGATATCATTTATTTCCACCTTTTTGTTGTATTATGTATATATGGTAAATGAAACGCGGGCTTTGCAGCCTGTTGTGAAGGAGGGAGAAAACATGACCAGCATTGGAATTATTGGAGGAGGCAAAGGAGGAACCACAATTCTGGGTGCATTCCATGAAATTGAGGAGTTCCGAGTCTTAGGCCTGTGCGATGTTAATACTAAAGCTCCGGGAATAAAGTTGGCCAGAGAATTAGGGGTTCCTGCCTTTCATGATTTAGGTGAGTTATTGCGCATCCCCGGGCTGGAGGTCATTATTGAGGCCACCGGCAGTGAAAAGGTACGGGAGATGGCCCTGGCTATGAAGCCGGCTTCCACTTTACTAATGGATTCCCATATGGCTAACATGATGATGACTTTCGTAGAAGGGCACGAACGGATTTTGAAAAAAGCCCGCAGCAAGAAAGAAGCTTTTCGGACATCGGCACCTTTTCTCACCCCTACCTACGGAAAAGATGGGGTTATCTATTTTACTACCAATACTGAGCGTTATGATTTTGTGGAAAACCACAACATGGATATTGCCGGTATACGAGTGGGAGAACCCCTGGTGAAAAACGGTGTCGTTCAACGCTGCATTCAAACCCGCCAAGCGATAAGCGAAACGGTAAATGAAAAGATTTACGGTATTAGTTTGAATCTATGGGCGGCTCCTATATTTGAGGATGATGATGAACATAATGCCGTGGTGGGAACATACGGCGTGTTTGCCCCCCGGCTTCACCCGGTAGTCAAAGCTTTCGATATTTTTGCGCCCATTATAATTGATTCCCAACCTGAAGGGGCCTGGGTAGGGGCCAGCGACACAGAGAAGGTCCTGTGCCGTATGGGCTCGGAGAAATTTGATACCAATGTGGTGGTTGGCTTGCCGATATCGGAAGTTAAGACCGCTATGCAAACCATGCAGGCCCAGAAAAGGGTACAGGTTGATATCAACACCAGGAAGCTAGGCAATATTCGCATGATAAGTATTCCGCTCTTTGATGAGGAAAGCGGTGAGTTGGTAGGAACCTTTGGCATAACCACGCCGCGCAATCTGGCCAGCAACCTGCAAAATGCGGCTGACAAACTGAGAAGCCATACCGATGATATGGCCCGGGTGATGCAGCAAATTGCCAGTTCAGCCGGAGAGATTAATATAACCGAAAGTAAACTGGCAGATATAATCAAATCTATACAGGAAAACTTAGAAAATATCGTTAGAGTATTGTCTTTTACCAAGGATGTAGCCAATCAAACCAAGATGTTAGGTATGAATGCAGCAATAGAAGCAGCCCGGGCTGGAGACCTTGGCAAAGGCTTCGGAGTAGTGGCCGGAGAAATCAGAAAACTATCCGATCAATCGAAGCAGACTGCTGATGAGATCGGTCAGTTAACCCGGGCCATTGAAATCAGGATTAAGGACGCGGTCGAAGCTTCACAGGGAACCGTTATGCAAAGTCAGGAACAGGCGGCGGCTACCCAGGAGGTTACTGCTACGGTCATGGAGATGTCTGAAGTAGCAGAAAAACTAGCAATTCTGGCTAAATCATTATAACGAGGTAAAAAGCAATATCCTATTCATCCTGTTGCTTAGTAACTTATATAAGGAAGGGGGTTATGGATTTTTAGATTTAGCAAAGAGCTGAGTTGATTTTAAAAAATCTGCTCGAGGATTTACCATCAGAGTGATTTTACCTGGAATGAAGGTTCTATGGGGCATTTATTGTACAAAGACACCTATACAGGGGGATTTAAAGAGAGAATATAGCGATAAACATATCGCATGAAAGAGGGGGTTATAAAAAATGAATTTCAATTATACAGAAGAACAGCTCATGCTAAAGGAGTCAGTGAGGAAGTTTTCGGAGAATGAGATTGCTCCGCTGGTCAAATGGATGGAAACTGAAAAAAGAACACCCTGGGATTTGATCAAAAAGATTAAAGATTTAGGCTGGTGCGGTATCCAATACCCAGAGAAATACGGCGGTTCAGGAAACACCTACGTTGAGTATGTTATTATGCAAATTGAGATGGCAAGGGTATATTGTTCAACTGCATGTACAATTTCTGTTAATGGCATGCTGGGGGCAAATATCATGAAATTCGCCACCGAAGAGCAGAAGATGAAATTCCTCCCAGAACATCTTAATGGCGATGGAATTGGCAGTTTTGCCTTTACCGAGGCATCAACCGGCTCCGACCCCAATGCGCTCCGGACCACATGTGTCCGCGATGGGGATGAATGGGTCATCAATGGAGAAAAGGTTTTCATCACCAACGCATCCCTGCCGGGTTTGATGGGTATATTCTGCAAGGATGTTGAAATGGGCGGCAAGTGTACGAACATCCTCATACCCAAGGGTATCAAGGGCTATTCCATCCCGCGGATTTATGACAAGATGGGCATGCACGGACTGGAAGTTTGCGATGTGTTGCTGGACAATGTTCGGGTGCCCTATGAAAATACCACCGGTGGTGAGGCCATGCGGGGCAAAGGGTTCGAGGTATTACTCGGTTCAACCCAGATAGGCAAACTATCGGTCTGCGCTCAAGCTGTGGGTATGGCTCAGGCAGCCCTGGAAGCAGCGGTTAAATACTCGAAGGAGCGGGTGCAGCGCGGTAAGCCTATTGCCTATTTCCCAACCATCCAGTCGTTGATTGGCGACATGGCCACCGATGTGATGGTAGCGCACCAGGCAGTATTGGCGACCGCATTTAAGGCGTCAGAAGGGAAAGAGCTGGCCTCCGATGCCGCAAGAACCAGACTGTTTACTTCGGAGGCTGTTCACCGGGTAGCCAGCAAAGCCATGCAAGTCATGGGAGCTTACAGTTATACAACCGAGTTTCCCATTGAGCGCATCTTCCGCGATGCCAAACTAACCGAGATCTACGAAGGTGTAAATGAGATTCAGCGGCTCATAGCTGCTGCCGACCTGCTGAGATAGTAATGTAGATTTATCAAGCTATATTGGAGATCTTATTTGTTAAACTCCAGGGATTTACCAAGAAGTATAGAGTATCTAACGGAGGCTGCTGCCAGGGAAGAACCTGTAGCAGCTTCCGTTAACTTTGTCCGGTAATCCTGGCGAGCGGAAAGAACGCATGCAAGAAAGTATTCCGGAAGCATGTATATTTAAGCATAGGAAGAAACTTAATAGGTAATCGGCCGTCTATAGAAACGGGGGACATATTTCACCTCGTTATAAGCTGCAAATTTATATGAAAATATGGAGGACGAGGAATTGAGAAGGATTTTTATTATAAGCTTACTGGCCCTGGGACTGTTCCTGATTCCGCTGGCAGCGGAACTGGAAAAGACTTGGGCCGCTACTGTAACCGGCCAGGCTCTGAGCACCGATATACACGCCTATGTTAACGGGCAGATGCTCCCCTGCCTAATCATTAACGACCGGACCGCTATCGTGGCCGAGGACCTGCGCAGCTGTGGCTTCGATGTGATTTGGGAACCGGTGGAACGGAAATTGGAGATCAGTGAAAACATCAGCCACCCCACAGGCCAAACAGGCTCCCGGACAACAACCGACTATGCTGCATTTGCGGGAAAAGATAGAATGATTCTGGCAAGCGATATCAAAACCTTCCTTCAGCAGAAAGAAATTGCTTCCTTCAATATAGATGGTTATACCGCTATTTATCTCAGCGAACTGGCAGCCTACGGAGAAGTAAAATGGGACCCGCTGCAACGGGTGGCCCGTTTTGACTCCAGTCGGCGTTCAGGAGATACCATACTGGCAGAAAGCAGCGAAGACGCCAATTTGATTGCCGAGGAGATTGACCGACGGGAAGGAATTATCGAGTTCCACGGGGAAAAACTATTATACCAAAACCAGCAGGTAGGCTATGCTCATAACGGAAAGGCCATGGTTTCCCTGGACTGGATAGCCGGGTGGTTGGGATACCAGGTCCAGTCCAAGCAGAATAGCTATCTGGTCAAAAGGGGATCTCATTCATTCCAGGTA
Source organism: Syntrophomonas wolfei subsp. wolfei str. Goettingen G311 (assembly GCF_000014725.1). Taxonomy (GTDB): domain Bacteria; phylum Bacillota; class Syntrophomonadia; order Syntrophomonadales; family Syntrophomonadaceae; genus Syntrophomonas; species Syntrophomonas wolfei. The sequence goes on from NC_008346.1 coordinate 2,107,953, forward strand.
AAAGCTGGCGAAGGCCAGGTTCAGGTCTTCTATGACGGAAGCCCGGCTAAAAGCGTTGAATTGTACGAAGTGCCGTCCCTCAGTTCGACCAGACTCTATCTATATTCCCTGGACCTGGAAAACCTATTTGGCCTGGACAGCCAGTGGAATAACGAAAAGCGCCAGTGGAAAGTCCGCTATGCAGATTATCGGATTAAGGAGTTGGGCAACTACCTGGGGGGAAGTTCTTGCACCGTTAAAGCCCAGTATTCGGAATTGCCATCAGGATTTAATACTCTACCTGAATTGTCGGTCAAAAACATCACCCTGATTTCTGAAGGCTCCGATAAAGGGGGCTATGCTTATGTTTCCGGCGATGGAAAGAATTATGCCGCAACCGTATCCCTGGCAGTTCTTCGCGATAATGAAATACAGATATGCCTGGGAAAGAAAAACCGGGTGCTATTCTACAAGCAAATGACTCTGCGGGGGGAAGTGCAAAACCACCAACTGGAAAGACAAAAAATCATCGGCCCCTTTACCGAATATAGCCTGGTGAAGCCGGAACAAGGATTTATACAGATTAAGCAGAATAGTTTTATGGTAGAAGGACAGGTAGGCTTTACCAACGAAGCTGTGATTCATGTTTTGCCAGCTAAAATTGACCAGGCTTCCGGGATAATTACCGAGCTGCCGGCACAGACCTTGTCGCTGCAAGAACAGAAATTTTCCGGTTCGGTGGCTTTAAATGCCGGACCCGGACTCTACCGCATACATTTTCAAGTACAAAACAATGGACTGCATGGAGTAGTAGCAACCACCCGCTTTGGGGAATTCTATCTTGATTATCAGTAAGCAAGAGCATAAGGGGAAGGTTCTTTTGTGCTCCAGGAATCTACACGAACCCTCAAGCTATCATTCCTAGCGATGGAAATAGTAGCAAAACTACTTGCTGGATTGGTGGCATGAAGTGAAACGGGATAAGGTTTTGCAATGGTAAATGAGCAGGTTTTTTTGAGCGAGGAACAGGGATAGGCCCCCGAAGAATTTTGTTTCCAAAGGAGTCTTTAGCTTTTTTATTACGTAAATTGTTATTATCCAAGGTAAAATGTTGGGGGTAGAAAAATGAATAATAAGCTTCTAAAGGATGTAATCGTGCCCAAGAACAGAGGAATTATCGTATTATGCCTGATTATTATACTTGTGATAACATCCGCTGGAATTATAGGCTGCAATAAAACCGTACCCAGTCAAACAGCACAACCAGCATTAGACGAAACAGGAGACGAAATAAACACTGAACTGGCCGGTAAGACCACTAATAAAACAGAAACAACGAAAGAAAAAAGGATCGATGCCTATAATGATTCCAAAGGCTATAAAGTAGTTATGAATAGCGGAGTTGGTTTTGATATTTATATTCCCCAAAAAGACCGCAAGAATAACCAGTCCTTTTTCGATAATCTTAATAAACAATCCAGGTTAAACGGCTATGATTTCTCCGCTTATCTTGATAAGCCGCTCCGCTATACAGCTATGGCAATTAACAGCGATGATAGCACAAAAGATATTACATTTTTATGCCATGATGAGCAAATCGTGGGTGTTTGGATCGATGCGTCCAACAAAGAGCACCTGGCAGTCAGGAGGAAATTATTGCAATATAATTTCGTATATGATGCTGAGGAACTGCTCCAATACAAATCCAATTATGCAGGCGATAACAGTAATGTAGTACATTTGATGTATTCATTGCCATATGTAAACGGTATAAAACCAGTAGGCTGTGAATTGCAAACAGACAGTGAGCCATACGGCCTCATCATAAATTGTCAAGGATATGGGACAAAGGAGAGAGCAAGCCTGCCATATTTCAAAAATGCCGCAGTAATCTTCAGTCTTATTGAAAATGTTGGTATCGTAACCTTCAATATAGAAAACAATGATGGCAAAATAGCTTTTACATATACCAGGGCGCAAATAGATAATTATTTCAAAAAAGACATACGGAAGCATAGCAAAAACAAGGCTGATTTTGCCGGATTTATAATGGAAGTGCAAGATGCCAGTGAAATAGGATTATAACGAGGTTAACTCCAGAAATTTACCGAGTTAAGCATAGAATATCCAACGGATGCTGCGGCCGGGGAAGAACCTGTAGCAGCTTCCGTTTTTAATTTAGTAGTTTTATTAATACCAGGCTTTAATTCCACGCCGGCTAATACCTTCCCCCACCTTATTCCACTTTGTCCGGTAATCCTGGCGGGTGAAAGCTCGCATGCAAGAAAATGCTACGGTACATCTATGTTATAATAAGCCTCAAATTAGAATATGTTAATCCACTGCAAAAACCTTTTCCCGGGTATACTCAACGCTACATATGGTGTTCAAAAGCTCACCATTATACTAGATATGGCGGTGTTAATTTTGAAAAATGACTTTTTGCAGTGACATTATATATTGCAAATATTAATTAGGGTGGTAAAGGCTTTGCATGGAGAAATGGCGGGTAATATGAGGATAGCAGTAATTGCTGTTTTCCTTCTATTATGGGGCAGTCTGAATTTCTATATCGCTTGGCGAGGGTGGCAATATTTCGGTAGTCATATCCTTAACTACCGGATTCTTTACTGGGTTATGCTGGTATTCCTGAGTGCTTCCTATTTCCTGGGGAGATGGGGCAATCATCACTATCCCGGGCAAGTAAGCAATTGTCTCATCTGGATTGGTTCCTACTGGATGGCATTTTTCCTTTATGCATTGTTAATCACGGTTTTACTGGACTTGATAAAATATCTTGATAAGCTCTGGGGTTTCTTACCTGCTTTTATTCATAATTCATCAAGCATTATAGCCTTATTGCTAATTTTTTCCTTAATAGCAGGACTTTTTTACGGAACCTTTAATGCGAATCGACCGGTACTCAGGCAGTACCAAGTTAATATTCCCAAAGAGGCAGGAATAAGAAAAGACCTGCATATCGTTATGCTGTCTGATATCCATCTGGGTAATATTGTGGGACGAAATCGCCTGAGCAGATTGGTGGACAGGATAAACCTTATGCAACCCGAGATGGTGTTATTGGTCGGCGATATCATCGATGGAGACATCAGGCCATTCGAAGAACAGAAAATGGCCGGGCTCTTGCGCTCGGTAAAAGCTCCTCAAGGCGTGTTTGCGGTACTGGGTAATCATGAGTATCTGGGTGGGCAGTACCAGGAACTCGTGGCCGCTCTTGAATCCTGCGGGGTTACAGTACTACGGGATCAATATCACTTGCTGGATAACTTCTATCTGGTGGGCCGGGACGATAAAATGAGCCGCCTCAGAAAACCCTTGAAAGAGCTTATGCTTGGTGTAAATTGTCACTATCCGGTTATTCTAATGGACCACAATCCCATTGATATCGAGGAATCGCACTTAAACCAGGTGGACTTGCATTTATCGGGCCATTCTCATGCCGGCCAATTATTTCCGTTAAACTTTATTACCAGGAATATCTTTATACTGCACCGGGGATATTTACGCCAGGATAATATGCAAATTATTGTTTCCAATGGTTTTGGCACCTGGGGGCCGCCGATTCGTATCGGCAACCGCCCTGAAATTGTAGAGATATTTATTCATTTTGGTGAGGCAGAGCAGCTTCCCCCCCATAACTCTTTCAGGGAATAATCCCAGGACAATGCCCGGATTTATCCCCTGAATTCCCCTATTTTCCTGAGTTTTTGAAATCTCTCTTCCAATAATTCGCCGCTATCCTGGGACAAAATCTCTCCCAGGTGTTTTTGCAGGGCTTTTTTCAGCTTTTCCGCCATCTCCGGGAAATTCAGGTGGGCACCTCCCAGGGGCTCTTCAATGATTTCGTCAACTATGCCCAGCCTTTGCAGGTCATTTGCGGTTATTTTCATGGCCCTGGCCATATCTTCCACCCGCTCCAGTTCTTTCCATAGTATAGAAGCACAGGCCTCGGGAGAAGCAACGGAAAATACCGCGTTGGAAAGCATTAAGAGGCGGTCCGCCACCGCCAGGGCCAGTGCTCCCCCGCTGCCCCCTTCACCGCTAACTACAGCTATTACAGGGACTTCCAAAGCCGAGAGAGTCATCAGAACCTGGGAAATAGCCCAGGCCTGCCCCCTTTCTTCGGCCCCTATACCCGGATAGGCCCCCGGAGTATCGATCAGGGTTATAACCGGGCGCTGGAATTTCTCGGCTTGCAAGAGCAGGCGCTGGATTTTACGGTAACCCTCGGGATGGGGCATGCCAAAATTATACTGCAGGTTTTCTCGGGTATCCTTTCCCTTGCGGTAGCCCAGTATAGTTACCGCCTGCCCGTTAAAACGGCCAATACCGCCAATCACGGAACTATCGTCCCCAAAGTGCCGATCACCATGAAGCTCTATCCATTCTTCGCAAAAGTAGCGTATATAATCATTGCTGTTAGGTCTTTCCGGGTGGCGGCTGAGCAAAACCTTTTCCCAGGGGGAAAGGTTCTTATACCTTCTTTCTCGGTTGTTTTCTATCTTTTCCTCCAGGCTTTCGATTTCCTGGGAAAGGTCAAATTCCATGTTGCTGGACAAATTGTTTAATTCCTCCAGTTTCTCCCGGATTTCCTGAACCTTTTGTTCATAATCAAACTGTCTTTTTACCATGCTTGCCTCCATTATCCTTGATGAAGCCCCAGCAAGCTGCTCAGAGTTGCTTTTAGCTGTGATCGTTCCACCAGCAGATCAATCATGCCATGCTCTAGAAGAAATTCAGAACGCTGGAACCTGGGGGGCAGCTGTTGCCCGATAGTCTGTTTAATAACCCGGGGTCCAGCAAAACCAATAAGGGCACCAGGTTCAGCCAGAATAATATCCGCCAGAGAAGCAAAGCTGGCTGAAACTCCGCCGGTAGTGGGATGGGTCAAAAGAGAAATATAGAGCAATCCGGCCTGGTTAAACTTCCCCAGTACCGCACTGGTCTTGGCCATTTGCATCAAGGCGACCATACCTTCCTGCATACGGGCTCCGCCGGAGCAAGAACAGATTAACAGGGGACAGGAAAGTTCCATGGCCTGTTCTACCGCCCGGCAAACTTTCTCCCCCACTACTGAGCCCATACTGGCCATCATAAAACCTGACTCCATTACCCCCAGAACCAGCTTATGCCCATCAATGGAGGCCAGGCCAGTGATTATGCCTTCACGGGAACCCGAAAGTTCCTGAGCCTTTTCCAGTTTTTCCTGGTATCCGGGAAAATCCAGTAGGTTGAAGGAACTCAAATCAGCATCAAACTCCTGAAAGCTGTCCTTATCAACCATTAAGTCAATACGCTCACGCGCGCTGAGAGAGAAATGGTGCTGGCATTTGGGACAGACCTTCAGGTTGCGCTGCAGGGCTTCTGCCGCTATCCTGGCCGAGCAGGAAGGACAGTTTATGGGGAGAGCAACTTTCTTCTCCTCCTCTTCCTTTTCCATTCTCCTGCTCAGTGCAAAGTATTTTTTTCGAGAAAAAGTATTTTTTATCATTTCCTCCTGTGTGCACCTTCTTAGCCCAGAGCAAACAGGAATTCACCTCCGCAAACCATTTCCTCGTTAATCTTTATCTGCCCCTTTCCCTTGCCGATATTACCCTTAATCGCAGTGAATTCGGTAGTAATCAGCAAGCTGTCGCCGGGAACAGCCATACGCTTGAAGCGAATACGATCCACTCCCGCCAGGTAACCTAGACGGCCCTGATATTTTTCATCACACAATATGGCGCAGGCGCCTACCTGGGCCATAGCCTCTATCATGAGTACCCCGGGCATTACCGGATGACCGGGGAAATGTCCGGGAAAAAAGGGTTCGTTAACACTCAGGTTTTTTATGCCCACGGCCCTCTCCCCGGGCAGCAGTTCAATAATGCGATCTACCAGCAGGAAAGGATAACGGTGGGGTAGAATCTTCATTATTTCTTCGGTATTCAACTCCAGTTTTTTCATTACATCAACCATTCCTTTCACCAAACCCAAGCACAAAAGCGGAATGAATTATGGGGGTAACAATAACTCCACTGCAATAACTCTTTATGTTGCATAAGGGTTGCATAATTATACAAGCGAGCGTTGGCGAAGCATGGATGCAACACTTAGGCTTTGGCGAACAGGCGAAAGGGGGCGAGCGACAGGATGTCGCGAGAGCACTTCCTCCCATGGACGGGAGATTAGTGCGGTACCCCTTGAGCTACGAGACAAGCCGCCGGTGTTGCCCATGCATAGACTGCGAGCGGTATATTTATGCAAGCATAATAATACTTGTTTCTTATTGTAGAAGAGTTAACACTAAATTTTTCGTATCACCAGAGCCGCATTATGTCCCCCAAAACCCAGGGAATCGGATAGAACCACCTTTAATTCCTTCTGGCGGGCCTTTCCCGGCACATAATCCAGGTCACAGATGGGGTCAGGCTCTTCCAGGTTCAGAGTGGGAGGAACGGTATTATTCACCAGAGATAAAACCGAAGCAATCAATTCTATGGCCCCTGCCGCACCCAACATGTGCCCAGTATAGGGTTTGGTTGAACTAACCATCATTTGGTAGCTATGCTCCGCAAATACACTCTTTATAGCTCTGGTTTCCACCTGATCATTAAGCTCGGTGCCGGTGCCATGGGCATTGATATAATCAACTTCTTCCGGCTTGATGCCGGCATCAGCCAGGGCCATGGAAAAGGCCAGGGCCGCTCCCCGGCCTTCAATATCCGGCTGCACCATATGAACCGCATCGGCACTGGCGCCATAGCCGACCAATTCCGCATAAATCCTGGCCCCACGCCTCAGGGCATGCTCCATTTCCTCCAGAACCAGGATAGCTGCTCCTTCGCCCATGATAAAACCATCACGCTTAATATCAAAGGGACGGCAGGCCCGGGCGGGGTCCTCATTGGCAGTAGATAGAGCCTTCATGGCACAAAAGCCCCCTACAGCCACCGGAGTAATGGAAGCTTCACTTCCTCCGGCTATCATTACATCAGCCTTGCCCAGGCGGATCAATTGCAGGGCCTCTCCGAGAGAATTACTCCCCGAGGCACAGGCAGTTACTGTGCAGCCATTGGGTCCTCTCGCTCCCAGCATGATGGCCACTTGCCCCGCGGCCATGTTGGAAATCATCATAGGAATAAAGAAAGGGCTCAATCCGTTTACGCCTTTTTGCAGCATTTTGGCATGTTGTTCCTCAAAGGTTTGAATTCCTCCAATACCGGAGCCTATCCATACCCCAACCCGCGGAGCTTCACCAGCTGTAAGCTGCAATCCGGCGTCTTCGACCGCAATTCTGGCTGCGGAACAGGCGTACTGGACAAAAAGGTCCATACGCCGGGCATCCTTGCGGGGGATATAATCCTGCACATTGAAATCCTTCACCTGGGCCGCAATCCGGGTAGGAAAATCGCTGGCGTCAAAACGGTCAATATGGCCTATGCCGCCACGCCCTTCTATCAGGCTAGTCCAAAAATCCTTTTTGTTGTTGCCGATAGGGGAAATCATCCCCAAACCGGTAATTACCACGCGGCGAGCGGTCATGTAATCACCTCTCTACTTATGCCGTTTACTGCAACTTTGCTTCTACGTAATCCACCACATTTTTAACGGTTTTCAGTTTGGCTGCTTCTTCTTCGGGAATCTGGATTTCAAATTTCTCTTCCAGCAGCATCAGCATTTCTACGATATCCAGGGAATCAGCCTCCAGATCCTCAGCAAATTTTGATTCGAGCTGGATTTCGTCCTCGGGAATATCCTTGATCTCCACAATAATCTTTTTCAGTTCCTCAAATACGTTCACTTTCTATTTCCTCCTCAATATTTTTTATTTAGGATAATCCTCCATCCACTTTTATAACCTGGGCGGTAATATAAGCCGCCGCATCCGAAGCCAAGAAGGCCACCACCCCGGCGATATCTTCCGGGGTTCCCAGCCTGCCCACGGCAATAGCCGAGAGCATCTTTTCCTTCTGCTCCGGGCTGAAGGCGGCCGTCATATCACTCTGGATATAGCCGGGGGCAATCACATTGGCCGTGATGCCTCGAGCTCCATATTCCCGGGCTATGGAAAAAGTCAATCCCAATAGCCCCGCCTTGGAGGCGGAATAATGGGCCTGTCCCGCATTTCCACTTAAGCCTACCACCGAAGAAATATTTATTATTCTACCATAACGTTTTCTCACCATCTGTCTGAGAGCGGCCCGGCAACAATAAAAAGCCGAGCTCAAATTGGTATTTATTAACTTATCCCATTCCTCATCATTTATACGCAATATCAATTGATCCTTATTGATTCCGGCATTATTTACCAGGACATCAATCTGACCATATTCCTTGATAGCTGCCTCTACCAGCTCCCGGGCCATAACCGGGTCAGAAACATCAGCACCTACCATGATGCCGGTACTCCCGGCTGCTTCTATTTCCTGCAAGACTTGCCGGGCTTGTTCCTGGTTTTCCTCAATTATTTCTGAGCTTTCCTGCGGATTATTGTAGTAGTTTACTACCACCCGGTACCCTTCCCGGGCCAGATGCAGGGCGATGGCCCGGCCTATACCCCGTGAACTCCCGGTTACCAATGCTACCTTTGCACTCATATCAATTCCACCTTTTTTAAAAGCTTTTCCAGTGATGATAAATCTTCCACCTGCCCCAGCACCCTATGACGGTCAATCTTCTTAATCAAACCGGAGAGGGTAGAACCGGGACCTATTTCCACAAAATAATCGGCCTTATTCATCATATACCTGACACTTTGTTCCCAAAGTACCGGCTTAAAAAGCTGTTGGGTCAGCAATTCCTCGAAGTCAAGGGCTCCGTTTTCCCGGGCATTGACATTGCTCACCACCGGGATAAGAGGCTCTTGCCATTTCACCTGCGCCAGCTCCGCTTTCAGTTTCATAGCGGCCTCATACATTAGCGGGCTGTGCGAGGGGACGCTTACCGCCAGGGGGATTACCCGCCCGCCTGCTTCCTTGATGCTGGCAGTGACTGCCCGAACTGCCTCTTTTTCACCCGAAATAACCAGTTGCCCCGGACAATTGTAGTTAGCAATCCCCACCTGTCCCGCTGCCATATGACAAAGATCCTCCAGCCGACCGGCTTCCATTCCTAAAACCGCCGCCATTGCTCCCTCCCCAGGAGGAACAGCTTCCTGCATTAGTATTGCCCGCTTCTGCACCAGGGGTAGTGCTTCCTCCAGGCTCAAGGCTCCAGCCGCCACCAGAGCGCTGTATTCTCCCAGGCTGAGGCCAGCTAAAATGTCGGCACATATTCCCATTTTTTTAGCTACAAGCAGAGCTGCCAGGCTGCTGGTAAGCAAGGCAGGTTGAGCAAACTCGGTCTGGTTCAATTGCTCCGCCGGGCCGGCAAAACAAAGGTTGCTTATGCTGTAGGGACTGATTCTATCCGCTGCGGCAAAAACCTGGGCCGCTTCCTCGTATTTTTCGGCCAATTCCTTTCCCATTCCCGGATATTGTGCACCCTGGCCGGGAAAAACAAACGCTATTCTTGGCATTCTATACCCCCCAGAATATTCTTTACTTGGCAGGCATCCCTTATAATATCGGCCACGATTTCTGCGGCGGGTTGCACTTGATTAACCAGGCCGCAAATCTGCCCGGCCAAAACACTTCCCTCGTCTATGCGGCCTTCCACCGCCGCTGCCGGATAACGCCCCTGGCCGAGTCTTTCCAGTTCTTCCTGACCCGCACCCAGCTTTTCACTCTTGAGATATTCCCGGGTAAACTGGTTGCGAATAGCCCGCACCGGATGCCCGGTTGACTGGCCGCATATTACCGTATCACGGTCTTTGGCCTTGATTACCTTTTGCTGGTAAGCGGGATGTACATTGCATTCCTCAGCGCAGATGAAGCGGGTTCCCATTTGCACCCCCTGGGCTCCCAAAGCCAGGGCGGCCATGAAACCCCGGCCATCAGCAATACCTCCGGCGGCTATTACCGGAACATCAACCGCATCCACTACCATAGGCACCAGGCATATGGTTGTCATCTCCCCCACATGACCTCCTGACTCCGTTCCCTCAGCTATTACGGCATCCGCCCCCAGGCGGCTGAGACGCCGGGCCAGGGCTACCGAAGCCACTACCGGTATGACCTTTATTCCGGCAGCTTTTAGCCTTTCCATATAAGGACCAGGATTGCCGCCTCCAGTGGTTACCACCGGGACTTTTTCCTGGATAATCAGCTCTATTATCTTTTCTATGCCAGGAGCGGCCAGCATCAGGTTAACCCCGAAAGGTTTGCCAGTCAGCTTCCTTACCTGCTCTATCTCCTGCTTTATCCAGGCAGGTTCAGCTCCGGAAGCTCCTATTACTCCTAACCCTCCGGCCTGAGATACAGCAGCAGCCAGATTCCCCCCCGCTATCCAAGCCATAGCACCTTGAATAAGAGGATATTCAATATTTAATAAATCACAGAGAAGCGTTTTAAAATACATCCTGATCCCTCCCCCATCGCAAGAGAATACCGCCATAGCTTAAGCCGGCGCCAAAGGCCACCATCAAAACGAGGTCTCCCTTTTTAAGTTTCCCCGCCTCTTCGGCCATGGACAGGCCTACCGGGATGCAGGCGGCACTCATATTGCCAAAGTGATCCAGATTGATCAAGGTTTTTTCCGCCGGAATCCTCATCCTTTTCATGGCGGTTTTTATTATACGCAGATTAGCCTGGTGCGGAATAAAAAGATCAACATCCTGGTAGCTCAAGCCTGCTTGGGAGAGCAGCTTTTCGCTCACCGCCACCACAATTTTGGTAGCAAATCTAAATATCTCATTGCCGTCCATTCTTATAAAGTGCAGCCGTTGTTCCACAGTCTCTTTACTGGGGGGTAAAGCCGAACCGCCGGCAGGCATGTAAAGGTGTTTTCCTCCTGAACCATCGGCCGCCAGATAACTGCTCAAAATCCCGGGTCCTAAATTACCTTTTCCTACTACAGCCGCACCAGCTCCATCACCAAATAAAACGCAGGTATTGCGGTCAGTATAATCAGTAAAACGGGAACAGAGGTCTGCACCTATTACCAGTATTTTCTTGTATTCCGGGGAGAGGAGAAATTTTTCCGCTATGCCCAGAGCATAGATAAAGCCGGTACAACCAGCTTCCACATCAAAGGCGGCAGCATTACGGGCGCCCAGATGATCCTGCACTATGCAGGCGGTGGAAGGAAAAAGCATGTCCGGGCTGGATGTGCCCACAATTATTAAATCCAGCTCTTTTGCTTCAGTAGCGGAGCGTTCCAAAGCCATTTTAGCCGCTTGCCAGCACAAGTCCGAAGTAGCCGTATCCTTATCGGCAATCCGGCGCTCCAGTATACCGGTTCTCTCTACAATCCATTCGTTACTGGTATCCACCATTTGCTCAAGTTCCTGGTTGTTGAGTATTCTTTCAGGAAGGGAATGGCCCATCCCCAGTATCTGAACCTTCAATTAATGCACCACCTTGTATAAGTCATTCCAGATTGATCCTTGAAAAAGTTAAACTTCAACGGATAATTGTATTCATATCCACCAATTTCGCTCGTCATATTTTTGTAATCCTATAAAAACGAAAGGTATTTTGCTAGAAATTCAAATTCCATTAGAACCCCCATGGTCGACGGCCACAACCACGACAAAAAGTGAAGTTAGTAGGCGCTTGAATAGTAAGATGTAGCAGGGAATAAATTAAACCCCTCTCTCCTTACCCCTCACTCCTCACTTTTCTTACTAACCCACCATGGCCAGGGGCCACAACCACCGATGAAAATAGGAGGAATTCTATTTTCTTACTAATACTTGTGCACAATTTTGTATAAATCTATCGCATAAGATATTAAACCAACCCAGGGAAAAAAAGTCAAGAGTTTTCGCAATTGTTTGACAATTGAAGCATTTCCCGCTATATGCTTCAATTGTGAATATGAATCAATTATAATAAATTAGACATGATAATAAAAGCAATTTATTATAATTATGTTATTTTTTTCAATTTATCGTAGGAGGGATCTGATTTTGCAACTGCCAACACTCAGAATCGCTGACTATATTCCCCGTTTTCCCATTATTCAAGGAGGCATGTCAGTTCGTGTTTCTACCGCTTCCCTGGCTTCGGCGGTAGCCAGAGCCGGTGGTATAGGAGTTATCGGTGCCACCGGTATTTCACTCGCGGAATTAAAGGATGAAATACGCCAGGCCCGTAGCCGGGCAGAGGGAGGTATACTGGGGGTAAATATAATGTTTGCCGCTCGCCAGTTTGCGGAACTGGTAAAAACATCCATAGATGAAAAGATAGACATTATTTTTACCGGGGCTGGTTTTTCCCGGGATATCTTCCGCTGGGTTCAGGATTCCACTACCGCAGTGGTTCCTATCGTCTCATCGGTCAAAGCCGCCCGCCTGGCAGAAAAATTAGGGGCTCCGGCGGTAGTGGCTGAAGGTTCTGAAGCAGGGGGACACCTGGGAACTGACCGCTCCATCAAGGACATATTGCCGGAAATCGTAAAAAGCGTTAATATTCCGGTGATAGCCGCCGGGGGCATAGTTGACGGGAAGGATATGGCGGAAATGGTTAATCTCGGGGCCAGCGGGATTCAGATGGCTACTCGCTTTGTCTTAAGTGAAGAATGTTCGGTGGCAGATGAATATAAGCAGCTCTACCTTGAAGCCCGGGAAGAAGATGTAATTATTATTAAAAGTCCGGTAGGAATGCCCGGCCGGGCTCTTAAAAATAAATTTGCCCGGCTTATTGCTGAGGACGATACTCCCGAGCCCGAAGATTGTGATGCCTGTCTGAAGAATTGTTCGGCCGATTATTGTATTCTTCAAGCTTTAAACCATGCCCGTGAGGGCCAGGTAGACGATGGCGTAGTTTTCGCCGGGCAAAATGTCTTTAAAATTAAAGACATTCTGCCGGTGTCTCGTATTTTTGAGCAAATCCTGGCTGAATTTGCGGCTGCAAAATAGGAAACAGATTTTATTGATAAAGGTTAACAAAAATAATGACTCCACTGGCAAAAATCCTTTTGTTGCATAAGGGTTGCCCATGCGCAGTGCCCTGTCGGGCACTACTGATGCTCCCTTCGGTCTATTAAGGACGCTGCGAGCGGTATATTTATGCAAACTTATGGAGTTTTACAAGCAAAACAGCCGACCCTTTAATAAGGTCGGCTGTTTTTATTCAGCGTTTGTTTTTAATGTTGTTTTTCCCCGGTAAGGAGAGAACTGGGCTACATCATGCCGCCCATTCCGCCCATGCCACCCATACCGCCGGCGCCCATGCCTTTCATTTCGTCTTCGCCCGGGAGCTCGCTTACAACCGCTTCAGTAGTAAGAACCATGGCGGAAATACTGGCCGCGTTCTGTACGGCTGAGCGGGTTACCTTGGCCGGGTCAATTATGCCGGCAGCGATCATGCTCTCATATACTCCTGTCAGAGCATTATAGCCAATTCCCGTTTCCGCTTCCTTAACCTTCTCCACTACCACTGAGCCCTCAATACCGGCATTATTGGCAATCTGGCGCAGGGGCTCTTCCATGGCTTTTTTAACCAGATTTATTCCCGTTAATTCATCACCCTGAGCCTCAATCTTTTCAATGGCCTTGATGGCATTTATCAGGGTAACTCCTCCACCGGAGACGATTCCTTCCTCAACGGCAGCCTTGGTGGCGGCCAGAGCGTCCTCTATACGGTGTTTTCTCTCCTTCAATTCGGTTTCAGTAGCAGCTCCCACCTGGATAACCGCTACCCCACCGGATAGTTTGGCCAGTCTTTCCTGCAATTTCTCCCGGTCATATTCCGACTCGGTTTCTTCCAGCTGTCTCTTAATATTGGCACTGCGGTCGCGAATGGCTTGTTCGGAACCAGCACCATCCACAATAATGGTCTCATCCTTCTTAATTACTATTTGACGGGCTTTGCCCAGCATATCCAGGGACACATTTTCCATTTTTACGCCCAGCTCTTCGGAGGCCACCTGCCCATTGGTGAGGATGGCTATGTCTTCCAGCATGGCCTTCCTTCTTTCCCCAAAAGCCGGAGCTTTTACCGCTACGCAGTTGAAGGTTCCACGTAGTTTGTTCACTACCAGAGTGGCCAGGGCTTCCCCTTCTACTTCCTCCGCAATCAAGAGCATGGGTTTCCCGGTTTGAACCACCTTTTCCAATACAGGAAGAACTTCACCAATAGAGGAAATCTTCTTGTCGCTGATTAGAATATACGGGTCTTCCAGAACAGCTTCCATCTTTTCCGTATTAGTAATCATATAAGGAGATATATAACCGCGGTCAAAATTCATACCTTCCACAACTTCCAGGGAAGTACCAACAGACTGTGATTCTTCAACGGTTATTACTCCATCCCGGCCCACTTTTTCCATGGCGTCCGCTATCAACTGGCCGATTTCAGGATCATCGGCTGATATAGCCGCTACCTGGGCGATAGAGTCTCTTGATTCAACCGGTTTGCTTAGAGTCTTGATTTCATCCACAACTGCTTTAACCGCTTGGTCAATACCCCTTCTCATAATCATGGGATTGGCTCCGGCAGCAACATTTTTCAGACCTTCTTTTATCATAGCCTGCGCCAGCAAGGTAGCGGTAGTAGTACCATCACCAGCTACATCATTGGTCTTTATGGCAACTTCCTTAACCAATTGGCAACCGAGGTTTTCCCACGGATCCTTGAGGTCAATATCCCGAGCTATGGTAACACCATCATTGGTAATGGTAGGTGAACCAAATTTACGATCCAGCACTACGTTTCTTCCTTTAGGTCCCAGAGTAACTTTTACCGCATTGGCCAGGGTGTCAACCCCTCTTTCCAATGCCCTTCTTGCTTCTTCACCAAACTTTATTTCTTTGGATAACATCTATGTATCCTCCTTTTAGTTTATTTTTGCCAGGATATCTCTTTGCGACATTACCAGATATTCTTCTCCATCAATCTTGATTTCTGTACCACCATACTTAGAGAAGATGATCTTATCTCCTACTGCCACATCCATGGGCATTCTCTCACCTTTGTCATTAAAAGCTCCAGGACCTACAGCTAGAACTTCACCTTCCTGGGGTTTCTCTTTGGCAGTGTCCGGTACATATAGTCCGCTTTTAGTTTTTTCTGCAGCCACTTCAGCTACTTTTACCACCAGACGATCTCCTAAAGGTTGAATCTTCAAGGGTATACCTCCTTTAATTGTTTCTTGATTGTTAGCACTCAATGATTGTGAGTGCTAACATTTATTAATAATATTAGGCAAGACCCGTCAAGTATTCAAATGAAATAACCAGCGAAATCCGCCCAATATTTACGATTAATATTATGCTACTGTCTTTTTCTTTTTATACCTCTAAATAACAGCTTTTTTTGAATTCCAAAATCTCGTTTAACCTTGCCCACATTCAGCAGCTGAACCAAGCAAAATATCCAAAGCATGATCCAGAGCTGGTAAAACAGCCTCCAAGGATTCTCTAACTCCTTTTACGCTTCCCGGCAGGTTGATAATCAAGCTTCTTCCTCGAATACCGGCAACAGCTCGTGACAGCATAGCTTTAGGAGTTTTTTGCATACCATATAGACGCATAGCCTCCGGTATCCCCGGAACCGCCTTTTCAATAACCTCCAGGGTAGCATCGGGGGTTACATCACGACTGGAAAATCCGGTACCCCCGGAAGTAAGCAACAGGTTGAGTGAAAGTACATCACAAGCATGGATAAGCCGCTTAACTATTTCTTCTTTCTCATCCGGTATCACTTCATAATATTCAAGCTGGTATCCCTGGCCCAGCAGATCTTGGATCTGTTGACCGCTACGATCCTCTCTTTCCCCCCGGGAACCTTTGTCACTTATTATTAGTATTCCCACCCGATACACTTTGTTAATCACCTCATTCTATTCAGACCATTATCAAGGGGATAAATCCTCATATAATTACAGAACTTCTACCGGATCATCTCTTTTTATGCTTCCCCCTTGTATAACCTTACAGAATAACCCCTCATAGGGGAGCAATGTTACCCCCAGGGTGCGGGTAACCACACTGGGATGATCTTCTTTGCCGATCTGGGAAACCTGCAGGATGGCGTCATCCCCAATCTTTAATTTCCCCCCAACTCCCACCTCTACCAATTCCAATCCTTCAATAAGAAGGTTCTCAGCAAAGGCTCCCGGTCCAACTTGAAGGTTATGTTCTTTATTAGCTTTTAACACACTGGCCCAGTTAAGACAGGTTACCTGACGGCCCCATTCGCCTGCATGTCCATCATTTTCTATGCCATAATTTTCAATAAGCCGGGCCTGTTCCACTTCCGTTTTGAGCTGGCCCCTTTCCGGACTTATGCATATTGAATGAAGTTTCCCCTTTTTCATTAAAAGACTCCTTTCTTTCGCCTATCAACCTCTAGTATCAAAGAGACAATTTTCGACAAGCTAGTCTCTTACAAGGTGACCGCTCTTTCCCCCGCTTTTCTCTAAAAGCTTGATATCGGTAATCTCCATCCAGCGATCTACTGCTTTGCTCATATCATAGATAGTTAAAGCCGCCACCGATACCGCCGTAATGGCTTCCATTTCCACCCCGGTTTTACCGGTGGTTTTAACCTCAGCCTCAATAATAATACTGGCATTGACTTCATCAAAAGCAAATTCGAGATTGACGGAAGTAAGATTCAAGGGGTGGCACATGGGAATAAGGGCTGATGTCTGCTTGGCTCCCATAATACCCGCTATTTGAGCTACCCCCAAAACATCGCCTTTTTTAATGGCTCCATCCCTGATTTTTCCCATGGTTTCTGGCTGCATCTTGACAATGGCTTGAGCAATAGCTATACGCTCGCTGTCATTTTTGCTGCTTACATCTACCATCCGAGCATAGCCCTGCTCATTAATATGCGTAAAGTTCATCCTTATCCTCCGATTTGATACATCTTGCGCTTGTTTTCCTCTCCCCAGCCATTATTCATATGATGCCGAGCTGGTTTGGCTTTAATGGCCCAAATAAAAAGTTCCTTTATCTCTTCATCGCTGGAACCATTTTTAAGGGCCGTTTTCAAGTTAACCTCCCGTTTGTCATAAAGGCATCCTCTGAGACCACCTTCAGCCGTCAAGCGGATGCGATTGCACTCACCACAAAAATGGTTGCTCATGGGACTGATAAAACCGAGTGACCCTTCTCCGCCTTCCAGGCTGTAATACCTGGCCGGTCCATTGCCTAGGATATTCTTTTGCGGAGTCAGAACATAGCTTTCCTCAATATAAGCTTTAATATCCTGTGCAGGCATCATCCGATCCTTTTTCCAGAACAACAGGTCACCCACGGGCATAAATTCGATAAAGCGTACATGCAAAGGATATTTTCGAGCCAGTTCTACAAAATCAATAATTTCATCATCATTAAAACCTCTAATAACTACCATGTTAATCTTTACCGGATGCATATCAAGTTCCAGGGCTTTGAAAATAGCCTCTTTTACCTTGGATAAATCTCCCCGGCGCGTAATATATTTGAATTTTTCTGGAACCAAGCTATCCAGGCTAAAGTTAATCCGGTTTAAACCCGCTGTCTTAAGTTCCTCGGCCAAAGCAGCAAATAATGTCCCATTGGTGGTCAAAGCAATATCATCGATACGAGGAATTTGAGCAATATAACTAATCAATTGGGGTACGTTCCTACGAACCAGCGGTTCTCCTCCAGTCAGCCGTATTTTTTGTATTCCTAACTCACTGGCTATCCGAACCAACCTGGCCATTTCCTCCAGGCTTAGAATGGAATAATGGGTCAGGTTATCGACACCGGTCTCAGGCATACAATAGCGGCAACGCAAATTACACCTGTCGGTAAGGGAAATTCGCATATAGTTTATATTTCTTTCGTGTTTATCCAGCATATTTTCCCACCTCCCTGCAGGGAAAAAGCTTGTCCAGCTTAAAAGCAGCCCAATTCACAACCAGAAATCTTGATGCCTGCCTCATTACAGGCTTCTCCCAGCTCCCGAGGATCCATATCCCACTCCCGGGCCAGATCATGAGCTTCGGTACAAGTGATTCTCCCCTGGGGAAATAATTCCTTTAGCTTTACCACCAGTTCCTTCTGATCGGTCACCTTCAACACCTCCACAAAAAAAATCACCCCGGACAAGGGGTGTTATTAAGCACTACACTTAATCTTACTCCTTTCCAAACGGGAGGCACAGAGGTTTCCCTCCATACCCAATCGCTCAACCGCCATAGCCATTACCTTAGGCTGGTGTGAGTCGGAGTTAATTACGCTTAATATTATACAACAAGAGATAATATACTACAATTAGCTACAAATAGGTTTGGGATACTTGTTAAGATTTCCTGCTTTGCTATATTATAAATACTTAAAAAGAATAACCTGGGAGTAAGAAGCCCGATTTTCTATGGTATTATTAAATAGAAAAGTTTCATCAGTACTTGTCTTCTTAGCATGGTGGTTTATCAATTTGTTATTAAGGCGGGAGGTGATTTTCGTGTCTTCTTTGCAGTGGATTTTGATAGCTGTAGTCTTTGGAGCCATTGAAATCTTTACCGTTGGTCTCTGGTTTCTCTGGCTAGCTCTTTCTGCATTGCTGGTGGCAGCCGCTGCTGCCTTGAAACTGCTGCCTGGCTTGGAGGTCCAGCTGCTCTTATTTGCTTTTTTTACTCTTCTCTTCATTCTATTTACCCGGCCTTTAGTGCTGAAATTCTTTAAAACCAATGATACCGCCAGCAATGTCAAGGCTTTGGTAGGCCAACATGGAATATGCCTTAGTAGTATCACCCCTCTGGAATATGGGCAGGTTAAAGTCAATGGTGAAGTGTGGACAGCATTTTCCCCGCAAGAAATTGAGGAAGATACCCGCATTGTGGTTGCTGGAATTGACGGGGTTAAGCTCTTAGTGGAAAAAGCCGAACTGGAAACAAGCAAGTAAAGGATGACAGCACTGCAAAAACCCTTTTTGTTGCATAAGGGTTGCATAAATATACCGGCAAATAATATTTATTACTTTTGCAATGATATCAAGTATATTTAAAAAAGGAGTGACGATAATGGACCTGGTATTAGGATTGTTTGTCAATTTCATACTGGTGATCTTTGTTATTATACTGGCCTTCTCCTCTATCAAGATTATTAAACAGTCTACCGTAGGCATAGTGGAAAGGCTGGGCAAATACCACAAGAGTGCTGAAGAAGGCATCAATGTAATTATTCCCTTTATTGACCGTTTCCGAGCCATAGTAGACCTGCGTGAACAGGTGGTGGATTTCCCGCCCCAACCGGTTATTACCAAGGATAATGTCACCATGATGATTGATACTGTGGTCTATTACCAGGTTACTGATGCCTTCAAATACACTTATGAGATTGCTCGCCCCATCCTGGCTATTGAGAACCTGACCGCCACCACCTTGAGGAATATCGTGGGCGATCTGGAATTGGATGAGACTCTTACCTCCCGTGACCTGGTCAACACCAAACTGCGGACTATACTAGACGAAGCTACGGATAAATGGGGTATTAAGGTCAACCGGGTGGAGTTGAAAAATATTTTACCTCCACAGGATATTCAGACAGCCATGGAAAAGCAGATGCGGGCCGAAAGAGAAAAAAGAGAAGCCATCTTAAGGGCTGAAGGGCAAAAAACCGCTGCCATACTGGAAGCAGAGGGGCAGAAACAAGCGGCGATTCTTAACGCGGAAGCTGTCCGGGAAGCAGCCATCAAGGAAGCAGAAGGAATGAGACAAGCTCAGATATTGCGGGCCGAAGGTGAAGCCCAGGCTATCTTAAATGTACAAAAGTCTGTTGCCGACAGCCTGGTGATGATTAAGGAGGCCGGAGCCGATAACAAGGTGCTGGCTATTAAATCCCTGGAAGCCTTGAAAGAAATCGGTGATGGTCAGTCCACCAAGCTGATTATTCCCAGCGACCTGGCGGGTCTGGGAGGAGTATTTGCTGCCTTGAAAGAAGCAGTGGAGAGTAAGGATTAAGGGGCTATTTTATTAGTCGTCGGGCGTCAGGAGAGGGAGGGGTTATTGGATGTCTATTATCAGCATTGAGTGCCGGGTGTTTAGAAGAACTTCCAGTTAACTGCCAGTTCTGATTTTTCCGTCACTATCCAGTGTACCGGTATATCCAGGGAATCAGGAAAGCTGTCATCAATTATCTGGAATTCGTAGCAAACACCGCAAAGGAAAACCCTTTCCTCCATTCCGGCCAGAAAGCGATCATAATACCCTTTTCCATAACCCAGGCGATACCCCCGGGTATCAAATACCAGTCCCGGTACCAGGACCACATCTATCTCTGCTGCCGGGACTGCTGGCCCCAGCGGTTCTCTAATCCCGAAAGGCCCGCTAGCGGTTTGTCCCCATCCCCGGAACTCAACCGCAACCATTTTTCCGGCACTCTCAACCCGGGGCAGAAAAATCCTTTTACCTTGACCTCGCTGCTGCTCCATGAAGGGACGCAAATCCACTTCATTTTTTACTGAGGCAAAGCCCATAATACTTTTCGCCTGGCGCAGGGATTCCAGCTCTTCCAGGCGACAGCCTATACGCCGACTGAGTTCCTCTGCTTCAGATGCTGTCATAACATTTCTGGCCTCTAACATCCGCTTTCTTAATGATTGTCTTATAAGCCACCTGTCTTCCATGGACTTCCTCCCCTATTTATTCTATTTTAATCATGGATGGTTTTTTTAGCTGTGCCCCCAGTGTCAGGCTTTCCTCCCCATTTATTCTTCTTTGACCTTGTGGTATTTTCTTAACCGCAAATAATATAAAACTGCCGCCAGGGTAAAAAGAATCAGGCTATAGGTCTGGCTGGTGGAAAAAGGACCGTACATTACCAGGTTGGCCCGGAAAAATTCCAAAATGAAACGGTATAGCGAGTAGAGCAAGAGATAAAGGAGAAAAACCTGCCCGGGAAACTTTTTACGAGGGTAAAACCAGATTAGAAAAAGAAAAATAAGCATATTTATCCCGGAGCTGTAGAGCTGGGTAGGATGACGGGGTAGATAGTCCACCAGAGGGAAAACCACTCCGGTAACGGAAGTACAAACCTTGCCATAACAGCAACCGGCCAGGAAACAGCCGATTCTTACTATAGCATAACCCAGGGCGGCAAAAGGAGAAAATATATCTGCCAGTTTCCAAAAAGGAAGCCGCTTTTTCCAGACATAAATCACTAGTCCCAAAAAACCTCCGAACAAAGCACCATACCATACCAGTCCGGCGAAGCCATTGGGACCGGGGAGGAAAATTAACAGCGGTTTAAGAAAAAGCTCTCTTTCATAGATAAAAACATATAAGAGGCGAGCTCCCAACAATCCAGCAAGAACCATGACTAAAACCAGGTCGAGAACCATATCCTCATCCCAGCCTTCTTTTCTCATCAAGGCCCGGGCTCCAACTATGGCCACAATCACTGCCACTGCCAGCATAAATCCCCAGGAATAGACAGCTACTGGACCAATTTTTATCAATACCGGGTACAAGCTTCCCACTCCTCACTTTCCTATTTATCCACAAGGAGATAATATTCTAGATTCCGGACATCATTCTACTCATAGGACAAATATTAAATAAGCTTAATAGCAACGAACTGCGGAATATGAATTATCAACAGACTTATCCACATTATCCACAGGCATTTTTCACAGGGACAATAGGCTGGGATAGGCATTTAATGAAAGAGGGGCAAAACTCCTATTTCCATAGTGATAATGGGCATTGGCGGCAACCATGGCAGCATTATCAGTACAGAGTTTCAGGGAAGGATAGAAGAGCTTCAAACCAGCTTCTTTAGTCCTCTTTTTCATCAAATTACGCAACTCCTGATTAGCGGCTACACCACCTGCCATCATAATCGTTCTGACTTGATACTTCGCTGCTGCTTTGATGCTCTTTTCCACCAGGACTTCAACCAACGCCGCCTGGAATTCGGCGGCCATATCAAAGACATTGGCCTGGCCCCTGCGCTGTAATTTGTTCCACTGGTTCATAGCGGCGGTCTTGAGGCCGCTAAAGCTGAACTCAAAATCATTCCTATCCAGAAAAACCCGGGGTAACTGTAACTGGCCAGCTTTTCCTTTGGTAGCTGCTTCCTGTATAGCCGGTCCACCGGGATAACCCAAACCTAAAAAGCGGGCCACCTTGTCAAAAGCCTCCCCAGCTGCATCATCACGGGTCTCTCCCAGCACTTCCATCTTATTCGGATTGCTCATCAAGAGGAGACTGGTGTGGCCCCCGGAGACTACCAAACAAATGGCCGGGAATTCTATATCCCTATGCTCCAGAAAGTTGGCATAAATATGCCCGTGCAGGTGGTTTACTGCAATCAGCGGTTTCTCCAACGCATAGGCAAAAGCTTTGGCAAAGGATACTCCCACCAGCAGAGCTCCGACCAGTCCTGGTCTATTGGTTACAGCTACCGCATCAATAGCGGAATAAGCCAGCTGGGCTTCGGAAAATGCTCTGTGCACTACCCCAGCAATATTTTCGATATGCTTACGGGAAGCAACTTCCGGAACCACTCCACCAAACTGTTGATGTATATCAATCTGGGAATTTACTATATTGGACAGGATTTCCTTTCCGTTGCGCACTATGGCCGCCGCCGTTTCATCGCACGAAGTTTCAATTCCTAGAATTAGACTTTCCTGCACTAAAACCACCTCTTTTCTAACTCCCCCCATGGCTGCAACCTTAATAGCGACCGCAGGGAGCATCAGGCGTACCCGCAACCTTAATTAGCGACCGCAGGGAGCATCAGGCGTACCCGCAACCTTAATTAGCGACCGCAGGGAGCATCAGTAGTACCCGAAGGGTGCAACCTTAATTAGCGACCGCAGGGAGCATCAGTAGTACCCGAAGGGTGCAACCTTATTTAGCGACCACAGGGTAGGAAATAAACCCCCTCACCCTTCTGATGTCTGACGACCGACGACTAATAACTCCTTGTACCTTACTTTCCTTAAAACAAATACTTGGTCATAAGCAGGGCGTCCTCCAGATTGTCGGAATAATATTCCCGGCGCAGACCAGTCTGGATATAGCCCAATTTCCTGTACATGGTTAAGGCAGCCAGGTTGGAAGGTCTTACTTCCAGCATAATAGAAGCCGCTTTTTTATTGCACGCCTCTTGTTCCAGTCTCTCCATCAGGGCCCGGCCCATACCCTGCTGGCGAAAGCGCCTGTCTACTGCTACATTGGTAATATGCGCTTCCTCAAATACCACCCAAATACCAGCATAGGCTGCTACTTCACCCCGGACATCGCAAACCAGATAGCTGGCATACTCGTTATCAAATTCCTTGAGGTAAGAATCTCGTGACCAGGGCAGGGTAAAAGATTCATTTTCGATTATCATCACCCGGTCAATGTCTTTTATGGTCATTTTTCTTATAAGAAAACGGGTATTTATCATGTCATTGAGCTCCCGAAATAGAGTAATAGTTTGATTCCACTGCAAAAACCCCTTTTGTTGCATAAGGGTTGCATAAATATACAAAGTGAGCGTTGGCGAGCGGTATATTTATACAAGCCAATCATTGAGCTGCCTTTCCCAAACGGTATTCAGCTTCGGACAACCTGATATAATGGGGGCGCAGGCTGAACAGGTTTTCTAATTCCCCGGCCTCCAGCTTCAACATAGCCAGGCTAGCTATGGAGGCAGCCCGGGGATACATCAGGTGCGGTGCTGCCACCAACAGTTTCTCCCCCAGGGCCTTTTGAAAATACTCTTCATAAGGGTAATAAGCATCCCCCAGGAGTAGAATTTTTCCCCGGCCATATTTATGGGCTAAATGCCGAGCTTGTTCAACAAATTCAGCCGGTGAACAGGCGGACATTTCCACCAGTCTCCGCGGCAGGGCTGCGGAAACATCATAGAAACAAGTGTAAACCTCCTGTTTCCTGGCATCAAGCAGAGGACAAACCAGGTCCTGGCTGCGATGCACATTATAAGCCAGGGCATCGAGGGTGGCAACTGTTACTAAAGGCTTGCCACTGGCCAGGCAGAGCCCTTTGGCGGTAGCCATGCCTATGCGCAAGCCGGTGAAAGAGCCCGGTCCGGCGCTAATGGCTATAGCCGCCAGGTCGTCAAAACTACATTCACATTCTCTTAAAACCCGATCAATCATGGGCATCAAGGTTTGAGAATGGGTCTTTTTATAATTGCTGAATTCTTCTTTTAAAAGTTTATTGCCATCCAGCAGTGCTACCCCGGCTACCGGTGTAGCGCTGTCAATAGCCAGTATCAACAAAAGCCTTCAACTCCTCCAACTTATGCTGGTATTTTTCTCCCTGGGCGCAAATCTCTACAACTCTTTCCCGCTCATAGTCATCATCGCATAACTTAATGTCTATGAACATGGCTTCCCGGGGAAATTGCCCCTGACCGGCCTCCGGCCATTCAATCAGGGATATGCCGTCCCCCTCCAGGTATTCTTCCCATCCCAAATCATGGAGATCACAGTTTTCCAAACGATAGAGATCAAAGTGATAGATTTCAATGGGGGCCGGATAGATATTAAGCAGGGTAAAGGTAGGACTGTTCACCCGCCCGCTGTAACCCAGGCCGTGAGAAATTCCTCTTACCAGTGTAGTCTTACCTGCTCCCAAAACTCCGCGCAAATAGACAATATCTCCCTTTTCCAGAACCCGGGCAAGATCATAGCCTAATTTCCGCATCTCATCATCACTTTTCACGCTAATATGCAAAAAAACACCTCATTGTCTTCCCGCTTGGGAAGCATTACTCCTGGGCCAGGATTTTCTTAAAGCATCGGAAGAAACTGCGGACGGCCCTCATCCTGCACCCTTCACCCTGTCGGGTACGCCCGAAGCTCTCTACGGCCGTTATTGTGGTAGCGGCCAATAGGAACCCGATCTCTAACGGGGGATATTTTTCACCTTGTTATACTCATCTCTAATCATCTGAAAGTCCTGCCAGGCCGGTCTTTTATAAGACGGATTGCGCAGCAGGGCTGCGGGGTGGTAAGTAGCCATAATCTTAACCCCCTGCCGGTTGAACCATTTGCCCCGGATTTTGGAGACACTCGCTTTAGGGTCAATTACTACCTGACTGGCCATTGCTCCCAGGCAAACGATAATAGCCGGCTGCATTATCCTTATCTGCGCCTCTAGATAATTCCGGCATTCCCTCACTTCATCAGGATTGGGCAGGCGATTCCCGGGCGGGCGGCATTTAACCACATTACTAATATAAACCTGGGAACGCGGGATTTCCGCCGCCACCAGTATTTTATCCAGCAATTGCCCGGCTTTTCCCACAAAAGGACGCCCCTGTTCATCTTCATCCTTCCCCGGTCCTTCTCCAATAAACATTATTCTGCTCTTTACATCCCCATCACTGAATACAACCTGCCGACAACCGCTACGCAAGCGGCAGTTGTTGCAATTACGCGCCAGTTCCTCCAGCAAAGCGACCTCCTTAATTCCGGGAAATGCTTCTTCTACTTTAATCCCAGGCAGGAATGGGGAGCGGATTTCTTTAGCAGCAACCTGCTTCTCCTGGCGATATAATTCCTCACCCGGCAATAGCTCAAATAAACTCGGCTGTTCAGAACTCATTCTTTCCCCTCCCGTCCCTTTTTAGTCTATCTATATAACGATTTCCCAACTTGGCGATACCCTCCATCATAATTTCCAGGCGAGTTAGTAGGTGCTTGAACCGTAAGATATTGCAAGAGAGAACCTTAACCCCTTACCCCTCATTCCTCACCATTCTTATTATGATTAATATTATCACTTCCTGCTAACTCTAGGTGAAAAATGTAGGAAACCGGTAGGATACTATCCCACCGGCTCTTTAAGATCATTATCCTTTCAATATCCACTAAAGTATTACTTCCCTCGCCATCCCTCCAGCAGCCGGTATAGATCCGCAAAACCATTACCTATTCTCCAAAAAGAAACTCCTCCCAATCGATTTTCCTGAACCAGATTAAGCTTCTCCTTCAGACTGGCTTCGTTTTCCAACCAGATTTCGTGATACTTTCCCTCTTCGTCATAATAGCTGTAGCAGGGGCTCATACTCGGGTAATCAAAATCCTTTTGCAACCCGTATCTCGCTTCCAATGCTTCCAGTTTTGGCGCTGTAATCGTAACCGCATTCTTCCCTGCACCCCAATCATATCCATAGGTAGGCAAACCCAGTAGTATTTTGTCCTGAGGAATCACGCTTCGCATATAACTGCAAACTTCTCTAACCCACCAGAGGGGAGCCACTGGTCCCGGTGCCGTTGTAGAATAACTATAGTCATAAGCCATTACTACGACTGAATCTGCGATCTGTCCAATCTTTTTATACTCATAACCAACCGGCCATTTTTCCTTGCCGGTACGGGCAAATACAGCCACCGAAAGCTTTTTGTCCGTTCCCAAAGAGGTCTTCAATTCCTGGAGAAATAAGGTCATATTCCCGGCATCACCTGGATCCAGTAGTTCGAAATCAATATTCACTCCATCATAACGGTCTTTTTTCACTACATCCAGTAGATTGGCAATCAAACGAGCACGGTTTTCCGAATTGCTCAGCAACTGGTGCAAAGCATCCTTCCCCATGAGAACAACACTAGCATGGGTTTTTACCCCTTTGTTCCGCGCTAAATCAAGGGCCTCAGCAAAACGATCCTGGTATTCATAAAAAATTTCTCCCCGTCCGTTGGTTTCAAACCAGCGGAAAGCCACATCGGAGAATAAGTCAATATTCTCCTGGTACTCAGCGAAAGAACGGTAATAATAAGCAAAAACCCGGGGTTGGTACTTAAAATTGATTAGCACTTCGCTTTTTTGAGCATCCCAGTTTACCATTGCTCCTAGATTTTCGCTCAGGAAGCGCAGGGGGATAAAAGTTCGGCTTTCAAATATATACGGCGGAGAATCCAGGAAACGCTTTTCCCCATCAACCCAGGCCTCATTGCTGCCGATAAACATTTCTATATATTTACCCCGGCAATTCATCGCCACCTTACGCAAGGAGGCATCCCAAAAAACCTCTCCTTGCAGAGCCTCATCTTCCACCACAAAACGGATCGGAACCATGGTCCGGTTGTTGACTATTTGGGCTCCCAGGCTAAAATTGCGCAGCTCGCCATCGATTCTTATTGCAGGGCTAGAAGCCATTGTAAGCGCGGGAAAAATCAGGAGATATGTAAAAGCCAACAGCACCACGAATAATATGTACCTACTGAATCTCAATTTTACCACCTCATTAAATTATACTTGTACTATTAAATTAAACTATTAAAGCTACTCTTCACCTCCGTATCTTATAGAAAAGTCATCGGTAGTCAGGCGTCAGTCGTCGGGAGACGGAAGACTGAAGAGGGAAATCGGAGGGCGGAATGTTCGCCATACGCCGGTAATTAGAAGGGGTATTCCCAATTACATCTTACTGTATAACAAACGCCTACTAACTCACTTTCATCGGTGGTTTTGGCCCCGGCCAGGGGGGTTAATATGAAAAGTGAGGAGTGAGGGGAATACCCTCCGATACTCAATATTAGTCTCTATCCTGTTCACAGTTGGAACATTAAGGTCGAGTGCCGGGCGAAGGTATATTTATACAAACAAAATAATATTTATTACTTTTTACAATGATATCAATATTCTGTTCGAAGCCAGCAAAATCCTGGTGGAAAATTGATGTAAAAACCCCTGGCTTAATGAAGTTGCTTAAGACGCGGAAAAAGAGCCTGCAGATCTCCCAGAGGCAGATATACCATATTATCCTGGTTTACAACCGCAAGGATAACCATATCCTCACCGCTATATTCCTCGCTATAAAAGCCCAGGACACATACGGTCATCATTACTCCGTTAAGATAAACCGTAAATAAATCACCTTTATTCACGCCTATTCCCCCATATTTTGCCATCAACCATGGCTAAAACAACTCGGGAGCGAAAATCAAACGGATGTCCATCAAAGATTACCAGATCAGCCCGTTTACCCTGCCGGACACTGCCCAACTCGTCTTCTACCCCCAGCAAGCGAGCCGGGGAAGTGGTTATGGCCTGCAGAGCCATATCTTCATCCAGTCCTTCCCGCACTGCCAGAGCTGCGCAAACTCGCAAATGCTCCACTGGAATCACCGGGTGATCGGTGATAAAAGCAAAATCAATCCCGGCCTGAGCCAGGGCCGAAGCTGTTTTAAATGATACTTCTTTCATTTCCACCTTGGCTCGGTTTACCAGCAAAGGCCCCAGAAATACGGCTACATTCCTCTTCCGCAGTTCGTCTGCAACTAAGAAGGCTTCAGTTCCATGTTGTATTATGAGATTAAGATCAAATTCATCCCTGATACGCAGGGCGGTTAAGATATCGTCCGCCCGGTGGGCATGCAGCAAAAGCGGCATTTTTTTCTTCAGTACTTTTAGCAGGGCTCCCTGTTTATACTCTTCCCGGGCTTTCCGCTCAGCTTTTGTCATTTCCTTAGAGGCCACATACAGGGCTTCCCGAAGTAAAGAAGCATTGGCCATCCGGGTTAGCGGTGTTTTCTTCTGCTCGCCGTAAACCCGCTTGGGATTCTCCCCCAGAGCGGCCTTCAGTCCCCAGGGGTTTTTATATATCATTTCCCCCGGAGAGCCCGCCCAATGTTTTAAAAATACCGCCTGACCCCCAATAATATTGGCACTCCCCGGCATAGACAGGGAGCGGGTAACCCCACCCCGCAGTGCATCGCTGAAAGCTAAATCATGGAAGTTAATTCCGTCAGCTGCCTGTAAATAGGGAGTAATTGGGTCACTGCTCTCGTTGACATCGTCACCCTCGCTCCGGTATATTTCCTCCTCCAGTCCAATATGGTTATGAGCATCAATAAAACCAGGCAAGACATATTTCCCCTCGGCATTGATTACCTGGCAGTTGGAAGGGAAGCCCTCATTTTCCCCTACCGACTTGATAAATTCTCCCTCAACTAATATAACCCCGTTTTCTATGCTTCCTGCTTCATCCATGGTTAATATCTTTCCACCAGTAATTGCAATCAATTGACAATACCCCTTCCACCGTATATTATCCTATGAATATTAAAACTCAACTGTTCAAAGCTTCCGATAGTATAATATACCTGTTATTTTAGCCTATATACGGCCTCAAAGAGTTACATTATTGTGAAAAAAGATAGGCGAGGCTTGTTGTTGATGTGATGTTGGGCAAAATGCCGCTGAGGAATCTTTTGCAGAAGCAAATACTTACTTGTACATCGTGAGCATAAATAGGAGCCCTATAATAATCGTATTTCTCATAATACCCTCCTCCGAGACCAACAAAAACCTGTTTTTTCCTACATCTATTTACTGGCACTATCTTACATGATTTAATCACTTGGCACCATATGCAGCTTTTGGATTTTTTCAATTGCCTGTTAGAAATTACTTGTTCGGTCTGTCAACATAATGGCCATATAGACATCGTCAAACGTGAAGAACCATTTGAAAAAAAATGTTGGAAATACTGGGGGAAGGAATGCAGCAAGGAATAATCCGGCGGGATATTCCTGCCAAGATGCTTCTCTCCTATCGCGCCATGCGGGACGGCCTACTGCTCTGGATGCGAATCGTCCCTGAATTATCGCGGGAATGGATTGAGGTATTCTGGAAAGACTTCTGGCTGGGTATACAGGAAGGCAAAGGTGGTGGTGAACAGCAAGATGAAACCCGTAATGACCTGAAACTTAAAGGCAGTCCGGATTCGCAACCTGCAGATAAAGGGGTAGCAAGCCTGTACACTGCCACGTGTTTGATCTGCCACCAAGAATTCGGGATTCCGTTTACCGACTATCGCTACAAAGACATCAAATATAATCGTTTTCGCTTACCATGTCTGCGATGATTGCGGAAAAAAGATACAAGAGGAATGCCAAAAAATAACCGGGCTTTCTCCGGAGTCAATTGACTTTTGGGAAAGGCTGGAAAATCGCAGAAAATACTAATTGCGGCCAAACAATTGATATTAGCCGAGAATAGAAGTAGTGGCCCCTTTAATGAATAGCGCTAAGGAGTTTAAGCTGATTAAGGGGACAAATCGGCCCCGTGAAGGACCTGATATTTAAGGAATTTCCCAGCAAATCCAAATCCATAGCGGGGATTATATATTAGGCCGGACAAAAACTAAAACTACTTTGAAAGGGGATTTATTAATGGGTGATTTTAATTACGACACATACTGCGGGTTGTATTGTGGGGCATGCTCCATCATAAAGGCATACCAGACCGGTATCAAGGACCCCCTGGCCTGCTGTTTGGGCGATGAACTGGGCATGGAGCTGAAATGCCATGGCTACAAAACGGACAGTGTTTTTGGCAATTGCGCGCTGTGTCAGATCAGAAACTGCGCACGGGAAAAGGGCATGGAACGCTGTTTGAATTGTAGCTATTTCCCCTGTCCCAATATTGCTTCTATGGAATCCTTGTTGGAAATGCTGCCGCACTGGAACACGACTGTGACAAATCAGGAATACCTCGTTGGTACCATCAGGAGCCCGGGCGCTTACTCTCATTCCTACTCCCGCTTCCCTGACCGACCGCCTGGTGATGAAAGCTGTTTACTGTGGCGGTATGGGTAACGGTTATGAAATATGTTTACGAATATATGAAACAACTTCATCAGGTGAGATGTCCAAAGCTATGGCAAACTCTTCATTCAAGTGTTTTTCAGCAGTATTCAGCAAACCTTCATCTGTAGTGGTTAATTTTCTGCCCACGGCTGATCTGGCTTTTTTCTCTTGATACAGAGTCTTGATAATTTTGACCCATTCTTCGGTTTTTCCGGTTCGCAGCGCAGCTTTATACTGATTGGTTCTCTGCGTATCATTATCTATCCAAGAGGTTGTTTCAATATCAGGCATCTTAGCTATTAGAGATAGAACGTCATTTTTGGTACTGATTGCTCTCATCATAATATTGGAGTTGTTTACCGGGACCATAATACTCGTTATGCTGGTGTTGTAAACGGGTTTTAAAATGTAATATTCGGTTTCATTGCTGTTGTCATAATTATCTTTTCGAATATCTGCAATCTGACATACCCCATTTAAACCATACACAACATAATCTTTTACTTTGAACATGGATTTTTCTCCTTCCTTTTTGGACATAGACGGTTTTTTTCGAGCGAGTAAAGGGTGGATTCTCACTGAATAGTACTACCTGCAGGTCAGTAACCAGTTAAGGATAAGCGGCATGATGTCTATATCCATTAGTTGATAGCATCCTTCTCGGGTTCTTGTTCGTGATAGACCGTTTTTATTGCCTGATGCACTTTATAAATGGTGTCGATCATAATTATGCATTCGATTTCATTGATTCTTGATAATTGCTTCTCCAAACTTTCGATAAAGCTGACAATATATTTTTGGATGTACTGCTCCCCCAGTTCAGTCGCCCGCACCAATACAACCCGTTTATCAAAATCTGGGGTGAATTTTTCCAGAATATTTAATTCAACCATCTCATTAATAACCTTCGTCGTATTGGGAAGCAATAATCCAGATTCCTTGCTGATATCGGAAATGCGCGGCCTGCCCGTATAATGGTTGAGTTTATAGATCGCGTTCAGAATACGAAAATAGACAGGTTTTATGTTGGGCGGCAGCTGCGGCAGCAACGATACTGCCGCCTTGGCGCATTGAAGCGCATCCAAAATATTGTTAACCAATTGTGTTTCAATCTTATTCAGCAAACAACACCCCATATACTTATATAATATAATTATAATATATAAGTATCTGACACAAATGTCAAGAACCTGAATATTCTGGTGCAGAGATTGATGGTTTCTTTGGTTTATGGGCATTGCTATTCCTTGAATATAAGGTTAATCAACTAACATCTCTTGAATGATCGACTTTATCGCAGCGATATCACTGGCATTTAACGAAGATATTTTATTTCTAAGCCTGCTCTTATCAATCGCTCTAATCTGATCTAAAACAATCCATCCCGAAATGCTGTTCTCAGTTGTTATCTGTATACGGGTAGGATAACTCTGACGCCCCCGTTTGGTAACTGGGGCAATAATAACTGTTCGAATATGTTGATTCATTTCTGGTGGAGATATTATTACACAAGGCCTAACTTTATTAATCTCTGCACCCTGGGTGGGGTTTAAATCTACCCAGTAAATCTCGTACTGTTCAATTGTCATCCCATTCCTCCAACAGTTCTGTATCGAGATCGTCAGGTATAATCAGTTTGTCATCTCCGCATTTATGCATTTGTTGAAAGGAATTTGCCCATCCTTCACGCAGGATTTTCACAGGTTTTAGGATTATCTCATCATCTCTGACTACTATTTCAACCTTGGAGCCTATTCCGCACTGCTTCAATATGGTTGCAGGAATTCTAATTCCCTTCGAGTTCCCTATGCGTATGACATCAGTCTTCATACGTAGCCCCCCCAGCGAAAGAAGTAATTACTTAGTAATTACATTATACCAAATTAATTACTAATGACAATGTAGTGATAGCTTTGTTTTAAAGCATCGGAAGAAATGCGAAGCAGTTTCAACACACAGCTGCAACGAGGCGGGGGATTAAGAACCCACCGCCTGTTTTGTAAATAGGCGACCGCTTAAAGAAGCGGGGGACATATTTCACCTCGTTATAATGCTAACGATTTGTCCAAGTGTGCCATCAGAAACCTTGATAGTATAATCTGCCTGTTATTTTGTCATATATACAGCTTCGATCAATGCCCGAAATAGTCTCCGGGAATATTCATCCCGCAGGAATTCGGGATGCCATTGAACTCCCAGCCAGAAGTTTTTATCCATGCTCTCAATAGCCTCAATGGTGCCATCAGGAGCTCGGGCGCTTACCCTCATTCCCACTCCTGCTTCCCTGACCGCCTGGTGATGAAAGCTGTTTACTCTGGCTTCATGACTGTCCAGAATCCGGGCCAGCATAGTTTCTTTGTATATTAATATATCATGAAAAGGATAAGGGCGCGGAGCATTCTGCTCATGACTCATTCCTGTAGCCAAATCCTGAACCAGCTTGCCACCGGCAGCTACGGAAAGCAGTTGACAGCCCCGGCAGATTCCTAAAACCGGGGTGTTTTGGAGCAGTAGTCTTCGGGCCAGCATAAGTTCAAAGGAGTCCCTTAAGGGGTTTATCTCACCCAGACCCGTTTCAGGAACTTCTCCCCAATAAAAGGGATCAATATCCCCGCCCCCGGAGAGAATAAAAGCATCACAAATGTCCAGATACTTATCAACCAGCGTAACATCATCCAGGGCAGGAAGGATAAGGGGTACCCCTCCGGCTTCTCTAACGGAAACAACATAAGCTTCTCTTAAACAATAAAGACTTTCAGCCGCATTATGGTTGGCGCTAATACCTATTATCACTTTCATTGCTTCCCCTTTCCTCTCTCCGGTAGAATAATCTTATCACCGGGTTAATTTTCTAATAATACAATTCAAGCCTCCCCAAAAAAATAACAGGTTCTAGTTTAGAACCTGCTAAGTATGCTGCAAAGATAGGCATCCCTTATCCTAACGAACGACAAGTGCTTTCCGATACCCATCATCCGCTTTCCGTTTTCCGCCCTCCGACTTCCGTCCTCCGTCTTATTATGTAATCAGACTTCCGTTAAACCCAGGCTGATGTTTAGAGCTTGGTCAACCTTGTTCATAGTATCATCATTTAAAACGGCTATTCGTTGTTTTAGTCTGGTTTTGTCAATAGTCCGTATCTGCTCGGCCAGGATTACCGAATCCCTCTCCAGCCCGTATACTGCTGCTTTGAGCTCGATATGAGTAGGTAATTTGGCCTTATTAATCTGGGCGGTAATAGCAAGAATAATGGTAGTGGGACTGTACTGGTTGCCTATATCATTTTGCACAACCACCACTGGCCTGACTCCACCCTGTTCTGACCCGATCACCGGGTTTAGTTGAGCAAAATATATTTCACCTCGTTTGATCATCTATCCAATCACTCCATTAAATTTTCTATGGAATTGACCAGGGCTTCCTCCTCCACTCCGCTATTCTTACAGGCAATATTCAGATTAATCTCCGCCATCTCCAGGTAACCCTTTTTCATTTGTTCTATGGCCATTAGCCTTTTGCGCTCCCCAAGATAAAACTTTATAGCTTCCCGGACAATTTGACTGCGGTTTTTACTTTCTTCCAGGGTGAGACTTTTGCATAACTCAAAAAAATCCGTATAGCAAAAGCAAATATTTGAGTAACACAGCGCCACCGCTTTACAGTAAATTACAGTTAGTCAATCTAGTTACATTCGTTAATAAATAATTTCAGTAATTGGGCATACTCCTCCCTTTAAAGGGATAGTTCTTAAAAAACTGATAAAATATTATGCTGCTGATGATCTAGTACTGCTGTCTTGGTTTATTGCTATTACAGCTGCAATCATAGTTATAGCGCAGAGATAAGCGTGGGTTTCAACCTTAGTTATTTTTCTAACGTTTAGCCCGTCTTCTAAACCCAAGTTTTCCTTAAAACGGCTGAAACAGCGTTCTGAGTAGGTTCTCAAATTATATTGCTTCTGCCAGTTAGCAGAGCCCCGGTGGGGACTTGAAAATAACCTGGGATCGTCTTTAACTTTAGTTTTTACCACCATTCCATAGTTGCTATCAGAACACCAGGCGGAGCCAAAAGGACAGTCGCATTTACCCATAATATGAGGACATCTAAACTTGTTTACTCCCTGATAGGAACCCCAGTACACCATCCGATACCTAGCAGAACAGATGGGAGTTCCATCCCAATCAAAACCTTCTGGAGGTTGTTTAGCACCCCGCTTATTCAGGGCAATGATAGCTTGGGCGTGGTATTTATCTCTGATTACAGAATATATTTCACGGTGGTCATAGCCAGCATCCATCAGGAAGTAAACTATTTTGGACTGAGTATTGGCACAACATTTCTCAACCAACTCCAAAGCTACACTGGAATCAGAACAATTGGCCGGCGTTACCTTCATTGCTATGGGAAGCCCGGACCTTACATCGGTGCCAATATGGAGCTTGTAGCCAAACCACTTGATAGGGTTGCCGTTGGTATCACTCTTAATACCCCAATCAGCGGCATTACCATCCTGGATGATATTCTTGCGGGGAACGGACTTTTCATAAGCTTCTACCTTGGTAGCGTCAATTGCTACTGAACTAAGATCAAGAAGGCCCATTTCCTCTGCTTGTTTAACCAGGGAAGTAAACAATGTTTCTAAACAACCGCTCTGAGCAAGTTTTGAATAAAACCGGCTAAAACATGATTTGCTAGGCGCGGTACCAAATGGTTCAAAACCGCAAACATACCGTAGATGAGGATCATAAGTAAGTCGTTCAACCAGTTGAGTAAAGGTACCCATGTTCTCTAGTCTCATAGCTATCAGGGCATTTAACATCGCATAGGCTGGGTATGGTTTTGGTCCAACTCTTATCTCGCCAGGTTTATCTAATTTGCAAAGAACTGGTTTTAGATCAAGGGTGTTAATTATTTTCTCAAGCCTTGATTTCGGTTGTATTTTTAATGCGTCTTCAAAGGAGAAAATACAGTTCTGTCGAATATTCATAAGTGACTTCGCCTCCTACGGGTTATTTGTTTTGTCACTTATTAATTCGGCAAAATGGGGGTGAAGTCCTTTTTCTGTACGACTCAAACCCCATTATTTTGGGTCTTAACTAATGTGCAAAAGTCTCGGGTAATATGATCAACCTCTGACAGCAGGCTTTCTGAAACAGTTATTATAATTCTTCTCGAGGCTGGCAAAGCGAGCACCTCCAAAAATGATTTCCGTTCAATACTATTAATTAATTATAATTAATTATTAGGCATGCTCGCAAATCCAATAATTACATTCCGCCAGCTTTTACATGCAACCGCGGCACCCGCGCACTAACCGCACATACTATTTCATAATTGATGGTACCCAATATCCGGGCTAAATCATCCGCAGTCACGCCATCTGACGGCTTTCCGAAAAGTATCACTTCATCTCCTTCTTTCACCCTCTCCAGTCCACTAACATCAAACATACATTGATCCATACATACCATTCCAATTGAAGGTACTTTTTCCCCTCTAATAACGGCGGTGGATCGGTTGGATAATAAGCGATGATATCCATCAGCATAGCCAATGGGTACGGTTGCTACCCGGGTCGCTTGCTGACAACAGAAGGTTCTGCCATAACTTATATAATGACCAGGCTCCAAAACCTTAAGAAAACTAATCCGGCTCTTCAGAGTCATGGCCGGGATGATATCCAGGCCCAAGCGTTTCATATCTTCTGAAGGATAAAGACCATAGAGGACAATTCCTGCTCTTACCATATTTAGACGGGCTTCAGGAATATCTAAAATAGCGGCACTGTTGGAACAATGCTTTAGCGGAATTGACAGCCCCCCCTTCTCCAGATCACTTACAAAATTGGAGAATATTCTGAGCTGTTCATAAGTAAAACTCTTGTCTTCAGCATCGGCATCCGCAAAATGGGTAAATATTCCTTCTACTTCGATTCCGGGCAGGGCAGCTATTTCCTGTACCAGTGCAAGTGATGACGGGATCGGAGCAAAACCCAAACGTCCCATTCCACTATCAATCTTAATATGCACCCGAGCTGTCCGGCTAAGCCTGCTTGCCGCCTGCGAAAGTGCTCGAGCAAAGGAAAGGGAAAAAACACTTGCGCTTATATCGTATTCAACCGTTGCTTCAGCAAATTCCTCCGGAATAAAGCCAAGTACCAGTACTGGAGACTTGATTCCCGCTTCCCTTAAATGAATGGCTTCATCCAGACTGGCTACACCCAGCCATTCCACCCCCTCTTGCAGGCAGGCCCTGGATACTTCTAACATGCCGTGGCCGTAAGCATCAGCTTTTACTATGGCCATTATTATCGCCGGGCTAACTTTATTTCTGATCATGAGTATATTGTGTTTTATGGCTGTTAAATCTATTTCTGCCCAGGTTGGTCTTCTATTATCCATTCTTTTTTACCAGCGACTTCAAAATATCATTGCGGGAGATTATACCCACCAGCTTTCCATGCCGGACCACAGGCACCCGGTTAACCCGTTTGTCCTGCATGATTTCTACGATTCTACTCACTTCCGTATCCTCTTCCACCATTATCACTTTGGTGGTCATGGCATCTTCAACCTGTGATGCGGTAAATTTCTTTATATTGTTATTAAATCGTATGGGGTTTTCCAGGAAAATAATACTGTCAAATAAAGTAACATAGAAGGGCATCTTCAACTCGCTGGCTTTAACTATTAAATCCTTTTCCGTTACTATCCCTATCACATAACTGTCGGCATCAATTACTGGGACTCCACTTATTTTCTCTTCCAATAAAATTCGCGCTACCTCTTCCAGGCTGTCATTTTTACCCACGGTAATAACTTCCCTGGTCATTATGTCTTTAGCTAGCATCTTACCCACTTCTCTCCCTGTATAAATTTTGAATAATGCAAAAAGTAATAAATATTATTATGCAACAAAGGCTCTTGGCAATGCTTATCATCTCTCAAATTGCTGCATAATATCCGGCAGGCTATTAAGAATATCACCCGCCAGCAACCCCCGTTGCCCCTTTATTCCGGCAGCCCGGTCTCCGGCCAGACCGTGTAAATACACCCCGGCAATAGAAGCATCCAGGGGCCTCAAGCCTTGAGCCATGAGCCCGACGATCAGACCACAGAGTACATCACCGCTTCCGGCAGTCGCCATTCCGGGATTACCGGTAATGTTTAAGAATATTTCTCCGGTAGCACTGGCAATTAATGTCTTATTTCCCTTCAATACCAGGGTGACGCCCCATTGCTGGGCAAATTCACGGGCTACGGCAATGCGGTTGGACTGGATTTCCTCGATATTTTTTCCCGTAAGCCGGGCCATCTCACCGGGATGAGGGGTAAGAACCACGGGAACCTGGTGATCCTTTAATATGTTTAGATCCTCAGCCAGAGCGTTAAGTCCATCGGCATCTATCAATATGGGAATACCGGCTTTTTTCAAAACTGAATGAAGTATGGCAGGGGCTTCAGGAAAACGGGACATCCCCGGGCCGATAGCACAGGCTGAAGCCCGCCCCAGCAAGCCTTCAATAAGGGGTAAAGCCTCCAGAGCTATGGTTCCCTGCTTGCTCTCCGCCAGCGGGCTGCTCATTATTTCCATCCACCCAGCATCAACCACCCCCAGCAGTGACTCTGGAACTGCTGCCGTTACCAATCCTGCACCACTTTTAAGAGCGGCACCGGCGGCCATGATTACC
This sequence comes from Syntrophomonas wolfei subsp. wolfei str. Goettingen G311, assembly GCF_000014725.1. GTDB lineage: Bacteria > Bacillota > Syntrophomonadia > Syntrophomonadales > Syntrophomonadaceae > Syntrophomonas > Syntrophomonas wolfei. Next base: position 2,146,206 of record NC_008346.1, read on the forward strand.
GCTCCGCTCAAACCCGGTGAAGCTCCTATAAGCAGGGCATGACCGAAAGTTCCCTTGTGGGACTCCGGATGGCGGGGTCCAAGCCAGTACATAACCATAGCTTCGCTTATCAAGCTGGTCTTCAAGTTTTTATCCTGTAAAAGCGGGGCGGGAATGGATATATCGGCAACGCTCAAGGTACCAACATAGTCTTTTCCCGGCTCCAACAGCAGGCCGATTTTGGGCAGGGCAAAGCTTACCGTATGGGAAGCCCGGATAGCTTCCCCATGAACCCTACCGCTGTCCGCCTCAACCCCGGAGGGAATGTCCACTGCCACAACCACTGCTTTGCTCCAGTTGACCATCCTTACTATCTGAGAATCAAAATCATTCATCTGCCCCTGGAAACCGATACCATAGATGGCATCAACAATAAGGTCACAGGACAAAAGTGCCAGCATCAATCTATCCAGGCCTTCTTCCACCTGCAGCGGAAAGATGTTCCGGCTCATCCGGGAAAGTATTTGGTAGTTGGTATATGAATCCGGGGTCATTTCATCACTGCCGGCCAGCAAGAAAACATCAACATGAATACCGGCATTCATAAGATGACGGGCCACCACCAGCCCATCCCCGCCGTTATTGCCTTTCCCGGCCAGAACCACCACCTTCTTGGACTGGCTGCTTTCCAGCAAATCTTCAATAACTTCCACTGTTCTTATTCCGGCATTCTCCATCAGGATAAGGCTGGGGATACCATATTCACTGGTAGCTTTGCTATCAATTTCCTTCATTTCCCGGGCGGTAAGTATTTTCACCATTTATCACCCTTTCTCTGCAATTACCACAGCAATCGCCTGCTCCTGCGAGTGGGAGAGGCTTAATGATAATTTTCTTATGCCCTGTTCCCGGCATATTTCCGCTGCGCTTCCGTGCAAAAGCAACTCTGGACGCCCATCCTCCAGGCTCAGAATCTCAACATCATGGAAGGCTACTCCTATCGCAAAAGCCGGATGCAGCTTGCGCAGCGCTTCCCGAGCCGCAAAACGAACCGCTAGAGAAGGATAGGGATTTTTCTTGCTAAAGCAATATAATCGTTCCTGCTCCGTAAACAAGCGCTGCAGAAGCCTGGGAGTCCGGGTAAAGGCCTCTTTTACCCGTTCAATTTCTATTATATCTATTCCCACTAACAATTACATTTTCCTCCTGGCTGAGCTTACACTCATTGTATAACAAAACACAAAAGCCCTGAAACCATTTCAGGATTCAGGGCGGTGTGGGCGGGCTCTAAACTACAGCTTCACTCATATCCACCAGCTCTGTCTTTTCCTTCTCATTCAGTATTCTATCCATATCCAGCAGAATTAACAACCTGTCATCCAATTTTCCCACCCCGGTAAGATAATCAGCGGCGATTCCCCCAATCACTGCCGGTGGAGGCTCAATGCTTTCGGTAGACAGACGCAAAACCTCACTTACTTCATCAACAATGATTCCTACGGTTTGCCCCTCTACCTCCACCACCACACTGCGGCTCTCGCTGGTGGTTTCTGATGCTCCCATTTGAAATCGTTTTTTCAGGTCAATAATAGGGATTATTTTTCCCCGGAGATTTATTATTCCTTCGACAAAATCAGGGGCCTGGGGAAGCTTGGTCGGCACAGGCATGGTTATTATTTCCTGTACCTTGGTAATAGGTACGCCGTATTCACATACTACATTATCCATTTTCAGGATGAAGACAACCAGTTGAATTTCATCAGCCATATTTATCCCCTCCTCCAGAGCTATAGTCGCATTCAACTATTTAATAGCTATATTCGGCACCCGATAATATTTCCCTTTATCTAAGCAAATTTTTTGGGTAAATTTATCCAAGCCTCAAAAACCCCAGGCAGCAAGATATATTTTCCTGAAAAAAATACCAGCCACCCAGGTTATCTATACCGATAAAACCCGCGTGGCGATCAGCGTGCAAATTATAGCTCAACACTTTTTAACTGCAGCTTTTTTACTATAAGGTGATTACCCTGGCAGCCCCGCTCAAACGCTCCACGATAGTGTACATATTGGTGGTAATTCCAACCCTGAGCTTATCACTGAGTTGGAAAGAGTCCAGGCAAGTACCGCAGGATAAAACCTCCACTCCACTTTCCTCCAGCAGTCTGATTTGCTCCAACACTTCAGAACCTTCCGTGCTTAATAATACCCCGCCATTCATAAATATTAGCGACTTTACCGCTCCTTCCACCTGGGTCAGAGTATAAATAAAGTTCTTCATAAGAAGAGCTCCCAGCTTATCATCCCCCCGCCCCAGTACATTCCCGCTTATTAAAACTACAGTATCACTGTAAGAACTTTCTGCCAGGCTCAAGTTTTCAGAGCTTTCTCCTTTCCATATGTCGATATAATAGTTGCCCTCCTTCTCATCCACCTTGCATTCCAGTTTGAGGGTATGAGCCAGTCGGGATACATTTTCTAAAGCGTTGCTATTGTCTACAATGGTTAAGACTTCAGAAGTCTCTTCTTCTTCCAGCGCTTTCTTGGTTAAAACTACCGGTTGAGGGCAGGTTAAACCCCGGGCATCTATGGTTTTTCTCATTTTCTATTCAACTCCTTGCTTTGCTTTCAAACATTTTACCATATTATTAATCATATATAATATAATTAATTGTAATGAATCATTTTCTTAATTTAAACTTGAAATATTTCTTTACCCCCGCAAGGAATATCTCATTCTATCATCCCCATAGCCCGGTAAGTGGCCTCATCCATTTCTCCGGTAGCTTCCAGCCCGCGCCAGGCTTGGAAGTACTTTACTGCCAGCTCAGTCATATTGCCATAGCGGCCATCAGCCCGGTCAAATTCCAAACCCAGCTCTTTTAGCCTGCTCTGCACATATACCACCCTCTGCCCAGAGGAATTTTTTTTCAGGAGAACCGGTTTTAGATCCTGGGGAAACATTTTACCATTCTCCACGATCCTCACCCTGGTTCCTGCCGGAACTAAAGGATAAAGTTCTTCCACATGCCGGTTGAACATTCTTATACAGCCATGAGAAGCATAAGACCCTATGGAGCCAGGTTTATTGGTGCCGTGTATACCGTAAATTCCCCAGGGTACATTCAATCCCATCCAACGAGTACCGAAACCGTTACCCCAGTTAAGCCCCTTATGCACCACTTTCCACTCTCCCAGAGGAGTAGGAGTCTTGCTTTTGCCCACAGCTACCGGATATTCTTTAACCAGCTTTCCATCTTCAGTCAACACCAGCTTTCTGCTAGCCACATCTATTTCGATAAGCAAGCGTCCCCGCTTGTCTTGAGAATCGCCCTGCAAGCATGGTTCGCCAGCATCGCTGAATAATAAAGCTTCCCAAACCGGACGGTTTACTACCCCATTCTCCTCCAGTCCACTGGCTACTTGAAAGAGCCGGATTATCTGACTGGTGGGGAGATTGTAGATTCCACTGGGTTGGATATCATAACCCAGTTCCTTCAGCCTGGCCTGAACCAACCACACGCTTTCGCCCTCCAACAGCGGTTCGGCTAGAAAAAGACTGGGAAAATCAGTTCTGTCTATCCTATTCACAGGGATTTTCTGTGAATTTGCCTTTTGCGGATTTTGTGGATTAACTATAATACTTTCCGCCATTAACGGAGCAGTTCCGATACATATGTCAATACATATGAAAGTGAAAATAAAAAAATACAAGGTAAAAGACCTTAGCAAAGCTAAAAACCCCCAATATTTTTTTCTTTTACCTTTCTATTCAGCTAATCATTTTTTTATGATTGAATCCTTGGTTCCACTGCCAAAACCCCTTTTGTTGCATAAATAAACAAGCAAAGTAATATTTATTACTTTTTGCAGTGACATCAATTCTTTAAAAAACTAAACTGCTATCCAAAGCGTTGCTTGCTAGCTATAGAGATGATAAAACCGGCCGCCGCCAGCAAAATAATAGTGGCTCCGGAAGGCAGGTCAAAGACATAAGAAAGGAAAATCCCCCCGCTATTGAATACTATACCCAGGATAATGGCCAGTACCATCATCCCTCTCAAGCTCTTTGATGACTGCCCGGCAATGGCCGGAGGTATGCTCATCAACGCAATCACCAGGATAATTCCCACCGCTCTTATCATTACTACTACTGTCAACGCTATCAAGAGTAATAATAACAGGTTAAAAAAGCGGGTGGAGATACCTGCAACCTGGGCAAATTCTTCATCGAAAGCAACTGCTTTCAGCTCTTCAAAATAAAAGCAAACCACTGCTACAATAATGACATCCAGAATGCTTATCAATATTAAATCCTGGAAAGGTACCGCCAGAATGTTGCCAAAGAGATAACTCATTAAATCACTAGTATAGCCGGGGGAGAGTTTGACAAAAATAACCCCCAGGGCCATACCTACCGCCCAAATTATACCTATGAGAGTGTCTTCCCGCTGACGGGTTCGTTCGACCAGTATTCCCATGCCCAGAGCCGAGATTACGGTAAAAAATACCGCTCCCAGTATGGGATTGATGCCCAGGAAATATCCCAGTCCGATTCCTCCATAAGCAGTGTGGGATATGCCACCACTAATAAATACTATTCTCTTTATTACCACATAGCTTCCCACCACGCCGCAAGCAATACTGGCCAGAATCCCGGTAGCCAGAGCATGGCGCAGGAAATCAAATTGGAGTAATTCCATCAGCTTCCTACCACCCCATCATGAGCTGCTAACACCCGGTGAGGCACTCCATGGGCTATTAATTCTACCGGGCACTGGTAACCCTTTTCTATCATTTCCGGGCTTAATTCCTTGCTATGCTGGTAATAGAGTTTACGGTTTAAACAGGCCAGGGTCTTCACATATATCGAAATAGCACTGATATCATGGGAAACCATGATTAAAGTCATCTCACGATTGAGCTCCTCTAACAATTCATAAAAGCCGGCCTGAAAACGGGAATCAATACTGGCGGTGGGCTCGTCCAAGAGCAAGATTTCCGGACGCCCCGCCAGAGCCCGGGCTACCAGCACCCGCTGTATTTCACCCCCAGAAAGCTCACCTATGCGGCGATGTCGCAGTTCATACATTTCCACCCGTTTCAGTACTTCCCGGGCGATCTCCTGATCCAGCCCGGAATAGCTCCTCCCTCTTTTTGAACCCAGGCGTCCCATCAAAACCACTTCCCAGACATTAACCGGAAAGCTGCGGTCAAAGGCAGCGTATTGTGGAACATATGCCACCTGCCCTCTGTTTTCACTTATTCTTTTTCCCATTATTTTGACAGTTCCGGCTTCCGCAGTTACCAGCCCCAGAATAGTTTTCAACAGCGTAGTTTTTCCCCCGCCGTTGGGACCAATAATCCCCAGGAAATCTTTTTCATATACGCTGAGGTTCACCTCTTCCAGTACGGTTCGTCCATCCAGCTTTACTAGCAGATTTTCTATTTCGACAACTTTTTTTCTTTCTTCTCTATCCATTCTATCCATCAAAGTATACCTGTGCTTCAATCAGACAAAGCATCGGCCAGGGTTTTAGCCACTACTTGCATATCACTTATATAGTTTCGGGGTAGAGGATCAAGGAATACCACTTTTCCCCCGATCTCCTGGGCAAAAACTTCCGCGCTCCTGCTGCTATGCTGGGGAGAGGCAAAGACTTCGTTAATTTTTTTAGCCCGGGCTTCTTCCACTAGGCGGGCTAATTCACGGGCTCCAGGTTCCTTACCGTGTTCCTCGATAGCTATTTCCTCCAAACCATAATCACGGGCAAAGTATCCCCAGGCCGGGTGATAAACTATAAAGCTTTTTTGCTTTACTCCGGAAAGATTCTCCCGGATTTCTTTATCCAGCTCATCCAACGCAAGCAGCAATTGCTCCAGGTTGTGGCTATAAAAGGCCTTGTTATCAGGATCAAGCTGGATCAGGGTTTCAGCAATGTTGGCCGCCTGTTTTTTCACCAGTCGGGGAGAAAGCCATATATGGGGATTGTGTTCATCGAAGTCAATAGACTGGGAAGAATCCAGAACCAGCATTTTTTTGTTGGCCGCTATAAGACGGGGCAGCCATGTTTCCTCACTGGGAAGCTTGCCCGACATTATGTAAACATCCGCAGTGCTCAATTCTTTCAACTGGGCCGGGCTAATTTCATAATTTTCGGGGTTGGCTCCGGGCGGAATCATTACGGATACATCGACTTTGTCCTCCCCAATGCGCTCAACAAAATAGGCCTGGGGCAAAATGCTTACAAAGGCTTTGATTTTACCCGTATGCTCCTCTGCATCCAAGACCGGATTGCTCTGGGGGGTTGGCTTACAACCCGGTAAAATAAATATTCCTAATAATAGTAGAATTAGCAAAAGTTTCTTCCTCATTTTTTCCTCCCTCTCAATATTATTCTCCAGCCTCTTTCAACTGGCATTCCCGACAATAGCCGGTTATCTCAAAATAATGGGAATCAATGCTGAAACCGTGTTCCTGAATAAGCTCCTCTACCCTTCCCTGCAAAGGGCAAATTCCAATTTTTATTGCTGCCCCACAGCCCAGACAAAGCAGGTGGTGATTGTGTCCCTGGTTTATTTGAAAACGGGCAGCAGCATCAGCTATTTCGAGTTTGCTCAAAACTTCTATTTCCACCAGAAGATTGAGGTTGCGATAAATAGTTGCCACGGAAATACGCGGTTCTTTTTTCTTGATCCGTTCCGCTGTTTCTTCAGCGGTCAGGGGGCGGTCGCTTTTTTGCAGGATATCCAGAATCAAGCGGCGCTGAGGGGTAATCTTAAAGCCGCAATTGCTTAATTCCTGCAGCTTGGAGTTCATGGTAATACCTCCTAGTTGGTAACTATTATTATTTGCAAGTTTATAGCTTTTTATAACTAAATGCAAGTAAATATTTGAAGGTAAAACATGATTTGATAACTACTGGCGCTGATAGGATTTTTTGCAGGAAGGAATCAGGCATATTAAATAGAAACATAATAAATATTTATGACCTTTTGCATGAGAGCAAGTTTGTATTTGGGCGCTATAATAAGTGCCTAATACAAACCAGTGCTTAAAACTTCGCTAAGAATCCCGGTATTTCAATACCGGGAGTATGTCACATTATACTGTATGGCAGAGTAATTCATATTAAAATTTGAAGGCATTCAAACGGGTTGCTTGGAAAAGAGGCAAATGACTGTTAAGCCATATTTTGCTGGTATTATTCCCCTGTGAACGCCGGTAAGGAGGGTAGTATGCGGCTTCCCGGAAAGCAAAACCTGCTTCATCTTGCTCTGTTGCTGGTATTCTTGCTTCTGTTCTTCTACTGCACTGTGGTATATGCCCCGGGTATTAGCAGGATTATCAGTAATCCCGAGCAATTTCGCGACTATATACTGGGATTTGGTTCACAAAATGTTTTGGTGTTTATCCTGTTCCAGGTTGTTCAGGTAATAATCGCTGCCATTCCCGGAGAGTTGCTGCAAATTGCCGGGGGTTTTGTTTATGGAACCTGGTGGGGATCTATCTATTCGCTGGCCGGTATCCTTCTGGGAAGTATTGTAGCTTTCTATATATCCCGCTTACTAGGCTATCCTCTCGTATGTTATATGGTTGCACCCCAAAAGCTTAAGCGTTTTTCCCGCTTATTAAGGCAGCAAAAATCTGAGATTTCCATATTTATTTTATTTTTAATCCCGGGCTTGCCCAAGGATGTTATAACCTATGTCGGGGGTCTTACTCCATTAAACCCATTCCGGTTTTTATTAATCGCAATCATAGCAAGATTCCCGGGTATTCTGGGATCAGCCTACCTCGGTGCCAGTGTCGAGCAGCAAGCCTACAAAGAGGCCTTGCTTTTCTCCATAGCCGCTCTCTTGCTCTTCCTGGCCGGTCTGCTCTTGAAAGACAGGCTGTTTAAGCCCAATTAGCTTATGTCGGCACAAAATATTAATAATCAGCACTTAAGCAGGCAGAATATTGATTTTAGAGTGGTCTATGCTACCTGGCGAAGTCCTTAATGAAAACATCACGATTGGTCTTAAGGTCCAAAAAATTATCCCCTATTCTAACCAGGGGACGGGCAGGGTCAACCTCGTTTTTAAGTATAACGGTCGCTTCTTCACCGGTACTGAGTATAACCTTTTCCCCGGTGGTGATATCCAAGACATAGGAAAGCAACCGCCGGGAAGCCAGAGGATCCAGCTGCCCGCAACTACTCTTGATTATTATGTCGACCGCCTGTAACAAGGACATACGAGGACGATAAGCCCGGTCGGAAGTTAAAGCATCAAAAACATCCGCCACTGCAATAATACGGGCGAAAGAATTAATCCTGTCTCCCCGTATTCCCAAAGGATAGCCGTTTCCATCCTGATGTTCATGATGTTGCAACACGGCCTGGGGAATATCCTGATCCTCCAGCTTTATTTCGTTTACTATCTGGTAACCATAGACCGGATGCTTTTTAATCTCTTTAAACTCCTTATCATCCAGCGGACCAGGTTTATTTATAATATCCAGCGATATCATGCTTTTCCCGATATCATGCAGCAATCCTGCTATCCCCAAATTTTTAAGCTTATCAGCATCCAATCCGAGGGATTGCCCAATCTTTATGGACAAAATCCCTACTGAAACCGAATGTTGCAAGGTATATTCATCTTTATTTCTCAAATCCTGTAAGTGTTTCAGTACATTGTAAGTCTGCAAAACATGGTCATATACTAAATCAATACACTCCTCTACCTCACCAAGCTTAATCATGTGCCTTGATGAAACCTTGTCCATCATCTGCCGCATACCCTCGACTGATGCTGAGAAAGCTTTAGGCAACTGCTTATCTGTAAGATAAGCAATACCTTGATTTAGAGAATTCTCGTTAACCTCGTCTTCTTCTTGAATATAAACATATTCATAGCCTCTTTGCCTCAGTTGCTGCAAATGTGATTCCTGCACTACTATTCCTTTGGAAATCAGGAGATGCCCGTCAAAATCGTATATGTCTTGCGCCATTCTTTTACCCAAAGGTAAACTGGAAATATCAACCCTGACAAACATATTATCCCTCCTTTGCATAAAGCTGAGTTGATAGTAATCAACCAGCAAACAATGACCAAAAACTTCATGCCTTAAGGAAAAGGATGCAAGTGCTATTAAAATTAGTTTACCATAAAATCAAATTCCTAACTTTTTAAATATGTTTGTTAAAATAACTACTCCTGTCATTCTTAGGGCGAATCATCTTTTTGGCTTCTATTTAATTTTTCTAAAGTGCATATTAGAAAGAAAACTACGCAAACTTATTATGGCTAAACCATAAAACAAGAAAGGAGTCTTAAGAAATGAACCTTAATCACCAAGAACTGCAAAACCTTCGTCATTTAATCGGCTCTCACCAGGTGACGGAAAGAAAGTTAAACTTCTATGCTGATGAATGCCAGGACCCCCAGTGTAAACAAATGTTTTCCCAATCATCCAAATCAGCCTCGCAGACTATTCAAAAACTGATGTCATTCTTAGGATAAGGAGTGAAATAATGAATAAGCATATGCGCGACAAAGAAATGGTAAATGATGTCCTTTCCATGACCAAAAGCGGTTTGGCTACCTATGCCCATTGTATCTCTGAAACCGCTAACCAGCAACTGCGACAGACCCTGCAGCAAATCAGAAATTCTGATGAACAGTTCCAGTATCAACTCTATCAGATGGCAGAACAGAAAGGCTTTTATGCTCCCGCTGCCCAAGTGGATACCCAGGATATTCAGCAAGTCAAATCTCAGCTCAGACCTTAATCCATAGCTGTAATCATAAAAGGAGCCTTTTGGCTCCTTTTATGATTATATTTTTCAAAATATTTTTATTCTTATTATAGAATAGCCGGTTTACCTTCCCCCATGATTCACCATAATTTTCCGATTCTCTTTGGGGAATCGAGCAGGACGAGTTTTATTTTTTTGCGTCCTCCGGTACTTTTCAAAGGCTTCATATACTTCATGAATATAGTCCATGGGAACCTCCACAAAAGTAGAATTGCGATTAATCTCAATATCCCCTACCCGCTGGGGACTTAAAGAAGTATGAGTCGCAATAAATTCCAGCAACTGGCGGGGATGTATTCCCTGCAAACGTCCTGCTGGTAATTCCAAATGGGCCATACTATCATCGCTTTCCGGTAGCTCAGCCATCTCAAAATCCGGTTCTTCATCTATCAGGAGTTTTAGGGCTGCAGCCAGCATCTTCTCAGGATCTCCCTGTTGCATTAATTTCTCGGCCAGACTCAAGCAAACATCTCCCGGTTCCGCACTCGCTTGCCTAACCCGCTCTAATAATAAATCCTGCCTTTTTTCCACCGCCTCTGCCAGGGTGGGCAGAAGAGCACGTTCAATTCTTTTGCCAGTATGTCTTTCAATCATACGCAACAATCTTATCTGCGTAGGCTCTACCAGGGTTATGGCAATACCACTGCGCCCTGCCCGTCCCGTGCGGCCCACCCGGTGAATATAAGAATCCAGGTCTTCAGGTATATCAAAGTTAAAAACATGGGTTACTAATTCTATATCCAGTCCCCGAGCCGCCAGGTCAGTGGCAACCAGAATTTTTGTATTACCCTGGCGAAAACCATGCATAACATGATCTCTTTCTCTTTGTGACATATCCCCATGCAAAGCATCGGCATTATAACCCCGGGAAGTAAGAACCCTGGCCAATTCATCAGCATTTCTTTTGGTGCGGCAGAATATCAAGCTTATAGGTGGTTGCTGAGCATCAATAATGCGACACAAGGTTTCTATCTTGCGCCGGGAATTCACCTGGTAATAATATTGCTCAATTTCCGGAACCGTGCGTTCAGGAGATTCAATAAGAATAATCTCCGGCTGTTTCATGAACTTCGTTCCCAATTCCCGCACTTCATCCGGCAGGGTAGCAGAAAACAAAAAAGTCTGCCGTTCCCGGGGGCATTGGCTAAGAATTTTCTGAATATCAGGTAAAAAACCCATATCCAACATTTCATCAGCTTCATCCAAAACCACATATTTCAACGGAGACAAAGAAATCGTTCCCCGATTCATATGATCCATCAAACGTCCTGGAGTACCTACAATGATTTCCGGATTTCTACGCAAGGAGCGCAATTGCAGCTCAATAGATTGCCCCCCGTAAATTGCCAGTACCTGGATGCGCATACGGCGGCTCAATGAAGATATCTCCTCAGTTACTTGCACCGCCAATTCCCGGGTGGGGCAAAGTACCAGAGCCTGCAGCCCCTCTCCTTTGATAACCCGGTTCAATATCGGAATACCGAATGAAGCGGTCTTACCAGTTCCTGTTTGTGCTTGTCCCATAAGATCCAATCCCGCCATAGCAATCGGAATGCTTTTAACCTGAATGGGGGTTGGTTTTTCAAAGCCTTTTTCATCAATCATCTGCAAAAGATCCGTTTTCAGCCCCATGCTGTAGAAGTTTTCAAAACTCAATAATCTTCCTCCTTAATTCCAAGCAGGTTCGTATAACGAGGCGAAATATGTCCCCCGCTTCTTTAAACGGTCGGGTTCCAATTAACAAAACAGGAGACGGGTTCTAATCCCCCGCCTCGTTACAGCGGTGTGTTGAAACTGCTCTGCAGTTTCTTCCGATGCTTAAAATATAACACATTTTCACTGTAAGTTCCAGGAAACTATATTACCGGCGAGAATATACCGGCATCTTGCCACCCATACTAATATTAATAATCACTATAAAAAATAACAAATATTATTTTGCTTGTATGCTTGTATAAATATAATCACCCATAAAAATATTTACACTTCAGGAGGGCAATTGTGAAAACAAAAGATTTCAGCACAGGCATAAATTATTGGCCTATTGATAAAGCTATGTACTGGTGGCGTAATTTTTCCTACCAGGAGCTAAGAAGCGATTTCAGCCAGATAGCAAATTACGGCATGAAGCTGGTGCGGATCTTTCTTTTATGGGAGGATTTTCAGCGCTATCCAAACCTTATTTCTCCTACAGCTTTGAACCATTTAAGAACTACTGCCGATCTGGCTGCTGAATATGACCTTAAAATCATAGTCACTTTTTTTTGTGGACATATGAGTGGCGTCAACTGGATGCCATACTGGATGTTGGAAGAAACTAAGGCTCCCAGCCGTTTTCCGCTATTCTCCCTGGGCAGCGTACAAGAAGCAAAGATACGAAATTTTTATCATGACCCCTTGGCCCGTGAAGCGCAAATTCTGCAAATCAGAGAAGTCTGTTTAACCCTGAAAAAGCACCCAGCCATTTGGGCCTATGATCTGGGTAACGAAGCATCAAATTGTGTAATGCCAAAATGCCATGAAGAAGCACGGGAGTGGTTGCGTATAATGAGCTCGGCCATCAAATCCTGCGATCCCAATTCCCTTGTTACCCTAGGCTTGCATGCTGAGGATCTGGAAGAAGATCGCCTGCTCCGGCCCCAGGACGCAGGGCCATTTTGTGATTTTCTTACTATGCATGCCTATCCTTTTTACCTATCCTGGGTGGAGGAGCCTCTGGATGTATTAGTATTGCCTTTCCTGGGTATGCTCACCGCTTGGTTGGGTGAAAAGCCGGTACTTATGAGCGAGTTTGGCATTCCTAGCCAACCAACCATCAGCCCTTTTTACGCTTCGCCCCATAAGAGCAGGGTTCCCCTATTCACTGAGTCCCAGGGAGCCTCGTTTTATAAGCAAGCTCTGTCACTATTGCAAGAAAGCGATATGCTCGGAGCTATGGCCTGGTGCTATGGGGATTACGCTCCTTACTTATGGGATAAGGCCCCCTTGTTGCAAAATCCCCACGAAAGACATTTTGGCCTTTTTCGCCATGATGGCTCCGCCAAGATGGCCGCTACTGTGCTTCATACTTATAAAAGTTGTGGGGATCAGGCGAGTGAATACAAGCAATTATCCAGCTCTTTTCTGGAGGATTGGAAGCGTGAGCTTTATTATGAAGACCCTCAGGGTAATCTAATAAAGATGTATAGGCAGTTTAGACAGGAGAACCTGCTTTAGAAAAGCCGTCGGTCACTTGTTTTTTCCCCACTTTTAATCAGTGGTTGTGGCCAAAATATAAAACATAAGGAGACATAGTGAAATGAAAGTAGCATTACTCTCACCTATTGCCTGGAGAACTCCGCCCCGCCATTATGGACCCTGGGAACGAGTGGTATCTTTAATAGCTGAAGGCCTGGTTAAAAAAGGGGTCGATGTTACTCTTTTTGCCACCGGAGACTCCAAAACCGCCGGCCGGCTGGAATATATTTGTCCTATTCCCTACGAAGAAAACCCCAATATGGATGCCAAGGTGTGGGAAGCCATGCACATAGCCCATCTGTTCGAACAAGCTCACAAGTTCGATATCATTCATAATAACTATGATTTTCTGCCCCTGTCATACAGCCGTCAGGTAGATACACCTATGATAACCACCATCCACGGTTTTTCCTCCCCCAAAATACTGCCCATCTACCGGGAATATAATCGTAATAATTATTATGTATCAATAAGCAACGCTGACCGAAGTCCTGATTTGGATTATTATGCTACTGTTTACCATGGGATTGATTTAAATGAGCTTACTTTGAAGCTTAACGCTGGTTCATACCTTTTATATTTTGGACGCATTCATCCTGATAAGGGTACCGCTCAGGCTATTGAAATTGCCAGAAAATCCGATATGCAGTTGCTCATAGCCGGGATTATTCAGGACAAACAGTATTTTAACCAACAAATATATCCTCGAATAGACAATAAAAAAGTTATATATTTGGGATCAGTAGGTCCAGCCAAGCGTGATGAGCTATTAGGGAATGCCCTGGCCTTGTTACATCCTATTCATTTTAACGAACCCTTTGGTTTGAGCGTAATTGAAGCCATGGCTTGTGGTACTCCCGTAATTGCCTTTAATAAAGGCTCCATGCCGGAAGTAATAAAAGACGGGGAGACTGGTTTTTTGGTGGATAATGTTGAAATGGCCTGCGAAAAACTGGGCAGCATTAATAAAATAAAACGAGCCAACTGTCGTTACTGGGTGGAAGAAAACTTTAGCCAGGAGAGAATGGTTAGCGATTATCTATCTCTTTATCAAGAAATCATTAAAGGAGGAAAGCTCCCGGTTCGAACTCCCTCCCTATCAGGTAGATGTAAATAGCTTATTAACCCCCTATGGCCAGAGGACACAACCACCGCTGAAAAGTGATATGATATATTTTACTATCGCAAGAAGAAAATCGTGTAAGTTCCTGCTCCCACATGCGCACCTATGGCTGCTCCGATCTCGGATATCACAAATTCACGACATCCAAATCTCTTTTCAATAAGTTCCTTTAACTCCAAAGCACCCTCATAGTCGTTGGAGTGGCTTATTCCAATAAGCTGCTCCTTAAGATTGACCCCTCGTTCTGCCATTATTTCCAACATTCTTTTTTTAGCTTTTTTCAAGCCATGAACTTTTTCCAGGGGGAATATACTTCCATCCATAAAATGGGCGATTAACTTTATATTAAGGAGATTTCCTAAAGTTGCCGAAGTGCTGCTAATTCTTCCTCCTCTTTTTAACATATCAAAATTACCTACAATAAATATATGTTCAATGCGGCGGATATTATCTTCAATGGCTGCCACTACCTGTTCCAGGTTTTCTCCTGCTGCCACTGCCCGGGCGGCCCGTATAACTGTAAGAGCGTAACCTACCGATGCACTCTTGGAATCAAATACCATAATGCGCGGGGAATCCAGCATATCTCTGGCCACGCAAGCCGACTGATAGGTACCGCTTAATCCGGAAGAAAAAGCAATATAAATGATTTGATCATTGCTCTCTTGCAATGCTTTCTCAAATTCTTCCTTAAACTCTCGCGGAGTAATTTGAGCGGTAGTGGGCATGACTCCCGGCTCGGAAATTAATTTATAGAAATCAGGCGGGCTTATGGTCAACCTGTCCCGGTATGTCTGGTCCTTTATGGTTACTGGCATATAAAAAAGCTTAACCCCTAATTCCTCCAGATACTCCTTATCCAGGTCACAGGCGTTGTCAGCATAAATTCGAATTCCTGGCATCAAACCTCCCCCTCCCCAGAATATACTAACCCCTCATAGATGAGGACATAACAGCAAAGAGCTGCATAAAGCTAAATATGGTTCCACTGCAAAAACCCCTTTTTATGAACGCTAATGCATATTTATAACTTTTTGCAGTGACATCAAATATAATGAGCTTGAAATAACCAGCTATCAACTTGCTTCTAGTAGTAGATTTTGCCGTTTTTTATCCTTCCCATCAAGCCATAAGCAAACTCCAAAAGCTGCCAGGATACGGGAATAAATAAGGAATTTCGCCTTGGGGGAAGATAGTTCAGGGCTGTTCACACTTTCCGGCTTAGAGTACAATAGGAAACACACAGCATGATCAAGATTTTAAGTAAGGGGTGATTTGATTGAATAATAAGCTTCTCATAATAGGAGGAGTCGCCGCTGGTATGAGTGCTGCTTCCAAAGCTCGCCGGATAGATTCAGAGCTCGAGATTACGGCTATAACGGATGATCAATATGTTTCTTACGCCGGTTGTGGATTGCCTTATTTTATCGGGGGAAAAATCCCGGAGCAAGCACAATTGATTGCTCGCCGGCCAGAAGATTTTGCCCAACAAAATATTAGCGTAAAAACTCGGGTCAGAGCTCGATTAATTCGCCCGGAACAAAAATGTGTAGTAACTGAAAATCTGGAAACTGGCCAATTATCTGAAGAAAGTTATGATCGCTTGCTGGTCTGTACCGGGGCTCGCCCCTATATTCCCAGCCTGGAAGCTATTAATTTGGAAGGCATTTTCGTGCTCCGTACTATTCACGACAGCCTGGCTATCAAAGCTTACATGCATCAACATATACCAAAAAGAGCCCTGATAGTAGGCGGAGGTTATATCGGTTTGGAGATGGTGGAAAACCTATTAGAATATGGTTGTGAAGTAATTTTACTGGAGCGTTCCTCTCACCTGTTGCCAAATATGGACGAAGATATGGCTCTTATTTTAACTTCCTATCTACAATCCCGCGGGGTTGAGGTTAGAACCTCCGAGAATTTGACTGGTTTTGCCGGTGACTCCAGAGTACGGGAAGCCTTTACTGACAAAGGCAGCCTGCCGGTAGATTTTGTCCTTCTTTCCATGGGGGTTGTTCCTAATTCTGAGTTGGCAGCAGCGGCTGGTGTAGAACTGGGAATAAGAAATGCTATCCGGGTGAACGACAAAATGGAAAGCAACTTGCCCGGAATCTATGCCGCAGGTGACTGCGCTACCACCAAACACCTGGTTTCAGGCCAGGAAGTCTACATTCCCATGGGGACTACCGCTAACAAGCAGGGCAAGGTGGCCGGGGAAAACGCCGCCGGAGGTAGTGCTCGCTTCGCCGGAGTATTGGGGACAGGAATCGCTCGAGCTATGGAAATGGAATTATCCAGAACCGGATTATGTGAGAACGAGTGCCGGCAACTGGGTATTGACTTTATAAGCCGGCGTGTCAAATCCCGAACCGCTGCTCATTATTGCCCTGTATCCGGAGAGATACATGTAAAAATACTAGCAGAAAAACCAAGCGGTCACATACTCGGAGCTCAAATCGTGGGCTTTGCCGGAGCCGCCAAACGTATTGATATGCTGGCCACAGCCATTACCATGCGGGCCACGGTCGAATCCCTCATAGATATGGATCTGGCTTACTCTCCACCTTTCAGCCCAGTCTGGGATCCGGTGCTGGTTGCCCTGAATCAATTTTGACCCTGTGCACTTCTGCCTTCATGACAGGGGGCGCTTAGGACGCAGACCCGGCATTCAGAAGCGATAATTTGAATAAACTTGGCGGATTACTGGCTGAGTGCCGACCACAGTAACTTTAATACCAACCAAAGGGTTCGAGTATGTCAACACCCCCGTCCCCTTGTCACTTACTTCCGTCCCCTTGTCACTTAGTTATTTTTTTAGAAAGCTGATTTATATGTCACAAGCAAAAAAAGCCTTTGCCAATCAACTCCTTCTTTTTGCCGCATCGATCTTTATGATGGGTCTTTACAGTGGCCTTTATGACCCTTCGTTTAACAACTACCTGTCCCAGGTTCACCAGCTGGGGGAAGTAGCCCGGGGAGGCTTGGAGTTTCCCCGGGAACTACCAGGTTTCCTGGTGGTATTCGTATTTACTGCTCTAGCCTTTTTTGCTGATAGCAGGATAGCCATGCTGGCCGCCTTGATTGTTGGAATATCGCTATGGGGACAGGGTTTCTTGGCTCCGAACATGAGAATGGTAGTATTATGGATGCTGCTCTGGAGTACTGGCGCCCACCTTTTCATGGTTTTGAAATCCTCCATCTCCCTACGCCTGACTGTGCAGGGACAAGAAGGTCGCCTGCTGGGACGCCTGGGGGCCCTGGAAGCAGCGGGGGCATTATGTGGCATGCTGGCAGTTTACTTGGGCGTCTCCCACTTTCATTTTTCCTTCGGGGTTATCTTTGGAGTTGCCGGTACCTTTGCCCTCTTAGCCGCTCTTTGTCTCTACTTGCTTGACCCCAAACCCATAAAGAGACCTCCCCATTACCTGCTTTTTAAAAAGAAATATTGCTTGTATTATCTGCTGAGCATACTTTTTGGTGCCCGTAAGCAGGTCTTCCTTACTTTTGCCCCCTGGGTATTGATAAAGGTTTTTAATACCCAGGTGCAGACCTTTGCTTTGTTGGGACTGATAGGAACCGTTGTCAGCCTGGGTTTCCGCCCCCTCCTGGGGAAGGCCATAGACACCTGGGGCGAGCGCATGGTTATTTTCCTTGAATCCACCATCTTGGTAGTGATATGTATTCTATATGGTTTTTCCCTCTATTGGTTCTCCGCGCAGATAGCTCTGGTAATTATAATGATATGTTATATTATCGACCAGCTTCTTTTTGCCGTGACTATGGCCCGTACTACTTATTTAAACCGGATTGCCGATTCCCGGGATGATGTAGCTCCCACCCTATCCATGGGAACTACCCTGGATCATGGTGTTTCCATGACGATTCCTTTTGCCGGGGGAATAATCTGGGCCCTTTTTGGCTTTCACTGGGTTTTCATAGCCGCAGCTGTAATCGCCTTGCTCAATATGGTGGCATCATTGTTTATCCCCGGAATTGAAGAAGAACGCTTGAGTAATAGAGGAGTATAACATCTAGTCTGCCAATTGGTTTTTTGCAGTTATTGGTAGTATAATTGAAATAAAAAAGAGCTGAGGGATGTGAAGGGTTAAAAAAAATCAGATGCTCTTTCATCGTTCAAGCATAGCCTGACAAACTTTTTGTAAGTTTTTTATCCCATAAACTCTATGGATATTATGCAAACATAATAAATTTATTATGTTTATATATTTATGCAACCCTATGCAATAGAAAGGTCATTGCAGTAGAGTCAATGTTTTACATAGCAAAAGGAGGTTTATACGCTTGGCTTGTTCTCATAAATCCGAGCAGATGCCAGAATCCAAAAGTAGAATATCCCTTCCCTTTAAAGACCCGGTTAGTGGCTTTACCCATTTGCTGGGAGCCCTATTATCTATCTGGGGACTGGTAGTACTGATTCGCCATGCAGCTAATTATGGCGGAGCCCGTTACCTGCTGGCAGCGGCTATTTTTGGAGCCAGCCTGATTCTCCTCTACAGTGCCAGTGCCATATATCACCTGGTGCTGGCCCCGGAGAAAACTACTATGATACTCCGGCGAATTGACCATATGATGATCTATGTTCTTATTGCCGGAACCTATACCCCTATATGTTTGATTGCTCTGCAGGGCAAATGGGGAACCGGTTTGCTGATTGCGATATGGATTCTGGCCTTTATTGGCATCCTGCTCAAGCTACTGTGGTTTAACGCCCCCCGCTGGCTGTCAACCCTTTTTTATCTTCTCATGGGCTGGCTGGTCATTATTGCCATCTTCCCTCTTGCCCGGGTTATTCCGGCTATCGGTATCAGCTGGTTGGTTATAGGAGGGGTTCTGTATACGCTGGGAGCTATTATCTATGCCACCAAATGGCCCCGTATAAGTTCACGTATTTTTGGTTTTCATGAAATTTTTCACCTATTCGTTATGGGCGGCAGCTTATCCCATTTCTGGCTGGTATTCAGGTATGTTATGGTATTGTAAACGGATTCCTTAAACAACAGTACTTCCGGGGCAGAAAGCCCTGGGGAGGAGGAATAATTCGAACTGCTATTCAAGAGGAGGGAGGTAATAGCGGATGAACTTATGGCTGTTGCTTTTGCTCGTATTATCTTTCTCTTTTATACTCCTCATGTTTACACCCATACGATACGAACTGGGTTTTGCCAATCATAGCAACTTTAATTTGTATGCCACCATAGGGCAGGGATTTTTCTTTCTTCTTACCCTGGAAAAAACAGCCGGTAGATTCGATTATAAGTTGCGTGTCTTAAATATTCCCTGTTCATTACCCCGGGATTCCCGGAATAGTGAGGATAACAAAAGCAAAGAATACAGACCTGGTTCTTCTTCACCCCTAACCCTGCTGGGTAATTTACTACATAATAAAACCTACCAGCCATTATTAAAGCTTATCCGTAAGCTATGGCATCATGGCAAACCCCAACGCTTGCAAATTAAAGGGCAATACGGGTTTAACGAACCGCATAATACCTCCTGGGCCAATATACTGCTTTTATTATTGTCTTCAGACTCGCCCCATTACCAAATAGAACTGGACCCAGTCTGGGATGAGGAAAAATTTGATATGGAAGCCTTTCTTAACGGCTCTATTACCCTGGCAGTAGTATTCTGGCATTTGCTTGTATTTCTGTTCAGTCCTCCATTCTGGAAGTTTTTTATGGAATTGTCCCAGGTTCGCAAAAATCAAAAGATAAAGTGCGACCGTAGGGAACATCAGTTGTGCCCGACAGGGCGCTTCCCATAGGCAACACCTGCGGGTTGATTGCAATAAGATAAATAAAAATATAGACAGGAGGCATATTAATGGATGTCAATCAAAACATCGCTACCCTTTTTGAACAACTGGACAGATTCTTCAAAACTGAAACCGTCTTCGGGGAAGCCATGCAGGTTGGCAATGTTTCCCTTATCCCGGTCATTAGTATCAGTTTTGGCGCCGGTACCGGAGCAGGTAACGGGAAGGATGCCAAAGGTTCTGATGGCAGCGGCGGGGGAGGAGGAGCCGGCGGCAAAATAACTCCAACCGCAGTAATAGTAGTAAGGAATGAGGAAGTCAGCGTTTTACCCCTTTCCAACCGGGGATATGTTGACAAAATCGTGGAAATGGTACCGGAATTAATTGATAGAATCCCCCATAAGAAACCCAAGGAATGAGGATACATTATCGAAAGCTTTGATTCCATCTATCCTTGAAATCCTTTAAAATGGAAATGTTGCTAGTCTGCTAGAATCAAGCTTGCTATTGTTTTGGCTCTAATAATCATTTTGGCAGGCTAGATATCACTGGAAAAACTTGCTTGAACGACCGGTGCAAAAACTATCTGGGCTACTTTTTGACCTGGCAATACCCGAATCGGTTTGTCAGTCACATTTAGCAGCAGTATCTTAACTTCGCCATTATGGTCACTATCAATCGTACCTGGCGCATTGGCTACTACGATTCCCTTCCCGGCCATACCCGCTCGACTCCTTATCTGGGCTTCATAGCCTGGGGGAATCATCATGGCCAAACCGGTTGGTAGGCTCCTTACTTCGCTAGGATATAGTATGATTTCTTCTTGTATGGCAACGGCCAAATCACAACCAGCGGCTCCTCTGGTTTCATATTCCGGTATTTTAGCCCAATCAACCAATTTTTTGAATTTCACATCGATTGTAGTCACAAAACAAGCCTCCTTTTTTAAAAATTATAATGTACATTTTAATTTACAGCAATTAATTATATGTAAAGAAGAGGCGCTTCTCTTTTATTGTATTTATGTAATATTTTCCCGGTAAGTGCAAATACTAAATCCAGTTTGGTATTAAAAGAGGTTTTGCACTTGCTGCTTCAATTATTTCGTTTCGCTGTTACCGGTTTGCTCAATACCCTGGTGGATTTTGGAGTATTCAACCTGCTTATCTGGCTGTGGGGAGCCACAGATACTTTAACCATAAGTTTCATAAACTTATTATCAGTTTCTTTAGCAATAATCAACAGTTTCTTCCTGAATCGCCATTGGACCTTCGCCTCTTCCGGCGGGAAGGGCCGGCATCAGTTCCGGCGCTTTTTGCTGGCTTCCCTGACCGGAGCCGCCATAAATACTACTACCGTCTTTTTACTATCCTCGGTTCTCAGCCGGGTTCATACAACTTCTTACCTTTACCTTAATGCCGCCAAGATACTGGGAACCATCTTTTCCGCCGGGTGGAATTTTTGGGCTTACCGCAGCTGGGTCTTTAGCCGGGACAGCAGTGCCAAGGTCAGCTTCAGCGAGGATTATGTGTCCGGATTGACCAGCGTGGTTATTCCTGCCTTCAATGAAAGCAAGCGGCTCCCGGCTCGCCTGCAAGAACTGGCCGATTTGCTGCCTGGGCTTTTTCCCGTGGAAATTATCGTAGTTGATGATGGGAGCAATGACCATACCAGACAAATTGCCCGTTCTTTAGCCGAGAAGAATTCCTGTATCCGCTGCCTGGGTTATAACTGCAACCAGGGCAAGGGCAAGGCAGTACAAACCGGAATGCTGGCAGCTCGCGGGGAATACCTGCTATATACCGATGCAGACCATACCTTTACTCCCAAGCATATAGAGCAAATGCTACATAAGCTCCGCTCAGGTTCGCAAATAGTTATAGCCCGGCGTAATTTTTCAGCAGGTGCTCGGCTGGAAGGCGAGTCACAGCTGCGGGGCTTAATGGGCCGAGGCTTCAACCGCCTGGTTCAATTTCTTTTGCTTCCGGGTATCACTGATTCTCAATGTGGTTTGAAAGGCTTTCAACGGGAAGCTGCCCAAAAGTTGTTTACCCGGCAGCGCTTGAAGGGTTTCGCTTTTGATGTTGAACTCCTGGTTCTGGCTAGAGTTCTGAAGCTGGAAATATGTGAACAAGCGGTTGAAGCTATAGACTGCCCGGGTAGCAGCGTAAACCGTATTCTGACTCCCCTGCAAATGGCCCAGGATTTATTCCGTCTGAAGATAGCATTAATGACTAACCGTTATGATTTGCCTACTGTCCAATGGCCCTGGAAACCGGCCCTGCTGGCTATGACCCTATTCCTGCTGGCCTTGGCAATTCGTCTTCCCTGGTTATGGGAGTTCCCCCGATTTATTGATGAATTAAAAGAGGTTCAACTGGCTTATCTTATTTATAGCGGGCAGGCCTGGCCTCTTCATAACGCCGCCCATGATATCGGGGCTATGCACAACTACATTCTGGCCGCTATTTTTAAAATTATGGGGCCCAATATATACTGGCCCCGGCTCTATGTTGCTATTACTTCCTCCCTCTCTGTCTATTTGGTATATCGCTTGGGGAAGCATTTATTTGGTGAGAGCAGTGGGTTGATCGCCGCCCTTCTTTTGCTGACCAATGGAATGCATATATTGCTTAGCCACATGGCCTGGGCCAACTGCACCACCCCCTTCTTCTTTACCCTGGCTCTGCTGGTAACGCTCAAATCTGAACAAGAGAAAAGCGGTAGACTTTTGGTCCTGGCCGCCTTTTTTTGGGCAACCACCTTGCAGACCCACTCCTCGGTAATTATTTACCTGTTGGTAATAGTGGTCTATTTGGCTGCCAATTTTCGGAATTTTGCTATACCATTCCGCTACTACCTGCTTGCTGCTCTCTCTTTCCTCTTTGGCTACGTCAATATGGTTTACTATAATTTGCTGTCTTTTGGAGGAAGTTTCAAATGGCTAAGCAACAAATCCTATGCTCTGGAGCAGAATCTTAGTATTGATTCTTACTTGCATAATATGGCCCAACTATTAGTTGAATTGATTCGTTCAGTCACTTCCATTTACCGGAACTATGGAGAGCTTTGGCAGTATAGTCTTCATCCCCTCTTTATTTTATCCCTGTTTTTGATCGGCACCGGGGCTTATTTTTCCATTAAAGCAAAAAAGGGGCTCCCCTTTTGGCTGCTCCTGGGGGGAGTGCTCATAATACCTTTATTTAACAAACGCTATGTATTCTACCTGGCTACCCGCTATATAATGCCCCTGCTTATTTGTGCCCTCATCCTGCTTGCTTATGGCCTGGTCCAAATTATCCGTAAAATACAGAGTAGGACCAGCCAGAAAAAAGCAGTAAATATCATCACAGCTACACTGATACTGTTTCTGGCCACTGCCCAGCTATTCCCCTATTACTCCTATTGCAGCGAAAGGATCAATACCAATGAATCAAACCGCCTGGCTCTGGAAGTAGTCAAGCTGACCCGCCAAATGTCACAGGGGCATGAAAGTATAGTTTTAATAGATGATAAATTGCCCCTGGAAAACAAGCCCCTGCCCTATTTATTAACTTTTCTAGAACACCCTTACCAGATGTTGGACAGTAAGAAAAGCGGTGATAACGATATTAATAGATACCCCGGTATTGCTACTCTCTATCCCGAGCACGAGCAGCAGCTAATAATGGTAATGAATGAGGATAGTTTTCGTGATTGGAAATTTTTGTTGCATGAGCGTATCAAGCGGGTGGAGCGTTTGAGTTGCCAGGTAAGCTTCCCGGTCCCAGCTTTACGACCCCGCAGCATATATGTGGTAGAAATAAATGATACATATAGCCAGCCGGTTTTTCAGGGCAAAGCTTCGCTACCAGGCGAGGAAAACCGGTGAAAATATATAACCCTTGGTTAATAACTTAACAACTTAAGGTCGAGTAAACATATGCCTTTCAGCTTTAGGAGACGCTTTGTGTTAATCTGTTGCTCTCCGTTTCCTCTGAGAGTGTCACAATATTTGCTCCATGGCTGATTGGCATTATGCTCCTCACAGAACCGTGCTTGCGCAATTAACGCACACGGCTCCTCACAATGTCATTCACTTTAGATAACTCAGCAGCTCGGGCCTTACGTCATATATATCTACATAAATTCTTCCCTTTGGTAACGGGTGTTTATTAAGAAAGCGTACATATTTATCCCAGTTCATGCTTTTGCGCTGGCTACGGCGGTTGAACCATTTGAATAACATTCTTCGTACTTTGTCACAAAAGTTTCTTAATGCCGTGGAGTTATCTGTTATTCCGTAATATCTGTAGTATCCCTGCAGTTTAATTTGTAACATCTCTATTACATAATCCGTGGGTGAAATTAGGTGCTTCCTAAGCCATGTTTTGCATTTAAGCAGACTGCTTCGATATTTCTTTTGGCTTGTTTTCCGTTTTACCCGAAACCAGCCTTTCTTGCTTTTACTGCAGTAGTGAGTAAACCCCAGGAAATCAAATGTATCTGGTTTCTTCCTTCCTTGCTTTTTACTCTCTTTATCTGCAAAGCGCCCAAAAGCTATAATACGGGTTTTCTCCTCTGCTACTTCCAGATTGAACTTGTTCAGTCTTTCCCGCAGGTTCGCATAGAACCATTCCGCATCGCTTTTGTTCTGAAAACAGCACACAAAATCATCGGCATATCTTACCAAGTATGCTTCACCTTGACACCTTTTCTTTACTACCTTTTCAAACCATAGATCCAGCACATAATGTAAATATATATTCGCAAGTATTGGTGATACTATACCACCCTGTGGTGTTCCTTTAGGTGTGTCGTACACGATTCCTGCTTCCATTACCCCTGCTTTAAGAAACCTTTTAATCAGGCGCAGTAAATTAGGGTCAGCTATGCGCAATTCTAAGAATTTCATCATCCATTCATGATCGACGTGATCGAAGAAGCCGCGGATGTCTGCATCGACTATATAGTTTACTTTCTTTCTCTCAATGATGTGATTTAGTACCTTTAATGCATCGTGACAGCCTCTGCCAGGTCTGAATCCAAAGGAACAGTCCAGAAAATCTTGCTCATAGATTGTATTGAGTATCCTTGCAAGTCCTTTCTGCACTAGTTTATCCTCATAACTAGGTATTCCCAGGGGCCGCCTTTTGTTGCTGCCTTCTTTAGGGATATATACCCTTCGCACTGGCTGGGGTTTATACGCCTGCCGCTTCATTCTTCCGATCAGGTCTGCTATGTTGGCTTCAAGATTTTCCTCGTACGCTTGTTTTGTCACCTGATCTACTCCACTTGCCTTTGATCCACTGATCTCTAGATGACACTCTTTCAGTGTTTCATGATTGATATGATGTATCAAGGCTGTGAATCGTTCTTTCGGGTTCTGTCTAGCTATCTCTGCTATCCTTACAAGTCCTGTTTCCATTTAACTTTGTCTCCACCTCCGGTGTGGTAAATGTGTCCCCTGTAAGGGCTCCATTGTGTCATTGCCTTCCCTCCTCCGGCATTACCCGTTATCATCAGTATTACGCAATGATCCGACTTCCTATTTCCCATTTGACTCCCTCGCTTATTATCACTTGTCGGTCATACTCCTCCGTGGCTGGAGAAGAGAAAATAGGATCTCCCGAGTTACTACATCATAACGATGTCAAACGTGCCGAGGCCTCCGACCCCGGGGAAGTCCTGTCGTCTAGCCTTATCGACTTCCAGGATGTTGCATTCTGCTCAGGCAATAGCATCTGCCTTCCCATGTTCGGTATTTCGGGGCTCAACACCTTCAGCTACTGCTTTCGGCCCGTTTGCTTGTTTGTCTACGCTTAAAGACAGCGGTTACCCTCTGCCCTCCAAGACTAATTACCGGCGGTTGGCTAACCTTACCGGACGGGATTCCCACCCGTTATATGATGCAGCCTAGCTCGGCCGCACTGCCTGGCACCGTTTATGGTTTCCATCCACCATCAAGCGAAAGTATATGGCCATTGATAAACGAAGCTTCTCGTCCCAGTAAAAAAACACAAGCGGCAGCGACATCTTTGGGACAACCCAACCGGCCGACTGGTATCTCTCGGGTCAGATCAGCCATTTCATCTTCATCAAGTTCCTCGCGCAACATATCTGTAAAGATCGGCCCGGGGGCAATAGCATTTACAGTAATTCCCGATGGCCCAACTTCCTGAGCCAACGAGCGGGTAAGAGCAATTAAGCCTCCCTTGGCAGAAGAATATATGGACTCATAAGAGGCACCGGTTATTCCCAGTACAGAAGCGATATTAATTATTCTGCCAAAACGTTCTCTAATCATATAGGGAAGTGCCCGGCGGCAACATAGAAAAGCTCCTTTCAAGTTGGTATCCATAACACGATCCCACTGTTCCTCACTGCATTCAATAAGCAATCCCCTTTGGGAAATGCCAGCATTATATACCAGGGCATTCACATTTCCCATTTCGGCTTCAATACGGGTAAACATCCTTTCCACTTCGTTTTCCCGGCTCAAATCTGCTCTTATCGCCAAAACCCCAGCGCCTTTCTCTCTCAATTCGCGAGCCAGGCGCAGGGCCTCCAATTCCGAAGAACGGTAGTTAATAATTACACTCGCTCCCCTAGCCGCAACCGCCCGCGCAATAGCAGCACCAATCCCCCGGCTGCCGCCAGCTATTAGGCAAATATAAGCTTCAAGTTCGTTACTTTGGGGAAACAAATTTTAACCTCCTTAAGATAATAAAGGGTTTGGAGTAATCAAGCTTATTTAAGTATATTTGATAGCCTAATAAAACGGTATATACTTACTTAAGTTTTATCTGTATTTTACTATCTATTTTGCAATTATACTGATAAAAATAAGCTTTACATAATCCTTAACCTTTTCCCAACGCATGGACGAATATTGCAAATTTTTTAAAAATTCAGGATAATAGTATTGACAAATTACGCTAGTTCTTCATACAATGAAAGCACTACGAATATCTTATAGAGAGAGACAAAGTGCCTGATTTTGCTACCAAGGTTTTCCAAGCATTAACCTATATAAGGTGATTAAGGACAAAATCTGAGGAGGAGTTTTCTTCTATGTATATTACCTACAATAGAAGGCAGGCCGATTCCCAAGTAATCAAGGAGTTGCAGAAACTGCCCTTTTTATTTTCTATCATATCTATATGAAATAATAACCCATTCCATTTTCTTTCTCAAAAGCAAATCAACTCTATATCCATCACCAGTATCACCAGATTTTAAGCAGTATTAAATAATCTCAACCCAATCATCATTTTTCTTTTTGTTACTGGCTTCAAGGCGAAGGCTTACCTTCAACACCTTAGAGCAAATTCTTCCCAAGGAGGTGATTTCTAGAATACCTTTCCTTTTGAGGAATATAAAGCAAAGATGAACATTATAAAAAGGAGGAGTTTTTAATGTCAGGAAATGGTGGTTGGGCAAATCCGGCACCGGCAGGGTTGGTAGCTCTAGGAATAGCATGTTTTGTTTTTTATGCGGTGCTCTCAGGAACAGTCGATCATAGTTGTATTCCCCTGATGGGAATATGGTTGCTAGGTGGCTTTGTTGTTCAGTTTACAGTTGCCGTAATCGAGCTAAAAGAGGGATCGACTACAGGTGGTAACGTGTTCCTGTTTTTCTCGGCCTTTTTCATGTTGGTAGGTGGCTTGGAGTTTATCCTCAAGTATTTCGCAGCTGTGAACGGTTGGGCCATGGATGCCCATATTGATGGCTGGGCCTGGATGGTTCTTTGGCTCACCCTTATTTTATGGACCCCGGCCTATCTTAAGCAATCTCCTCTGGTAATGAGCCTGATAGTCTTGATTCTGGATATAGGTGTATTCTTTGTTGCTTTTATGGACATTGGATGGCTGAGCCATTCTTATGGTCCTATAGCGGCAAACTTCCTCCTGGCAGGTGGACTTTTAGCCATCTATCTGGCTGCAGCTATAATACTCAATACCGCTTTTGGTAGAGCAGTGTTGCCACTGCCTGGACCCATTTTAAAATAATCATTTTATTTTATTGTATAGAATGTAGTCCTTACGAATCTTTTGCTATTATATCTAATATTTAATCGAAATCACCTGCAATTTGCTGGTGGTTTCTTTTTTTTATTAGTTCCTACGAGCCAGCTTATGAACGGCTTTTATTACCGCTTCTATTTCCTCTTTGGTATTAAAAAAGCCGGGACTAAAACGACATGCACCGTTGTGAATGGTTCCTAGTGTAGCATGTGCCAGGGGTGCACAGTGCAGACCGGAACGGGTTATAACCCCATATTCATAGTCCAGGGTCATACTCAACTCACCACAATCCATTCCTGCTATATTAAAGGCTAAAACAGCTGTCCGCTGGTTAATGTCATCAGGTCCGTACAACGATATTCCTGGTATCTCTTTAAGGCCATCGATTAACAACTGAGTAAGTTCCTGCTCATGCTTACGGATATTTTCCATTCCAATTTCCCTAATAAAATTAACCCCTGACAGGAGACCCGCTATGCCTGGGGTGTTGAGAGTACCGCTTTCCAAGTGATCCGGCATAAAATCCGGATGTTCCAGGTATTCGGAAAATGAGCCGGTTCCGCCTTCTTTGAGTGGTTTGATATCAATGCCAGGTCTTAGATATATTCCTCCGGTCCCTTGTGGCCCCAATAGCCCTTTGTGGCCGGTAAATGCCAAGATATCAATTTTAAATTCCTCAACATCAATCCTTAATACTCCCGCCGTCTGTGCCGTATCCAGCATAAACAATATCCCGTTTTCCCGAGCTATTTGCCCAATAGTCTTGACCGGCATCACGGTGCCCGTAAGGTTAGATGCATGTAAAACACAAATCATCCGTGTTTGGGGCTTAATCGCCCGGCGCAGTTCTTCCGGATCCAGGCTGCCATCGGGTTCGCACTTTACTGCCGTCCATTCCACTCCCTCCTTTGACATTTGAAAGAGAGGACGAGCTACCGCATTATGCTCCATACTGGTGGTAATTATATGGTCACCGGGTTTCAATATACCCTTAAGCCCGGTATTAAGTGCTTCAGTAACATTGGAGCAAAAAGCAATTTGAGCACTATCCTGAATATTAAATAAGGCTGCCAGGGCCTCCCGAGCATCAAGCAGAAGCGAACCAGCCTTGAGCGCTTCTCGGCTGCTGCCGCGTCCCGGGTTACCTCCCAGGTTACGCTGACAAAAGTCTACCGCTCTATAAACACTCTCTGGTTTGGGGAAAGAGGTAGCCGCATTGTCCAAATATATGGATTTCATTAAAAACACTCCTCGTTTATTTCAGCCAAGACGAGCAGATAATAGCTAATTTTAATCGCTATAACTATAGCACATGCTGAGGAATGTTTGAAATGAATATTTGTTATAGTTAAAAGACTGAGTAAAGCTTCCCCTTAGTATTCTCTTCCGCTTGGTTTAAAGCCTTTTCCAAAAACCTCAATAGTTTCATTAATGATTAGAAAGGCTTGGGAATCGATCTGAAATACGATTTCCTTCAAGCGAGGGAGTTGCGTTTTACCTACTGTAGTCATAATTATTTTTTCCTCTTTACTGGAATAGGCACCTGTCCCGCTTAAATAAGTACAACCCCGCTGCAGATTATGCAGTATGCCATAGGCGATTTCTTCATGCTGCTTAGAAATGATCATAGCAGTCCGGCTAATATTAAGCCCGGATTCTACCAGGTCCACCATTCTAGATGAAACATAGATACCAATCACTGAGAAAAGGGCCAGTTCCAAACTGGATAATAAGAGAAAAAGCGAAATCACCAGCAGATTAGCGGCAAAAAAGGTTTGCCCTATATTATAACCCCAGTAGCGTTTGATGATTACAGCAATAATATCAAGTCCACCGGAAGAACCTTTGCTATGAAATATAATACCAGTGCCTATTCCGCCCATAGTTCCACCAAAAATTGCGGCCAAAATAGTTTCTTCTATGCCCAGGTTGACGGGTTTAAGTAAAGCCAAAAAAGCAGTAAGGGCAAAAGTACCGATTAAGCTGTAAATGGCAAAACGATGGCTAACCAGGCGATACCCGGCAATAAATATGGGTATATTAAGAAGCATATACCATAGCCAAACGTCAATCGAGGTTAGATAGTTCAGGATAATGGCTATCCCAGTAACTCCCCCGGTCAAGAGCTGTGCCGGAATCAATATTCCCTGTATGGCAGCAGCTAGGATGAAACAACCCAGCAAAATACCGCCAATATCCTTCAATGTTACCGGTTCCTCAGCTTGCCTATCAGTTTTTAAACTAAATTTATTTAAAATCATTAAATTACCTCCCTGCTATTAATCTATTTTTCCCCGGGAGAGCTCTTTTAAATTAAGCATTATCACCGATAAAGATAATTTTAAGCATCGGAAGAAACTGCTTAAGCAGTTTCAACACAGCGCTGCAACGAGGCAGGGGATTAGAACCCGCCGTCTGTTTTGTTAATAATCGACCGCCTAAAGAAGCGGGGAATATATTTCACCTCGTTATAAAATCCTCAACAAAAAGCCATACTAGTTAAGAGTTAAAGGAGCGGTCCATCTAAAAAATCAGATTGCAATGCTAAAATCTTAAGGATTTGAGCCCTTGCATAATTAAATCAGGGTAATATTTGGGGAAAGCCTAAGCATAGAATTAATGTCAGGAGTAAACGGAGGTTTCCTATGATAGCAGTAGTTTTGGCCGGAGGGAAGGGCCTTCGCTTGTGGCCGGAAAGCAGACAAACACGACCCAAACAATTGTGTAAATTTGTTAATGGTAAAAGCATGCTGGATCATACCATTGATCGACTGATGACAGCAGGTTCCAGCCGGGTGATCATTATTACCAATGATAGCCTTCTGCCTGGTATCAATGAACTGGTACAGCAGCGTAGCGATAAAGAAAAGATTGAAATCTTAAGTGAGCCCGAAGGAAAAAACACTGCTCCCGCGGTTGGTCTGGTATTAACCCGTTATTATGGAGAGGGGGAAGACGAGATACTGGGATTTTTCCCGGCTGATCATCATGTATTGGATACTGAAGCTTTTATCGACAGCGTCCAGCGAGCTTGTATGGCCGCCCAAAATGGTCACCTGGCTACCATAGGCATTTCCCCCAGCCGTCCGGAAACCGGTTATGGTTACATAGAGAAAACCAAGTGGGAAATAGGCGAAATCCCCGGCGTTTTTTCTGTTAATTCTTTTTGCGAAAAACCCGATCCGGAAACTGCCAATTCTTATCTGGCTTCAGGAAGTCACATGTGGAATGCCGGTATTTATATTAGCCAAGCTAAAACCCTCTGTGATCAATTTAAAACCCACCTCCCAGAAATATATGAAAAACTGATCCTCGGTTTCGATAAGTACATTGATTCCTATCCCCTGCTCCCCGAAATCAGCCTGGATTATGGAGTAGCAGAAAAATCAGATTCTATGGCAGTGGTTCCGGCCAATTTTGGCTGGTGTGATCTGGGAAACTGGAATGCCCTAGCAGAAATATATCTCCCGGATCTAAAAAACAATGTTTGCAACGGCAATGATGTTTTGCTCATTGATAGCAATAACTGCATTATAAAACAGACAGAAAAAACTATAGTACTCTTCGGGGTAGATAATCTATTGCTGGTGGAAAGCGAAGATCTGGTTCTGGTGGCTGACCGTAATAGGGCCCAGGATATACGCGAAATTGTTGAGTTCTTGCAGGAAAAGAAGCGTTTTGACCTTTTATAGGAAGAAATAGCAATTAGGCCATAACCACTGATGAAAACAGGAGAAATTCTATCTTCATAATACCCCCCATGGCTCAGGGGCCTTAACCACCGATGAAAAGTGATTTAGTAGGGGCTTGAATGGTAAGATGTAGCAGGAAATAAACAAAACCCTCACCCCTTACCCCTCACTCCTCACTTTTCGTACTAACTCTTTGAGGAGGAAATAGCTATAAAAAAGATTTTTAGGCAATACGATATTAGAGGAATAGTCCCAGATGAGTTGAACGACTCGCTTATGTTGGACATTGCCCGAGCTTTTGCTACTCATGCCATCATAAAAGGACACAGTAAAATCCTCCTAGGCAGGGATAACCGCCTATCTTCTCCCCACCTGCGGGAGTTAGCGCTTGAAGCTATTCTGGACTCCGGTTGTGATGTGGTTGATCTGGGTATGGTGGTTACCCCGGTTTTTTATTTTGCCTCCCGGCATCTGGATATTAAAGCCGGCATAATGATAACGGCCAGTCATAACCCCGGCGAATACAACGGCTGCAAACTTCTTTTAGGGGATCATACTATTTTTGGCGAAGAGATTCAGAATATCAGACAACGAATTGAAAGGCAAGACTTTTTTGCCGGACCTCGGGGAAAGCTGGAAACGATAGACATAATCCCTGATTATATAGAAATGATTAAAAGTAAAATTAAAATGGGCCCCAACACAGCTCACCTAGTAGTTGACTGCGGTAATGGAACCGCTTCCACTCTTGCTCCCCAGGTTTTTCGCAGCCTGGGTTGTGAGGTTAGCGAACTCTATTGCGACTCTGATCCTAGTTTTCCCCATCACCACCCGGATCCGGTAGACCCCCAAAATATGGTGGACCTGGTGGCAGAAGTAAAGAAAACCGGAGCAGATTTAGGTATTGGTATAGATGGAGACGGAGACCGCCTGGGAGTGGTAGATGCCAGGGGAAATATGATCTGGGGAGATATGTTGATGATCCTGTTCTGGCGTGATATACTGCCCCGATATCCCGGTTGTGAGTGCATTGTAGAAGTAAAATGTTCCCAGGCATTAATCGATGAAATTGAACGCCTGGGAGGTAAACCTTTAATATATAAAACCGGGCATTCACTTATTAAATCCAAAATGAAAGAAATCAATGCGGTTTTCACCGGAGAAATGTCCGGGCACATGTTTTTTGCCGATGATTATTATGGATTTGATGATGCCCTTTATGCTGGCGCCCGCCTTTTGGAGTTGCTTTCGCACAGCGAGAAGAATATTAGTGAAATGCTCTCTGATGTACCCCGCTACTATTCTACTCCGGAAATAAGAATTCCGGTGGGTGATGAGGAAAAATTCTTTATAGTGGATAAAGTACGGGAATATTTTAAGCTTAAATACCCATTAATAGTAATTGATGGGGCCCGCATACTATTTCCGCAAGGTTGGGGTCTGGTGAGGGCCTCCAATACCGGTCCTGAATTAATTGTTCGTTGTGAGGGCAATAGTCCTGAAGCTCTGGAGCAGATAAAAGCCGAGCTATTTGGCTACCTGCAATCCCTGGGTATGGATGATGAATCAAGCCCGGCCGAGTTTTCCTTTACTCCCGTTTACAATTATCCTAAGAGCGAATTTCAAGATCAGGTATAGTCAATTGTTTATTACGGGAAGATTTAAATAAGTATCTTTGTTTAATAAAGGAGTGTAGAGTAATGATCCTACTCAATCTGGGAACCTACCCCCCCAAACAATGTGGTATCGCCACCTTTTCCATGGATTTACGCAACAGCCTGTTAATCAATGGTAATGAAGTAAAGGTAATGGCCGTATCGGATAATAGTTATCAATACCATTATACAGACGAAGTGCTTTTTAATCTGAAGCAAAACCATAAACAGTCATATATACGAGCAGCCAATTATTTAAATAAAGCACCGCTGGAGTTGATAATAATACAACATGAATACGGGATTTACGGAGGTATGGAGGGCGAATATATAGCGGAGTTGGTGCGACTCCTGCATAAACCCTTTGTCCTTATTACCCATACGGTTCTACCCCGGCCCTCCAAACGCCAGAAGCAGGTTTTAAATTACCTTTGTTCGCGGGCTTCAGCTATCGTTTGTATGACCAGGCGTTCGGAGCATCTCCTCTCCGACCTCTATGAAGCTCCACCCGAGCTTATCCAGGTAATACCTCATGGGGTACCGGAATTCAAAGAACAAACACAAGATAGCTTAAAAGAAAAATACGGCCTGCAAGGGCGGGATTTAATAAGCACCTTCGGACTTATAGGACCGGGGAAAGGCCTGGAGCTTGGCATCCAGGCTATAGCTCAAATCGTAAAAGAACATCCCCAAGCAACTTATTTAATCCTAGGCCAGACTCATCCCATGTTAAAGAAGCAGGAAGGCGAAAAATACCGGCATATGCTGGAAGATATGGTAGTTAAGCTGGGCTTGGAGCATAATGTTGTTTTTGTTAATAAATTTTTAAGTGATGAAGAGCTGGGCGAATACCTTTATATGAGTGATATTTACCTTAGCCCCTATCCTAATAAGGACCAGGCCGTAAGCGGAACCATGGCTTTCGCCATAGGCTGTGGCCGGGCAATAGTATCGACCTCTTATGCTTATGCTTGTGAATTCCTAAGCGGTGGAAGAGGTCTTTTAGCCGCCGAAGCAGACCCTGAAGAACTGGCTGGGCTAATGAAAAGGATTCTTACAAACCCGGATCTTAAACAAAGCCTGCAATATAATGCTTTAAAACTCGGTAAGAGCTGGAGTTGGCCCAGTGTTGGGCAACAATACACTCGCCTGTTCGAAAAGTTATTAGCCGAGACTCCATTAACAAAGGAGCCCAGGATTAGTTATGCCAGACTATAGACATATGCAAGAAATGAGCCGGGGAAACGGCATTTTGCAGTTTTCTCATCTGGATACAGCGGATCCTACCAGCGGTTTTACCCTGGATGACAATGCCCGGGCCTTGATACTTGCCATGGAGATGCCGGGAGGTCGCGAATATGCCATTTGCTATACTTCTTTTCTCTATCAATCCCAGCATAAAGATGGAAGCTGGTCCAATTTTATGCGGGATGGTAAGTACTCTTCCCTTTTTAATTCCGATGACAGTGTGGGGCGGGCTCTGCTGGCCTGCAGCCTGGGTAGTTCCAGTCCCTGGCCGGAAATAAGTGAGAAATGCCAGGAAATGCTCTTAAGAAACCTGCCCCGGGCCTTTTCTTTTCAATCACCCCGGGCTATTGCCTATACTTTAATTGGCCTGTGCAAGTGCCAATGGTCCGGATTGGGAACAAGGCAGCAGGATTTCATAAAAAAGCTGGGAGAGTTCTTAATCAATCTATATCAAGGGCAACATTCCCAAAAATGGTTGTGGTTTGAAGAATACCTTACTTACTGCAATGGTATTCTTCCCCAGGCCATGTTTGCACTGTACCAGCAAACTGCTGATAAAAGAGCCCTAAAAATAGGCTATGACTCCCTTAATTTTTTGAATAGTATACTTTTTCGCCAGGGTTATCTCAATATTATAGGTAATGATGGCTGGTATTTTCGCGATCAAGAAATAGCTCTTTTTGACCAGCAACCAGTAGATGCCGCTTCTACTGCTTTTGCCTGTATGGAAGCCTATGAAAGCATAGGAGAAATTGAGTTTTTAGAGCTGGCCATCCTGGCGCATAAATGGTACCGAGGTCATAATATTCATGGCTTATCTCTCTATAATGCAGAAACGGGCGGCTGTTATGATGCTATTACTCGGGAAGGGGTTAATTTGAACCAAGGAGCGGAAGCGGTTTTATCTTTATTGTTAAGTGATAAACTTATGGAGAATTTTATCGAGAAGAAAGTTGATATTGACCAGTCTTCATAGGGAAAATGGGGTAGATAAGGGAATATCAATATTGAAATTCCAATATTCCCTCTAGCAGTTCCATTTTGAAACAGACTTCGAAGGTAGTGCCCCGGTTGCTGCTGTCTACCCTGATGCTGGCATTGTGCCGGCGGGCAATGCTATAGCATATAGCCAGGCCCAGGCCCGTACCTTTATCTTTGGTAGTAAAAAAGGGTGTGCCCAGCTTTCCCCAGTAACTTTTATCAATTCCCTTGCCCTGATCTTTTATCGATAATATCACTTCTTCTGCTTCCAGCCGGGTACTAATCTCCAAACTCTGTCCACCTTCCATGGCTTCCAGCCCATTGCGAACCAGGTTAATAATAAGCTGGCGCATCTCTTTATCATCCAATAATAAATTAGGGATTTCCCCTAATTCCAATAGAATATACTTATCAGATACCATGGCATCAGCCAGAAGTAAAGGGTACAATTGCGTTATGATATCATTCAGGTTCAGGTTATGAAGGTTTACCATTTTATTCTTGGCCAGGGACAAAAATTCAGAAATAATTGAATTGGCCCGATCCAGTTCTTCCAACATAGTATCAAAATATGCCTGGTATTTGGTTAATTCTGTATTTTGGGACATTAGCTGCAGGAAGCCCCTTACTGTTGTCATGGGATTTCTTACTTCGTGGCCGATCCCCGCAGCCATTTCCCCCACTGTCTGCAACTGGGCGAGCCTGAGCATCTCTTTCTCCATCCTGCGCTGCTCCGTGATATCTTCGGCCAGGATCTGTACCCCTTCAAGATTACCTCCTTTCATAATTAAGGAACCTTTTACCCGCAGCAGTACCTTTCGACCATCTTGGCATAAAGCCTGGTGTTCGTAGGTTTTTACCTCCCCACAATGTTCGCGTTCTAGTACGCGAGCTTTAACCAATTCCAGGTCTTCTGCAGGGACAAAATCAAAAATCGACTTGCCTATCATCTCTTCCCGGCTGTAACCCAGGCATTCTATCGTTTTACGGTTGACAAAACGCAGGCGAAAATCGGGCCCGTAGATATAGAAAAGCTCGTTCAGGTTGTTAATCAACTCCTGCTGCTCCTCAAGCTGGCATTGCAATTTATCCCGGGCCTCTCTGAGTTCGCTCACATCCCGGCTGAAAAACAACACTTCCAGCTTACCGGCGGGGTTTCTTATAAGTTTTCCCTGGACTTCAATCCATACATAGGAACCATCCTTCCTTCGATGCCGGCATTCACAGCTTCCCTCACCATTTTCCAGGAGTTCCTGAAATGCAGAGCAAGCCCGGGCATGGTCCTCAGGATGAACCCAATAAAATAAATCCCGTCCCGATATATCTTCTGCAGTTAAACCCAGCATTTTATAAACCGTGGAATTCCAATATATATATTGCATCTTATCAGGACAAAACGTGGAAATCATCAGGAAGGAGCTATCAGCAATTATGCGGTATCTCTCTTCCGAATACCTTAACTCCTCCTCGGCCTGTTTTTTGCTGCTGATATCGCGGGATATACAAAGCCATTCGGCCTGGCCGTCCCGGTAAAGCATTTTGCCATTGGTATCCAACCAGATATAATTCCCGTCTTTTTTACGATAGCGAAACTCAGCGCTGTTATATCCAGTTCTTTCCCCTTCCTTTACTGCCTTAAAGACTCTTTCGTGGTCTTCCGGGTGAACCCGATCAAAAAGGTTTACCTGGCTATACTCTTTGCTGGAAAAACCCAACATTCTTTCCAGGGCGGAATTTGTGTATTTAGGACCGTAGCTGTTACAATCAACTACGGTTATTCCATCAGCAGCAGAATCCACTATATAGCGATAGCTTTCTTCCGATGCTTTAAGTGCCTCCTCCGCCTTTTTCCGCTCGCTGATATCACGAGTAACCAGCAGTATTTCTTCTTCTCCATGCTCATTCCAAATTATTCTACCTATCGCTTCCAGCCAAATATAGGACCCGTCTTTTTTTGCTGAGCGGTATTGTGCCCGGCCATGACCTGCTCTTGATCCTTCTTCCAGCTTTTTTGTTACCCGAGCCCGGTCATCCGGATGCATATGTTCAAAGCAGTTTTTCCCTATCAGTTCTTCAGGTGAATAACCCAGCATCCTATGATGAGAAGGGCTAAGATATCGATAGCAATTCGTCCTGGGATCGATTATGCTAATAAGATCAAAAGCATTATCCGCAATCAAACGATAGCGCTCCTCCGATTCTCTTAATCTTATTTCGGTCTGTTCCTGCTCACTGATATCATTCACAAATATATAATAATACCGGCCATCACTGCTGCGGTTAACCACATATTTTAACATTAAATCTTCGCCATTTTTGCCAGCAATATTTAGCTTGTTTTTCTTTATTCCTGGTCCAGAATTCTCATATTCGGCAATAATTGCAGGTATAATTGCTTTAAGATCTTCGCGCTCATTTAACAACCTTAGTTCCTGCCGGCTATATCCCAAAGTATTGCAGAGGGCCTGGTTTACCGCCTTAAAGGAAGCATCCTTATTGACGGCCAAAAAGGCCTGGCTGGAATGTTTGAAAGCCCCCAGCATAAAGCGTAAGCTATCACCTGGGGTCTCCCGGAACTCATCATCTGGATAAAATAAGATTTCGCTATTTGTATTGGCTTTCTTACTCTTTTCAGTTCTTTCCGTTTTACCCGCCATTATTTCCCTCCATGGACAGCAATCAAGCTTAATTAGTACCTTACCATATTCTTCTTCTATTTTCTTTTTCCTGCTTAATATCTCTTTTTTTACATTACTCCCCTGCCCAGCAATTTCCATTGATATCAACTATGCAACAGCCATGGGTGGTTAGTAAGAAAAGTCGCAACCATTGTTGAACCATTGTTCAACCATTGTATTAGTAAAGTGAGAAATTTAATTTGTTTCCTGCTACATCTTACTATTCAAGCTTCTACTAACCCACTTTTCATCAACAACAAAAGGGGTTTTTGCAGCGTAGTCAACTTAATTACCGAACATGAAATAGGAGAGGCTATAAAAGAAGAAAAAGCTGGAACTCATCGAACCAGCTTTAACTATAACTTAATTTTTATTGTAAAAACCTAAACCTGAACCTCCACTCGGAAGACCTCCGGGACCAGGTCGGCCAGGGTAGCCCGGGCCATTCCTATGCTGGTATCAGCCGCCCCGTAATAGACCAGTATTTCATCATTGTCTTCCAGTACTTCCTTATCAGTAGCAGCTACTGCGCCACAGGTAAAAACCACATTGGGTACCCAGGCTCCAGAAAACCCGATTTCATAGTCTTCTTCCGGTTCCAAAACGGGATTGGGTGAACGGTAAATTACCTTGGCCGGATCATTTAGATCAACCAGAATTACTCCCAAGCGGTAAACATAATTATAGTCTACCCCGTGGTAAACCAGAAGCCATCCATATTTGGTCTTCAAAGGCTGCGCCCCGGCTCCGATTTTTAGGGAATCCCACATTCTTCCCGGGCGGGGACCGATGATAATAGCATGGTTTTCTTTCAGAGGAAAACTTATTTCTTTCATATAAGTAGCCCATATGCTGGGTTCGATACGGTGATAAATAACATACTTGCCGTTGATTTTTTCCGCGAATAGTATAGCATCTTTATCCCAGATATTCTTGAAAGCCAGGCCATCCCTTTTCCAATTTTCATATTTGCCAGCCAGAAAATCCTCCACTTTTATAGAAGCGGCAGCTATTTGTGCGATATTTCCATCATAAGCCGTGTAAAGCATGATTATTCTATCTTCTATAATAATTAAGCGGGGGTCTTCGCAGCCCCTCTTCTCCTCTGCGGTAGATGGGGAGAAAATAGGGCGAGGCAATCGCTCCAAGACCTTATAACCATCCGAAATGGCCAGGCCGATACGCGAGATACCATCACTACCCACAGCCCGGTAAAACAAATAGACCTTATCCTTAATCCGCAAAGCTCCCGGGTTCAATACATATTTTGACTCCCAATCATGTTCCTCAATCGGCTCCAGAATGGGATTGCCTTCATATCGTTTCAAGTATTTACTGGGCTCATTGGTGATTTCCTGTACCACCACCGCTACATCCCGAGGTCGAGCGGGCAAGAGGGTATCCAGGAGGTTCTGACCGCCCTTGTTCGCCTGGATGAGGCGAAAGATGATCTGGGTTATTTCTTTCGGGTCATAACCCAGTTCCTGGTAAAGCAATTCCAGGAACTCGTGATTGAACCAGCGATTCTCTACGCTGGTAGTCATGGGGGTGGGGATCTTTATCCCACCCTTGAAGCTATAACTGGCCCAGCTCCAGGCTGTGCAGGTGAGGAAAGTTTCATCCTCCAGAACCTGACTGAGCCCATAGCTATCAGCCATCAGGGTAAAGATGCGCGATTTTTCTTCATTTCCCTGCTCTGATAACTTTTTGGCCAGGTATCTCAGCTTTTCTACCAATTTGCGGTGATGTTGATTTTCAAAAATATTCAAGGCCGATAACTCATCGCCTTTTTGTAGCTTTAGTAAAGAGTAGCCCACCTTGAGACCCAGGTTTTTTCGTTCTCGCACAATTGCTTGAAATAGCTGGGAAAAATTTTCCGCTACTGCCAATCGCCGAATAATACTGGTAAAATACCTTAAACGAGGATATTTGCCTCCTTTTCCCTCTTCCAGATATTTGATGGTAATTCGACCGGTAACCCGGTTTAAATAGGACAAGCGTATCTGGGCCAACTCCCCCGGGTGCAGTTCTTCTTTCAAAATGATAGGCTTTATATCCACCCAGTGGAAACTTTCCGGTTTTAAATTATCCAACAGCCATAAGAGGGTGCGGTCAGAATACAAACGGCCTTCCACCAGGTTGGCATAAGTAAGAGCATCACGCGCCTCCATCTTCTTGAGCAAGTCTGCCGGTTTGTAGCAGGCCAAAGGAATCATTATATTAACCGGAGGGAAACGCACCAGCATTTCTCGCAAGAGGTCTTCCCCCACCGTAAACATGGAATGCTGCGGGAAAACCGCAAAAAGAGCCTCGACAAATTCTTCCAAGCCTTGCTCGTTATACAGGTCACCGGGGAAAAGCTCCTCCAGGCTCTGTTCCAACCGCTCCATAAAATCCTTAACTGCTGTCACGATGGTTGGGGGAGGAGCATTTACATCTACGGCTAATCCCTGCTCCAGGAAAGCATTAAAGGAATTCTCGTAGCGTTTTCTCAATTCCCGGAATATACAATCAGTGTTAATCAAACACTGATCCTTTCCCAGAATTTTTTTAGGAACTACCAGGGGTTTACCTGGAACATATTCCATATATCCTAGCGGAATTATGGCTGGTTTGACCTGTTCCCGCCGGTGCAGCCATTGCCGGCTTAATTCTGGTTTTAGCAGCCAAAAGCGGTTAGACAGGCATTGCCGTATATTGTCCATCTTACCTACTAATATGGCGTCCTTTTCGCGAGTAGTGAGAAAGCCCAGCTGCTCGCTGAAGCTGCGCATTTCCAGGACATAGCTGGCCACTCGCCCGTTATACAATGTGGTCAGAGCCGCCAGAATCTCCCGGTGATCTGCTTGCTCATCGAAAGTATAGGCCAGGAGTAAGGAAAACAGGGCAGAAACCCATAGTTCATCCGAAAGGTGAAATTTTTCCGGAGGCAGTTGTAATTGCTTTTCGATCTCCTTTTCATGATCACAGCTATGCAAAAGGCTGCGGTATTTGTGGTAACCCTCCTGAAAACTCTGCCAGAGATCGGGAAATGAATAGCTCTCAAAATCGGGCTGCTTTACTTCACTACGAGCTAAAATATCAGCTACCTTGATTACCAGGCGATCCTGCAACCAGATGGCACTATCCCGTCTAAGTGCTTCAAATATGGTACCCAGGTTATCATAAAAAATCCTATTTCTGGTTTCCAGACTGTGTGGTTTTATAACTCCTCCCATATTTACTTCGCAAATACTCTTGCCCCAGCAAAGAGCGCGGGTCAAGAGCCAAAAATCCACCCCATAGCCCCGGATATTATCACCCCAGAAACGGGCTTCATGCGCCAGTTCCTCACAGAAATCGTGGGATATGGCATAGGTTCCTCCCAGGGGATCGCCCACCCGGCTGCCATAAAAGGCTTCCAAAACCGGAGCTGCCAGCATATGAGCGATACTGTCTATACCCAGGTGACGGCGCAGGCTCCCCAGGACCAGGTCATAGTGCCCCTGTATGGGGGTCAAAAGGCTTTCCAACCAGGCTCCATCGATTCCCGGCCCCCTCTCTGTAGCCATATTGGCGCTGAAAACCAATAGGTCCGCATCCAGGCGCGCACTTATTTCTATGATGGCCCTGACGCTCATGCCCCGGCCGCTTATTTCCCGGGGTAAAAGGAACTCAATATGTGGGTGCTTCAATTCCAGTTTTTTTATGGAATCTATAACTGCCTGACCCGAGTTGTCACCTACACAGACTATTAATTGCCTGCGGCCGATCCAGGACTGTAATACCTGATCTACCGATTGCAATATTAAAGGTAGTGCCTCCACTTCATTGTGGAAAGGGATGCCTATAAGCAGGTCATAATTAGAATACTGCTCAAGTTCAGGCGCTATTTCCCTTAAAACTTCATCAAAGAGGCTTTCGGTATTTAAATTGTTCAATTCCTGGCCCCTCCTCGTTATCATGTGGCAAAAAGCTAAAATCCTTTTGTTACCCGTTTACTATAATAATATGTTCATTTTGGCATCTTAATATTTATTTGCCGCTGAATAATTGCCAACTGTAAAAGCACCTTTTATTAATAATTGATTAACCCCCCACGACCCAGGGGGTCACAACCACCGACGACCAATAACTCCTCACCCATCACCCCTCACTCCTCACTTTCCTTACTAAGCAAAAAAATAAGCGCCAGGGCTTTTTGGCCTGACGCTTGCTATTGGGCTTAATGCTCAAACATTCAACACCGCTTCCATTTCCGCCACCAGCCGGGCAAAAAGGTGCAAAGCTTTTTCTACCGGTTCAGGGGTAGTAAGATCAACCCCGGCTTTTTTAAGTAGATTAAGCGGGTAATCAGAGCTGCCTGATTTGAGGAATTCCAGGTAGCGAGCAACAGCCGGCTTACCCTCTTGCAATATCTGCTCCTTCAAAGCTACCGCAGCGGAAAAACCGGTAGCATATTTATAAACATAGAAGGCAGAATAAAAATGAGGTATACGAGCCCATTCCATATCTATTTCTTCATCCAATACCGTATCCGTGCCATAGTACAAACGGTTTAATTCACGGTAGCTCTGGCAAAGACCGTCTGCCGTCAAGGTCTGGCCCTGCTCCACCTGCTCATGAATCTTCTTCTCAAATTCGGCAAACATGGTCTGGCGGTATACGGTTCCCCGGAACTGTTCCAGGTAGTGGTTGATAAGATAGGCCTTTTCCCGGGGTTCACGGCTTTGGGCCAGCAAATAATCAATAAGCAGCAGTTCATTAACCGTAGACGCCACTTCCGCCACAAAAATACTATACTGGCTGTAAACATAGGGCTGATTTTTATTGGAATAATAACTGTGCAGGGCATGACCCATCTCATGAGCCAGGGTGAAGACATCATCCAGTTTATCATCATAGTTCATAAGAACATATGGATGGGAGTCGTAACAACCCCAGGAATAAGCCCCGCTGGTCTTTCCCTCGTTCTCATAAACATCAATCCAGCCGCCCTTCAGCCCGCCCCGCAAAATTGCCAGGTATTCATCCCCCAGGGGCTGCAGGGCCTTTAATACCATTTCCTGGCTCTTCTCATAGCTTACCTTGCTTTTAAATTCCTTAACCAACGGAGCATAGATGTCATACATATGCAATTCATCCAGACCCAGAGCCTTTTTCCGCAAGCGCAGGTAACGATACATGGGTTCCATATTATTATGCACCGTCTCCACCAGGCGTTCATAAACCTCAGGGGAAATATTATCCTGATCCAGCGAAGCTTCCAAAGCTGAGGGATACTTGCGCACCCGGGAATAGAAAATATCATTTTTGACATTGGAAGCAAGGCTCATAGCCAGGGTATTCTTTACTTTACCATAAGAGCCGTATAAAGCCGTAAAGGCTTCTTTTCTCACCCGGCGCTCATTACTCTCCATAAAGCTGCCATAGCGCCCTTTGGTAAGCTCCACCGCTTTGCCTTCTTCATCTTGAATTACCGG
The DNA here is from genome assembly GCF_000014725.1 of Syntrophomonas wolfei subsp. wolfei str. Goettingen G311. Lineage (GTDB taxonomy): Bacteria > Bacillota > Syntrophomonadia > Syntrophomonadales > Syntrophomonadaceae > Syntrophomonas > Syntrophomonas wolfei. Next base: position 2,189,849 of record NC_008346.1, read on the forward strand.
GAATTTGATATCGGCATTATTGAGCATTCCAAAGATATTTTTGGCTGCCAGGGACAAATCCGCACTCATAGCCAATATGCGCTCTTCCTCCGGGGAGAGTATATGTTCTTTTTGTCGCATCAATTCATCCAGCAAACGCGAATACAATTGCAGATCTTGATTTTCGTCCAGAAAAGCTCGAATCTTCTCCGGGGCCAGGCTGATTATCTCCGGAACAATATAGGCGCTGGCACTGCCCAGTTCTATACTCAGTCGCTGCACCCGGTCAAAGAGGGCTTGATAGTGGGAATTGCCGTTATCCTCATCCCGCCTCATACGGGCATAAACATAGAGCTTTTCCGCCTTGCGCTCCAGTTCATGGGAAAATTCCAACACTTGCAAGAGTTGGGTGGAAGAACTACCCAGTACTCCCTTATACTTCTCCAGTGCCGGTATCTGTTCTTCCAGCTTTTTATAATCCTCTTCCCAACTATTTTCGTCCGCATAAATATCTTCCAGCTTCCATTTATACTCCGGGCCGATTTCTTCCCGTTTTTTGCTCTGGCCTTCCATTCTGTTCCCCCTTTTCTTCCTGGCTTTGTATTATTCTTAGTTTTCGAGTCTTTTAGCATTATACCCCATTTACCAGCTTATTTTGCAGCATTATTCGGTATATGGCCGGCAGTTAGCAATATTAATCATTTGGAAGTTTTATCAGAATAAATTAGGTAGCAGCCCGGGAAAGCGAACTGCTACCTTAATTTTGTTAGGAATCCGGCTGCTTTAAAGAGGCCGGGAAACATCACCTCGTTATAGGCTGGTGTAAGCTACAGCAAGGGATCGGGCTGGGTAGTATCCGGCTGTTTCTGTCCCTCATCCGGCGGTACAGGAGCCGGGGTCGTCCCGCTTCCTCCACTATTTTCCGGTGAATTCGACCCCTCGACCGGCCCTGGTACAAGTGGGGAATGTTCTTCCCCGCTGATATTTTCCTTTTCCCCTGGGATAACCGGCTCTAAATAACCTTCAGAGGAAGATAAATCTTCTTCTGTTTCCACAGCTTGTTCCTCCTGCCCTGCTTCGAGCTCGCTGGCTTCAACCGAATCTCCGGGGCTTGATGATGGGGCCGGCTTCTGTTTAACCCAGCTGGGCCTGGCTTGAGCCACCTCAAAGGTCTCGCCGGCAAAAAGGGCGGCAACTAAGCCATTGGCTATCTTTTCATCAGCCTGCCAGTAGCTGGCCCCGCTGGCCGGGTCGGTATAAGAGTAACCGGGCAAGGTCTGGGTAATCATATCTTCGGTCTTGAAATCCCGAGCTGTCTTCGCCAGGTAAATCATGTCATCTGCTGGTAGATTGGTTTTAACATTTTTCGCTATCTCCGGCAACAGGCGGGGAAGTTTAAGGATGGTACTACCCTGTAGTACTTCCTCCGCCAGAGCCTTGACAAAGGTCTGCTGCAAACCCGTACGACCAATATCTGCAGTGGGAACCCCGCGAAAACGGACAAAACTCAGGGCCTGCTGCCCATCCAGGCGCTGCTGTCCTTGGGAAAGATTTATCTGCAGCTTGGGGTCGGGATCCCAATGGTACATATCATGTTCCACATTAATGTCCACCCCTCCCAGGATATCAATAATCCTGGCAAAACCATTAAAATTACTTACCACATAGTAATTAACCGGGATTCCCAATAAATCGCTTACTACCTTACAGGCCGCCTCGGGTCCCTTAATATAATTTACACTATTTATCTTATCATAACGCTTAGGGGAAACCTCCACCCTGGTATCCCGAGGAATCCAAACCAGGGCCACTTTCTTATTCTTGCCGTCTATGCTGGCCAGAATCATGGTATCACTGCGAGAATTTACCTCATTGGAACGAGCATCAATACCCATAAGGAGAATATTAACCTGCTTGCCACCGCTGATTCTAGTCTGTACTGATTGTTCGGTAAACTGATCCCCGATAATTTTCCCCAGTCCAAAAGCAGCCAAAAATATTAGACCAAATAAGACTATCTTCTTCCTAAAAACATCTTTTATTCGCATTCGGACTGCCTCCGCTTCTTTTTAGCACTTATCAACAAAATTTTACTCACTCATTTTAACGCCGCCACCTTCTATTGTCTATGCTTTTATGGCCCGGCTTCTTTCAGCACAATTAATCGGAATTTAAAATTATTACGAAAAATAGGATTTTTTAAGATGAAATGCCAAGAAGCAATCCGCTATTGTCGGGAAAGAATTTAAGATATAGCTTCCAGCCGGTTTTTGATTTGGCCAAGCAGCTCCTCTATCCCCTGGCCAGTGCGGGCCGATACATAGTTGGGAGGAGCTTGGATGGGACTTATTCCTGCCAAGAGGTCAACTTTGTTGAATACCGGCATGATTCTTTCTTTTTCGGCTCCGAGTTCTTCCAGCACCCCTTCCACTACCTTGATCTTATCCAGATAAGCAGGATCAGCTAAATCTACTACATGTAAAAGCAGATCAGCTGCCACCGCTTCCTCCAGGGTAGAGCGAAAAGCTGCCACCAAATGATGAGGCAAGTTCTGAATAAAGCCAACCGTGTCCGTAATGAGAACTTCATAGTGGGAATCCAACTTAATTTTCCGGGTAGTGGTATCCAGGGTTTGAAAAAGGCGGCGGTTAGCTTCAACCTGGGGCTGCCCACTGCTATGGGCCACCTGGCAAAGAGCATTGAACAAGGAGGACTTCCCGGCATTGGTATAGCCCACCAGGGATATAACCTGGTATCCAGCCCGGTGCCGCTGTTTTTTATGCAATTCCCGGGTCTTTTCCAACTTTTCCATCTGCCGTTTTATTTCCCGAATACGGCTTCTAATATGCCGCCGGTCCAATTCCAGTTTCTGCTCTCCAGCACCCCTGGTCCCTATTCCCGCCCCCAGTCGGCTCATTTCTTTTCCTATACCTGTAAGCCGTGGTAAGCGGTATTCCAGGCTCGCCAGCTCCACCTGTAAAAGGCCTTCCCGGCTTCTGGCCCGCTGGCCAAAGATATCCAGAATCAGAAGAGTTCTATCAACTATTTTTATCTGTAGTTTATCCTCCAGCTTTCTAAGCTGGGTGGGAGAAAGCTCACTATCAAAGATCAAGAGCTCAGGCTCCTTTTCAGCTAGCAGATGCTCAAGTTCCTGTAGTTTACCTTTGCCGATATAAGTGGCAGCATGGGGCTTGTCGCGAGCCTGGGTTAGAGTAGCCACCACTTTCGCTCCGGCGGCCTCAGCCAATCCGGCCAGTTCCTGCAAAGAGGAGTTAAACTCCGCTTCTTTTGTGGCCCCGGTTTTTACAGCAACCAGTATCGCCTTTTCCCAAGTAGTTCTTTTAGACAATGACTCAGCTCCTTGTTTATTCATTTTCTTGTTTTCCTTTTAAATAAGAATTATAGGCACTTATCATCAAGAAAATAGATTATTTAGACGCAGAGGGGCGCAGATTTTTATGATTAGCGCTTAATCTTATAAAACTAACTTCTATTCTCATCGGTGGTTGTGCCCTCTGGCCATGAGGAGGTAGTTCTAATTCTCTAATTTGGCCTGCAATCGCTTATAGGCGGTTTTTTCGATGCTGCGTTTCATAATAGTGTTTTTAAGCTCAGGAAGTACTTCAACTATCTTTTCTAAATCTTTAAAAGGTAATCCCAGCAAAACTTCGTCTTCCTTCTGGTCGGTAGAGCCGCGCCCACCAAAACAACTGAGGCTCAAGTTGATGTTTCCCTCTAAAAAGGGGATAACCGTGGCATCTACACAAACTCCCTGTGAAACAGCGGTAGTAAAAGAGTAGCGGCCTCCTTTATGATAGTTGTTGGCTATCAGTACCCACATTAGAGTCGCGGGCTTACCCTGTAAGATAACTACCTGGGGCTCAAAATCAGCCTCATCCAGTGCTGCCAGCAATATCCGGGGATAAGCTCCCAGTGGAATTCGGGGGGTAAGAGCGGAAACCTGAGCTGCCATTTCGGGGGAAGCGAATAGATTCAGCCGGCTATGCATTTCTCCGCTTCTTATTTTTTCCGGCAGAGGCCTTAAACCCAAGGCGGCGGCACCATTGGCGCAAGCCAGGTTATCAGCAGTAGCCACAAGTTTGTCCCCATTTTGGGCCAGCATCACAAACTGGCAAAAACTAAGATCCAGGTCAAAGCGGTAATCAGGTGGAACTTCCTCTTCATCGCTAAGAAAACGAACCGCCACCGGTCGCCGATACAGTTCCAAAAAATATTTCAGAGCCTGAGCATAATTATAGTAATCCATTATCAAGCACCCCTCTCCCCATCGCTAATATTCTGCAGCTTTCTCTTAATTTTTAAATCGCCTCAATCATATCTTTTTTATAAGCTTAATCTACTTTAAACCACTAAATAGCGTAAATATCATTATTATAGCACAGCTTTTCTTCCCCTCCATCCCCCTATAACACCAAGTTATTTCTCTTTTCAGGAAGGAAAAACCATGTTTTTAGCAAATAGATATATAAAGTAAGACTTGCTTCAGGTGGAGTTTTAACTCCACCTGAAGCTTAGTCGCACTTATCCAGAGACTTAGTCGCTCTTACTCCCGCCTATAGAGGCGGGAGTCTTAGAGCGAGTTAGTCATCGGATAAATGCAGATTTTTTGATTGCGGAAGTATTGCTAAAGATTAAATTTTTACTGCAAAAGGAGGATCATCATGCAAAGAAAGTTCTGGGCAGGCCTGTTATTTCTATCTCTTGTTCTTAACAGTTTTATCTTTTCCGGGCCGCCCCTGTCCGCCGCTACAAGTTTCCCTGATACCAGCAGTCACTGGGCCAAAGATTATATCCAGCAGTTATCCAGCTCGAATTATCTTTCTGGCTATCCGGACGGTACTTTTAAACCGGACCGGGATATGAGCAAAGCTGAGTTTATCACGGTATTAACACTCTGCCTGGGGGTCGAAGCCAGTGATAAAACCACTGTAAACTACAAAGATACCGGTAAACACTGGGCCCTGGGGCGTATAAATGAAGCCGTCAAGCGGGGGATACTTATCCCCGCCGAGGATCCTGACGGTTTGCGCCCGGATGAAAGCATCAAACGCAGCCAGGCCGCAGCCATGTTGGTCAGAGCTCTGGGTAAACCGGCGGATAATGGCACTCTGCCCTTTAATGACCGGGCTACAGTAGAAAAAAGCATGTACCGTGGTTATATAAAAACTGCTTATGACCTGGGGCTAATATCGGGTTTTCCCGACGGCAACTTTGAGCCATTCCGTAATATGACCCGGGCCCAGGTCTGCACTGTAATGTCCAAATTTCTAGCGGCGCGGGGCATTTCTACTCCAGTCACTCCCCCGTCCAGTTCCGTCACCGGCAACATAAATACCCTGGCTTTGGGAGAACGCTTGTTCAACCTGCAAACTACTCCCATTTATATCAAAATCAATTTTACCGATCTCAGAATCTCCTCTATTGTTGCTGCTGGATCTTCAGTTTTAATCAATGGAAACCAGAAGCTGGAGCTGGAGTCAACTAGCGATAATCCAGATCTTATTATTAACAACAACCGTTATGCTATCAGAAGGTATTCGCTTAGCGGTAACAAACTGGTAGCCTACCCTGGTTGCCGCAAATTCAACCGGATCAGCCCCGGGACTTATACCTACAATTCAGATTATATAAAGCTCTATATAAATTCAGTTAATAGTGAACGCTATCTTTCCGACTTGGAGATAGTTGATGAATATACGGTGAAACTGGGGGAGAAAAACTATAACTTGAGCCAGGATAAGGTTACGATCCAATTAGATAAGGATTTTTACGATATCAAACGGGTTATCATGGGAGACAGCGATACTTCACCCCAGCTCAGTAAAACCGATCCGGTGGTTTTTGAAGGTCTTTCCATGAGTGATATTCTGGCCATCTTTACCGGTACTTCAACCCTTAACCTGCAGTCCAGCAACCGAATAGACTTCATTATTGATGGGAAACGCTATACCATGTCCCAGGTAAAGCTGGATGCCAAAGGTAATTTTACCGTTAACAGCAAGAACTACCCCTCAACCAATGTCATTATGATTATTGACGGAACTCAATACAAGATAAATCACATCGATATAAACAATAGTAAATTCATATTTTATTGCGATGCCGGCAGTACTCACGAGTGGGTAATTATAAACAATGAGTACCATAACCCGGACGATGTCAGGATACTCTGGGACGGCGGCGTCTATGAGCTAAATGAGGTAATTACTGTAAAGCGCAATATCCTGCGTATAAAGGGCCGGCAATATGATCTCGATTCCAGTTTCAAGGTACGCTTTGATAACAAAGTCTATGATATTGACCGTATCGACTATGACGCCAGCCTGCAGGCTACCGTAATAGAAACGGGTAAAACCAGTACTGGTTACCTGGCCAGCCAACCCCAGAAGTTTGTCTTCTTCAAAGGCAGTCGCAAGCTCCAGGAAGGAGCCAACAATGTCACCATATATGTAAATTATACCTGGGTGGATTTCAATCAAATCCTTATCGTGGATCCCTCTCGTCTGACTTATAAGAACAGCAACTATGATCTGATTGGAAGCCGCATAAAGATTGACCGTATTGAATACAAGATTGTAGACAGCTCATGGCATGGCCTGAACCAGGTGCTGGATCTCTACCTGGAAGAAACTTGATGAAATAGTAAAGGAGATTTCCCACAATCCCTGAATGAAATTAGCCCGGGTAGGGATACAGAAACTTCCCTCCCGGGCTAATTTGGCGCTTTCATGCTTGATATCTTTTAATTAATTCCATCGAAACTATAGCTGCAGTAAATTTTTTTGTGATATAATGGTCGGCGTGGGGGCGTGGCTCAGCTGGGAGAGCACCTCGTTCGCAACGAGGGGGTCAGGGGTTCGAATCCCCTCGTCTCCACCAGATACTACCATTGGTGTGACAAGAGAACCGTCAACCGTCCCCTTGTCATCTTGCGTGACAAAATAATCAAAATAATGTTTCCCTCATTAAGACTATTGCTTTCAAACTTGGGCTATGATAAACTACCTTAAAAGAATAAAAGAATATATATCTCCGAGCTGGGGAGTCTAAGGCGAAGCTATGATTCACCAAGCCTGTAGGTGTAGACTGGAAACGGATACGCCTTCCCGTATTGTGAAAAGGAGTTAGTATCAACTGTTCGAAATGCAGACAGATGTTGTGTGCTCTAATTCACATACATCTGTTTTATTATTTTAATTGAATATTTGTTTCCAAGCCTTTGAACCTAAGGTTTATAACTATGGTTCCCAGGCCGATGGGTATAGATTGGAAACGGCTATGCCTCCCCGTATTGTGGAAAGGAGACGACGAGGGCTTATTTTATATAGGTTTAAATGGTCGTGTTCTTTTTCCAGGACACGACCTTCTTGTTTAAGAAGGAAAAAAGCGGGATTCGTTCTGGTTCTCCCTAAGGTTTTGGGAAGCAAACGGGTACAGGTAGGCATAAAAGCTAACGTCTCAATTTAATCAGGTAATATGCTGCAAGGCTATTACATACAATCCCAATCTTTTTCTCCCCGCTTGCAAACAAGCGGGTTTTTTTTTAAATCAACCCATGAAGGTTTAATATATTTTCTTTGTCTTACGATAGAACCATCCATAGTTACTTAAGTGCTGGGAGAGATTTTTAAGCATCGGAAGATACTGCTTAAGCAGTTTACACACCCTGCGACGAGGCGAGGGATTAGAACCCGCCGCCTGTTTTGTGAATAGGCGACCGTTTAGCACCCTGCGGGCACCACTGATGTTCGCTTCGCTCACTATTATGGATGCGGGGGACATCTTTTATCTCGTTATAGGAAAAAAAACTTCAAGTAGCTCTATAACCTTGTTCATGAAGAATAAGGGTTTTTATACCTGGTCCAGTTTTTCTTTTTAATATTATCCATGAAGGATATCGCTTATCCCCTGTATTGATCGATTGCAGGAGTGGATTTTATTAGAAGGAGGTGGGCCATTTTTTATTGGGTTTATCCAGTTTAAAAGGAGGGAAAAGATTTGAGTACGGTTTTAAGTGATGGAGTAATTCATGTAAGTGATGACTGTAAAGCTTGCGACCATTGTACCTTTATTTGTCCAACCGGAGCTATTTCGGGGGAACTCGGGCAAAAGCATCATATCAGTCCTAAAAAATGCATTAACTGTGGGCAATGCTTAATAAACTGCCCTTTTAATGCTATTGATGAATTCTCCCGGGTTGAGGAACTTAAAAAGGCCCTGGCCGATTCCCAGAAGTTTGTGGTAGTTCAGGAGGCACCAGCGGTCAGGGTTGCTCTGGGCGAGGAATTCGGGCAAGCTCCGGGAACCAATGTAAAGAACAAAATGTATGCGGCTCTGCGCAAACTGGGTTTTGACAAGGTATATGACACCGAGTTTACAGCTGACCTCACCATTATGGAAGAGGGTACAGAGCTCATCCATAGGGTTTACGGTTTTTTGGGCGTACCCGGTTTTGAAGAAGTGGGTCCTCTGCCCCAGTTTACCTCCTGTTGTCCGGCCTGGATCAAATATGCGGAGGACAACTACCCCCTGGTACTGCCTCATATTTCCTCGGCCAAATCGCCCCAACAAATGTGGGGAGCAGTAGCTAAGACCTACCTGGCGGAAAAGCTTAATGTGGATCCGGCCAATATGTTCTCGGTATCAGTTATGCCCTGTACAGCCAAAAAATATGAATGTGAACGCCCCGAGTTTATTGCCAGTGGACATCAAGATGTGGATCTGGTAATAACCACCCGCGAATTGGCACAAATGATCAAAGATGCCGGAATTGATTTTATGGGGCTGCCCGATGAAGAGGCGGATCGTTTTGTGGGCCTTTCCACCGGTGCCGCCACCATATTCGGCGCCACCGGTGGGGTTATGGAAGCAGCTCTGCGTACCGCCTATGAAATCCTCAGCGGGGAAAGTCTGGGCAAGGTGGAATTCGATGCAGTCAGAGGATTAGATCCAGTTAGAGAAGCAACCGTAGAAGTCCCAGTGAAAGCACTGGGCACAAGCCTGCCCGTCAGTGTTTGCGTAGTAACCGGAACCAAGCATGTGGCCAATGTAATCGAAGATGTCCTGGCCGGGCGCAGTAAATATCATTTCATAGAGGTCATGAATTGCCCGGGCGGCTGTATCAATGGTGGGGGCCAACCCATCCACAGAGATACCTATTAGGAAGGAGGGCATTAATCTATGAAGTTATTCCATGAAAGTGAAGGCATCACCAGAAGACAGTTTTTTAAGGGTGCAGGTATGCTTACTATGGCTGCTGTAATTAGTGGTGTTTTCGCCAAGTTTGGTTTTGATGTTTTTGCCGCCAGTGATGATTACATCGCGAAAAGAGCGGCTGGCCTCTATACCCTGGATGAGTCCATGGCGATAAGAAAGTCGCATGAAAACCCGGAAGTAATCCAAATATACCAAGATTTCCTCTCCCCGGGCAAGCTGGAGTGCGTCAGCCCCAAGGCTCACCACCTGCTGCATACCAAATACGGCCAAGATATTCCCGGATTTATAGCTGAACTAAAGAATCCCCATTATGTGCATGAAGCGGAACCGGCTGCTAATGAAGAGGCCAGTGCCGAAGAACCCGCAGCCTAGCTAGAAGGGAGGAAAAATGATGAGTAATGTAAATGGAAAAGTATTAAAACATGGTACCCAGACCAGAACCATGCACTGGATTCACTTGCTGGCCTTCATCATCCTGGGCTTGACTGGAATTGGTTTTTACTGGGACATAGGCGGAATTGCCAGTATCTTTGGCGGGGAAGCCAACGCCTCTCTAGTTCATCGCTGGACCGGGGTGGTCTTCATTGTAGGACCACTTCTCTATATCTTACTGAATTTTGACCGTTTTTCTCGTTTTATTGATACCATTTCTCACTTCAGCAAAGATGATTTTGCCTGGCTGAAGGTGATGGGAGGATACCTTCCCTTTCTTAAGGTAGATGAGGTTCCTGCACAGGACAAATACAATGCGGGCCAAAAAATTCTGGGCTGGTTGATAATTATCGGTTGCCTTTTGGTAATACTAACTGGCTTCCCCATGTGGTTATGGCGTCATTCTGTGCCTGCAGTATTTCTCGCTTTCTGTTATGATGTTCACTTTTGGACCGCAATTATTCTGATATTACTGGTAGCAGGCCATTTTTTTCTGGCCGCCATTCACCCCAAATCTCGGGTTGAATTCTCCTCCATGATGCTGGATGGCTATATCGATGCAGAGATTACTGCCCATCATAACGCCAAATGGTTTACAGAACTAAAAGAATCATCTTAAAAGCTTCTCCTTAATATATTGTTTTAACCCGCCTGCAGGCGGGTTTTTTTACCTCAAGTTTTACCAAACCTTGCATTATATATTCTTTTAAATTACCATATTCTATAGGTCATTTTGATTCAAGAAAGGATTACTAAGGCTTTATCCTTGGGGAAACGGAGGTTTTATTATGACTTTTGATGCGGCCATAATTACTGAAAAGGGTGTTACTTTTGTGATAATAATTGTAAAACCAGAAATATTAAAACATGATTTCACCATCAACGAAGCCAGACAGGTTTTTTCCAAGTTTTTTCCCACCATGCCCATAATCCTAATGGCACAGGAATCAGCTACCACCCCTACTTATCAAGGGAGGCAGGACTTGGTCAAGTTTTTAAACACTGTAGATTATATGCTGCTTCCCTGGAAGAGCTATACAGTAAAGGAAGGCTAGATTTTTTGATTAGCTAAAACAGCACTATGTTGAAACTGTTAAGCAGCTTCTTCCGTTGCTTAAATATTATAAAGCCAACTCAAGACAAGGAGAAAAATATGATTTACAAACTAACTTTATTAAGAGATTTGCCGGAAGCGGAGGCCGGATTTAGTTTTTATCTGAAAGGCGGACTTGCTTCCGAGGATGGAGAAGACTGGTTTTCCTGGATTACCCGGGATAGTATTTATACCCGCATGTATCATCTTTTTTGGGAAGAGCGCAGTGACTGGGTGCTGGTAGAAGACAGCAATATTCCGGATAACCGCTATGACTTGCAAGATTGTTTTCCCGATCACCGGCTCCTTGGTTTCAAGGAAGCCCTGGACAGTCAGGGCTTTATTTATGATGAAAGTTCGTATGGTATAAATAATATCCGTTGCTGTGGTGAACAGCTTAAAATGCTGGGAGCTACCAAAGCCGACTGTGTTTATTGTTCAAATTGCGGTAAAGGGGTTCAGGATGCGGTAAATTACTTGGTGTGGGGCCTTAAGGATGTCCCCCCTCCACGCACCTATCTCTATGAGTTTCGTTATGATCCTTTCAAGAAATACCTGGCGGGAATCATTAAAGACGAAAACTTGAAAAAAGACTAAAAGCTACACAATTAGAAAGACCGGCGATTCATAATGTAATCACTTCGATTCATTTTTGTATCAATTTATCGATTCATTATTGTATTGTACGGTTTTTATTATTTGCTTTTCAATATCCTCAAACTCTTCTAAGACCTATCTTCGGTTGTTTTTTCAATTTTCTTTTTCATTTTCCTCGTTTTTTGGCACGCAAATTGCAACATGATAAGTGCAGAGGAATAAATCCAGCAAAAATAATATTTTCGACCCCGCAACGAATTTAGCAAAGTCCTCCGTTGGATGAAAATACACAGGGTGTCAGGCCCTGGAATTAAAGGAGGTAATCTTATGAAGAAGAATGATGAAAGAGTGAGAGAAGATTGGGTCAACTCCTACCTTGACATCATGGAACAGCTTCAGGGACCTGTTATGCAGCAGGAAGCAATGAACTATGAGGAAATGAACGAGGTCTTGAGGCAGAACTGTATGCAGGAGGAGGAAGTGGGAGAATACTCCATGATTGACCGCTGGGTACAGCTTTACCTGGGTTTAATGGATCTCCTGCACGGGCTATTCCAGCAGCCAAGCCTGGATATTGAAGCCATTAACCAGGAGTGGATCCGCTGTTTCCAACCAACTGCAATCCCTGTGGGTGAACAGTTAACTGCCAAATGGGTCAACACTTACCTGGATTTTGTGGAGCAGTATCAAGGTTGGTTAGAACCAGAGAAACCTGTGGCTATCGAGGAGATCAACCGGGAATGGATTCGCTGTTTCCTTCCCCAGGAGGCAGAGCAAGAGGGTCAGTTGATAGAAAAATGGGAAGCTGCTTTCTTGCATCTTAACCATGAACTGCGAGGAATAACCGAGAAGAAAGCTGATTTTACTATTGAAGAAATCAACGATGCATGGCGCAACCTGTTCTTTCAAGATGAAATTAAGGCTGTAGCCCTTAAAAAGAAAGTGGCTTAATTTAAAAAAATATAATACTACTCAGAAGTGATTTAAAGCGATATTATAATATACTAACAATTTAAGAAACTATATTACTAAATTTATTTGAAACTACCATTAATCTTAAGAATAATTCAAGCTGAAACTTGTTTTCCTGGTATTCTAACTGGCTTAAGTTCTAAACACTAGTATTGCTTTCAAAAAAAACGATATTCAATGGCAATGACTAACAATTACCCGACCAGTGCTTTACTGGTTGGGTAATTGTTGTGCCCAAATAATGCCTTCATCTCCTGTAGCTCTACTTATGATATAATTAGTTCGACAGGAGGATGAAATTGGATGAATTCCAGCGAAACAAGTTTAAGCCCTTTTGTAGTTCGATATGATACCAACCTCCAGGATGTATCCTCGATTTTCAAGCGGAATGATATCGAATTCCTACTGGTATCTGACGAAAAAAAGCAGATTATCGGCAGGATTTTTCCCCAAAATATTGTAGAAGCTAACGATATCGGACTGGCACCCGATACCCCGGTTCAGCAGATTATGCCTTCTAATCCACAGTTTATTGAATTCATTCATGAACTGCATTTAGTTTTTGAGGATTCCTTTGCTTCAGAACAGGATACTTCACCAGGAAATAACTATATCAAGGATAGTTATTTCCATCTTATATGGCAACTCTGCCGAATATGGCATAAAAACGCCAGCGAATGGGAGGCCTGTTTCAATTCTATTTATAACCCGGTTATTTCCATTGACGGGGAAGGAAGAATTAACCTTCTTAACCGCGCCCTGGAAAAATCCACTGGTATTAGTGCCTCTGAAGCTCGCGGTAAAAAAGTCACTGATATCTTTACCAACAGCAAGCTGAACGAGGTCTTGACCACGGGTCAAACCCAGGCCACCCGCAAGATTCAATATCAGGACAAGATCCTTCTTACCAACCGTACTCCCTTGTATAAGAATGGAAGAATTGCCGGAGCGGTGGCCGTCCTGCAAGATATCTCCGAACTGGAGCATATTGCTGAAGAACTGGCCCGCACTCGGGAACTTAACCGGCAATTGGATGCTATTTTCGAATCTTCTTTCGATGGTCTTTATTTAACTGATGGAGAAGGAAACACTTTGCGCCTCAACCAGGGATTTGTGCGTATAACCGGAATCAGTATGGAAGAATGCGTTGGTTCTAATATGCGTGAATTAGTTGATACCGGGGTCTTTTCCGATTCCGGCACCTTGCTGGCCCTGGAGAAACAGGAGCGAACCACTATTACTCTGGTAGCCAGAACCGGCAAAGAGGTCCTGGTCACCAGCACACCCATTTTCGATGAGCAAGGCAATATTGCTTTTATTATTACCAATGTTCGCGATATTACCGAACTTAACGAGTTGGAGCGCAGGCTTAAACATATAGGATTGCGCGATCGTGAACTGGATACTATTCTGGATTCCTCTTTTGATGGTATTTTTATTACCGATGGTGAAGCCAACACCCTGCGCCTTAATCAGGCCTTCGAACGTATTACCGGGGTAACAGCGCAAGAGTGTGTCGGGCGCAATATGAAAGAACTGGTGGACGAAGGTTATTTCTCCGGTTCAGGAACGTTGCTAGTCCTGGAAAAGAGAGAAAGAGCCACCATTACTCTGGTGACCAGAACCGGCAAGGAGGTTCTGGTTACCAGCACACCCATTTTCGATGATCAAGGTAATATTATGCTGGTAGTTACCAATGTTCGCGATATAACAGAATTAAATGAGCTGGAGCGGGAATTCAAAAAGATGGTAGGCCTGCGGGAACGGGAATTGGATGCGGTTTTCGAATCCTCCTATGATGGGCTTTACATTACGGATGGCGAAGCCAATACCCTGAGGCTTAACGAGGCTTTTGAACGCATACTCGGAGTAAAAGCCGAGGAATGTATAGGTCGCAATATGAGAGAACTGGTGGCTGAAGGTGTCTACTCCCGCAGCGGCACCCTGCTGGCTTTAGAGAAACAGGATCAGGTAACTATTACTTTGCAGGCAAAAACCGGAAAAACCGCCCTGGTAACCAGTACACCCATACGCGATGAACATGGCAACATTATCCTGGTGGTAACCAATGTTCGGGACATCAGCGAGTTGAACGAACTGCAGGAGAAATTGGGACACGCTGAAGAGCTTAGCCGTTTCTTCCAGAGTGAATTGCAGGAAATGAAACTACGTACCCAGTGTGTAATTCACTCCAGTAAAATGCGGGAATTAATCAGTATGGTAGTCCGAATAGCAGCAGTGGATTCTACTGTCCTCATACAAGGCGAATCCGGGGTGGGCAAGGAACTGGTGGCCAATACCATACACAGCAACAGCAACCGCAGAGAGCAACCGATGATAAAGATAAACTGTGGGGCTATTCCCGAAAATTTACTGGAATCTGAGCTTTTTGGCTATGAACCGGGAGCCTTTACGGGAGCCAGCAAGCAAGGCAAGGTCGGCATGTTTGAAGTGGCCGATCAAGGCATCTTGTTTCTGGATGAAATCGGTGACCTCCCTCTAAGCCTGCAGGTTAAACTGCTGAGAGTATTGCAGGATAAAGAAATTTTGCGGGTAGGAGGCACCAAACCCATAAAGGTGGATGTGCGAATAATCGCTGGCACCAATTATAATCTCAAGGAAATGGTGGAGAAAAAGCTGTTCCGCAAAGACCTTTTTTATCGCTTGAATGTTATACCCATTACCGTTCCGCCTCTGCGCGAGCGCCGGGAAGATATCCCTATTCTGGCCAATCATTTTCTGGATAATTTTAACCAGAAGCATGGAATGAACAAGAAGCTATCCGGCAGTATCCTGGCTTATTTCATGGAATATGACTGGCCGGGCAATGTTAGGGAGTTGGAAAACCTGGTCGAGCGCCTGGTAGTAACCAGCCTCAACCAAACTATTACCGCTCACGATCTCTCTGCCTGGTCGGAACTGAAACCCGAAAATAAATCTGATAATGAACACGGAATCGTTCGACTGCAGGATGCCCTGGAGAATACGGAAAGAAGAATACTGGAAAATGCCTTTTCAGTCTGCAAGTCTACCTATGAGGTGGCCAGAGCATTGGGTATTAGCCAGCCTACAGTAGTTAGGAAA
The DNA here is from genome assembly GCF_000014725.1 of Syntrophomonas wolfei subsp. wolfei str. Goettingen G311. Taxonomy (GTDB): domain Bacteria; phylum Bacillota; class Syntrophomonadia; order Syntrophomonadales; family Syntrophomonadaceae; genus Syntrophomonas; species Syntrophomonas wolfei. The sequence goes on from NC_008346.1 coordinate 2,205,243, forward strand.
GCAGCAAAATATGGAATAAGAGGGTAAAAGGCATCACAGCTTTTTCCCCTTGGAATGATTTTCGCTCTGTTGTCTTCATTCTTATGATAAAACTTGGATATTATTGATGATGCCGGGGCGGCAGGGTAAATCTAGCTGCCACTAGCCCCCCTGCCGCCTCAGGCTATCCCTAACCTATCTTGTTGCTCTTTCTCCAAATATTCATCTTTTGGGCTTCTTTAACCAGTTCATCCTGGAAATCAGGATGAGCTATTTTAATCAATTCTTCAGCCCGTTCCCAGGTGCTTCTGCCTTTCAATGTAGCAATACCAAATTCGGTTACCATCATATGAGTGGCAGTCCTTGGATCGGTAACTATGGCTCCAGGAGTAAGGATTGGCTTGATTCTTGATGTTACCTCACCTTTAATTTCAATAGTGGAAGGAAGACATATAAAACTCTGCCCATTCTTGGACTTGTAAGCTCCTTCAACAAAATCCAACTGCCCACCGGTTCCGCTAATATGCCTGGTGCCAACACTTTCTGCACATACCTGGCCATACAAATCAACTTCGATGCAGGCATTGATGGAAACAAAGTCGTCTATCTGGGCCACCACCCAGGGATTGTTGGTGTAATCCACCGAATAAGAAGCCAGGCCCGGGTTGTCATCTATATAGTCATATAATTCTTGACTTCCCATGGCAAAGGAATATACTTGTTTGTATTTGTCGATGCTTTTCCTGGCGCCGGTAATTTTGCCGGCCTTGGCCATTAAGAGATAGGCATCAACATACATTTCGGTGTGTACTCCCAGATCCTTTAAATCAGAAGCAGCCACCATGCTGCCGACTGCATTTGGAGTACCACCTATTCCCAGCTGAATGCAGTTGCCATCGTATAAACGTTCAATAATATGCTGAGCCATAGCAATCTCCACCGGGCTAGGTTCAGCTGAACCAATAGTCGCAATCGGCTCGTTTTTACTTTGGATAATATAGTCAACCTGCGAAATATGAAGACATTCCTGATTACCACCCAGGCATCGTGGCATCTTTTCATTTACTTCCAGAATGGTAACCCGGGCAGTTTCCATCATTGCACAACAGTTGACCGAACTCCCCCCAAAATTAAAATATCCGTGTTTATCCATAGCTGTACACTGAATAACCGCAACATTAGTAGGAACACAGTCTTTTCGGGTCATCATGGGGTTTTCGTGAAACTTCATAGGAATATAAAAAAGGTTCTTATTTATAAACTTTCGGTCATGTCCGGCAACATGCCAGCTATTCCAGGTAAAATGCTTATTGTCAGGGTCAACTTCAGCCGTAAAGTGCTGGTAAGCTCCTATATCACAACGTATTTTAACATCTTCGAGTTCATCTTTGCGTTTGGCCAGGGCTTCATCAAAATCCCGAGCACAGTTAATCCCAAAGCCATATTCCACCCAATCACCGGATTTTACCTGTTTGGCTGCCTCATCAGCTGTTACTAACTTGCTTTTATATTCTTCTAATAACTTTTGATACATTTAACCGCCTCCTCTTGTTTCCTATCTTCCACAATTTTCATGTATTCTCTTTCTATTTATAACTAGCGCGGAATTCTTAGAATTCCGCACTCATTATTAAGATCAGCTCTTTTAATCTTTCTGTATCCGAGGATTTTAGTTATCGCCCTTCCTCATTCATTTTCGTATTTATAAAACCCTGGTATTTCATCAACATCCGCAATGCACCCTGACTGTTTAATATGAGCTTTTGCTCAAATAAGCTCTTTAACAGCCATGTAGCCCGGGTCTCCCGTAATCCACTTGGATTCCGGGAGACGGGGCTAGCAATAATCGGATCGTTAATTATGGCTGCCCTATTGGGCATTATCCATCTTAATTAAATTACATAAACGCTTCTTCGGGCATGTCAATAGCGCTGGTGTCGGCAACTTTCATAGCTTTCAAGGTTCCGAAGACGCCGGGAACAACATTCATTACATAGAACCTGGCGGTGGCAATTTTGCCCTTATAGAACATGGCATCGAAGTGGTCTTCACCCAGTTCCGCGAGCTTTTTGGCAGCCAGCAGGGCCTGGTCGAGCATCAGCTTGCCGCAGATCATCATCGAAGCCGCATGCAGCATCCGGGTCGCAAAGAGCTGAACCAGTTGCGGATTGCTGGCCCTCCAGGCTTCTTTGGTGCTTAGGATTTCATTGTAAGCACTGAAGGCATCATCCATCATAGCAAATTCATCGGCGAACGCGGGATCCTTTTTCGTAGCCAGGAAATCGGCGATTTGCGCAACCCATTTCTTCATCGGCTCGCCCTTCTTCATGGTGGTCTTGCGGTTGTTGAAGTCTTGCGCCTGAATGAAGTTGGTGCCTTCCCACAGGGAGTAGATCTTGCAGTCACGAGCCAACTCAGCCGGGGCATACTCTTCGATGAAGCCGTAGCCGCCGAGGCACTGAATCGCTTGCTCGGTGCTAATCCACGCCATATCCGAAACGTAGGCCTTGCACAGCGGGATTTGGATCATGGTCATGTCATCATAGTATTCCCTCTCTGCTGGATCGGCAGCATCATGGGACAGATCCTGATAGAAATAAGTGGTGTAGAGCAGCGCCCGGCAGGCTTCCATTATAGACTTCTGGAACAACAGCATACGGCGGACGTCTTCGTGCTCGATGATCCGGACACTGGGGCCCTTCGGATCGGTGAACTTGGGGCTCTGCACGCGCATCTTGCAATAATCCAGAGCTGCGTAGTAGGCTGAGCCGATGCAGCCCTGGGCGAAGGTTCCGGTGTTCAGACGCTCTTCGTTCATCATCTGGAACATCTGCGCCATCCCTTTGCCGCGGCCGTCTACCGGTCCATCACCGATCATCCAGCCATAGCAATTGTCGTTTTCACCAAAGGATAGGGACAGGGTGGAAGAACCGTGGATTCCCATTTTGTGCTCAATACCGGTGGAGGTAACATCATTCCATGCTCCCTGGGTTCCATCTTCGTTTACCCAGAACTTGGGAACTATTAAGCAGTTAATGCCAGAGGTACCTGGTTTTGCATCCGGGGTCTTGGCCAGCACGAGGTGGATAATGTTCGAAGCGAGGTCATGGTCACCGGAAGTAATAAAGCACTTCTGGCCTTTAATCTTGTACAGACCCGGGGTGTCGGTGGGGAAGCATTTAGTGGCAACCGCGCCGACTTCGGAACCCGCACCCGGCTCGGTCAGACCCATGGTACCGCCCCATTCACCCGAGTACATCTTGGGCAGGAAGCGTTCCTTCAGCTCTTCTGAAGCGTTATGCTGGATTACGGTGCAAGCACCCGCGGTCAGACACCAAAACATTACTATACTCGGGGATGCGCCGGACTGCATTTCCAGAATCGGAGCCTCCCAGACTAAGGGCATACGGCCTTCCGCTGAACGGTCGGAGAACTGGGGTCCAAGGCCGGCTTCGCAAACCGTATTATAGGCATTCTTGAACACTTCAGGAGTTATAACTGCCTGGGTGTCGCCACCGACAAACTTGCAACCGGGGTCATCGGCTTCTTTGTTAGCCGGGCAAAGCACATCACGGCAAACTTTGAAGTTAACATCGAGAAAGGCATCAATGTCATCAATGCCATAGTAATCTTTGTAAGCATCACAGGACAATAGTTTGTTCATGTCCAGCCATTCTTTTACCGCGAACTTAATGTCTCGCATCTGATAAAGATAATTTTCGTGTGCCAAAAATATTCCCTCCTCATTTTTTATTGGTAATGATTTTTATTACAGGGCTTCAACAATCAGAGCCGTACCCATGCCGCCACCGATGCAGAGGGTAGCCAGTCCCTTCTTGGAGCCGCGTTTTTGCATTTCATATAATAGAGTTACAAGAATTCTGGCCCCGGACGATCCAATAGGATGTCCAATAGCTATGGCGCCACCGTTGACATTGACTTTTTCCATCTTATCAGCCCAGCCCAGGTCACGAGCTACGGCTATGGATTGTGCGGCAAAAGCTTCGTTAGCTTCAATCAAATCTATATCGTCAATGGTCAGGCCGGCTTTTTCCAGAGCTTTGCGGCTGGCCGGTATCGGTCCCAGTCCCATAACGGAGGGATCCACTCCACCGGAGGCATAGCTTACTACTTTGGCCATAGGCTTGATGCCCAACTCATCGGCTTTTTCCTTGGACATTACGATAACTGCAGCCGCAGCATCATTGATTCCGGAAGCGTTGCCAGCGGTTACGCTGCCGCCTTTCTTGAAAGCCGGGGCCAGCTTGGCCATAGCTTCGGGTGTACTCTTACGGGGATGTTCATCGGTATCAAATACGATATCACCCTTTTTACCCTTGATAACCACGGGTACTATTTCGTCTTTGAAGCGGCCGGATTCAATGGCCTGAGCGGCCAGGGTCTGGCTGCGGAAGCCGAAAGCATCCTGCTCCTCCCGGGTAATACCATACATATCGTTTATATTCTCAGCGGTTATTCCCATGTGGTAGCCGTTGAAAACATCAGTTAAGCCGCCCCAAACCATTTCGTCAATCAAGTCTCCCTTGGGCATGCTCATTCTGTATCCCCAGCGGGCATTGGGCAGTATAAAGGGGGCTTTGTCCATGTTCTCGGTTCCGCCAGCCATAATAATGTCGGCATCCCCGGCTTTAATTACCTGGGCGGCCAGGCTGACCGCTCTTAAACCAGAACCGCAAACCTTATTGATAGTGAAGGCGGTTACTTCTTTGGGAATTCCAGCATTAATCATACACTGCCGGGCCACATTCTGTCCCAGGCCCGCCTGCAATACACAACCAAAAATAACTTCATCAATTTGTTCTGCCTTGATTCCAGCCCTTTTAATGGCTTCTCCCATGACTATTGCACCCAATTGTGCAGATCCTACATCCTTAAGGGTTCCTCCAAAGGTGCCAACCGGAGTACGGCAAGCGCCTACCAGTACAACTTCTCTCGTCATTTTAATATTTCCCCTTTCTATATATTTCTTATATACTTTTTCGGCCTTCTGCTCTCTTTTAGTAGGCAAAGAAGCCTTCGCCGGTTTTGCGTCCCAGTTTATTGGCCCGTACCATTTTCGCCAGCAAGGGGCAGGGACGATATTTGGGATCGCCAAATTCTTTGTAGAGGGTCTCCATAATCTTCAGGCAGATATCCAAGCCAATCATATCCGCCAGGGCCAGAGGTCCCATAGGATGTCCGGCGCCAAATTTCATGGAAGTATCAATATCGGCGGCATTGGCTACGCCTTCCATCAAACAATACATACCTTCATTCAGCATGGGAATCAACAGGCGGTTTACCACAAAACCAGGGGCTTCATTGATTTCTACCGGAGACTTGCCCATTTTTACGGAAAGGTCTTTTATAGCATCATAAGTAGCCTGGCTGGTGGATGCGCCCCGAATGACTTCAACCAACTTCATAGCCGGTACGGGGTTGAAGAAGTGCATGCCGATAACCTTGTCGGCTCTGCCCGTGGCGGCAGCAATCTCAGTAACACTCAAAGCTGAAGTATTGGAGGCCAGAATGCACTCGGGCTTGCAGATAGAATCCAATTCTTTAAAGATGGCTTTCTTGATATCCATAACTTCCAGCGCAGCTTCGATTACCAGATCACAGTCCGCCGCAGCACCCATGTCAACGGTTCCGGAAATTCGGCCCATAACCGCGGCTTTATCCTCGGCCGTCATTCTGCCTTTATCCACATTCTTGCTCAGCAGCTTGTCAATTCCGGCAATACCCCGGTCCACAAATTCCTGCTTGATATCGCGTACAACTACCTCGAAGCCTGCCTGCGCCGCAGTCTGCACAATGCCTGCTCCCATGGTACCTGCACCAAGCACCATTATCTTCATAGTAGTTACCTCCTAAATTCTTTATAAATAATTTGCTTGTCGCAAAACTACTTACTAATAAAATTAGCTTTTCTCTTCTCAAGAAAAGCCGTCATTCCTTCCTTCTGATCCTGTGTTGCAAAACAAAGACCAAAAGCATCCGCTTCTATACTCATAGCCCGGTCAATATCGGTCTGCATGCCTTCATTGGCCGCTGCTTTGGATAAGCGAACAGCGAGCTGACCTTTGCTTAAAATACGCCCGGCTATTTTTTTTACTTCAGGTAATAATTCTTCCGGTTGCACTACTTTATTAACCAGGCCAATGCGGAAAGCTTCATCAGCATTAATTACATCGGCTGTGTACAATAATTGTTTGGCCATTCCCGGGCCAACTAACCTGGGTAGACGCTGAGTGCCGCCAAAACCAGGAGTGATTCCCAGCCCGACTTCCGGTTGCCCAAACTTGGCATTGCTGGCAGCAATGCGAAAATCGCAGCACATTGCCAATTCGCATCCGCCCCCCAGGGCAAATCCATTAACTGCTGCAATAACCGGTTTTTCCATCGCTTCTATCAGGCGAAACACCTTTTGTCCCAGAGCCCCGAATTCCCGTGCTTCCATAGCACTCAGGTTTTGCATAAAAGCTATATCGGCACCGGCGACAAAAGACTTGTCTCCGCTTCCAGTAATAATTAACAATTCAACCGCCGGATCATCATTAACTGCCGTAACAGCATCTTTGATTTCCAGAAGTGTGTCTTTATTAAGCGCATTCATTGCTTTAGGCCGGTTGATGTATAGTACCGCCAGTTTCTCTTCTTTTTCCAGAATAATATTTTCGTAAGCCATTTAATTCCCCCCTTCTCTATTTATTTTCTGGTAAAGCTTTTCCTAAAGTATCATTTACTTTTTCAAGGAAAAGTATGTAGTTATGCTGAACTATCCCTCCTTTTTGTCTAATAATTTATCTAAAGTAAGTTTTCTTGTTACTCGAAATACTTGAGTACTATATATTGAATGCCTTAAAAGCATGAGAGAACGATGTTTTAAAAAAAAGGGGACTACTGTTCTATGATGTTACAGGGCCTTAGATATTCCGTTCGCAGCAGGTTTTGTCCTTAACCTGGCCTGCCCTAAGCATCACAGAGCAGTAGTTTTATAAAAAAAAATATAAGGGGGTTACAAACATGACTGTTTGCGTAACGCCCTTATACTTTTGCAATTTGCATGCCAATTTTTTTGTTCTAAGCAAATCTGCTGGATTTTGTCGTTATATCGGGATTTCTAGAGCCAAAAAGGATCAGCAAAAAGAAAAGAAAACGATACACAGGTGAATTATTGATTCAACTTTGTATCGTTTTTCACGTTGTTTTAAGAAATTTTATGTCCTACTTTATAGAAAAAAGACACAGCTCTTCCTCTTAGGTTTGGGGACTTCCTCAGGGATTTCATCCCTTCGCAAGAGGAATGTCCCCGTATGATTCATCTCTTCATATACTTATTATTTCTTTTTTAACAGCAGGCTCTCCAGTTCATCTAGTCGCAAGTCATTCTGCCCGGCAACCAGCATATCGAGCAGTACCTCAATAACTGTTCTAACCGGATAGCAATCTTCAGGATAATTCTCCTCTTCCGCTTCATAGACGCAGAAATACTCGTTTTCCATGCTCCGTATATACTCACATGCCTGGCAATCATTACCCAGTAATGGTGTTTGTTGCAGGGAACAAAAAATAAAGTTGCCAAAAAATATTGGTTTATCCATTTTACTCATCCTTTTCTTCTACTTCAAGCAAGAACCCGGCCAGCTCCTCCTCAGCTAATAAAGGTTTCAGTCTAACCCGGGCAGGGTACAAGGTATCGTCCTGCCGTACAATGGAAAGATTAAAGCCGGCAAATTCTTTTTCCTGCTGGGCTTTTTGAATTTCTTTTTCCCATATTTTCCGTTCTTCTTCCTTTATTAATAAGGAGAATTTTGACCCTCTTAATTCCTGAGGAGTAAAACCGAGGGCGTTGCTTACTCTCTTACTTATCCAGCTTATTTCACCTTCCCGGTTGCAACTGCAGGAAAACCCGTTCCGCTTGTTTTCCAGAACCTGCAGACATTCCAATTGTTCCGCCAATTCATCATACTTTTTCCGATTGGCCTGCTCGCTTTTATATCTTTCCGTAATGTCTCTTAGTGATTCAATAGCTCCCAGTAGATTTCCCTCGTGATCGAACCAGCAAAGGGCCTGACCCCATAGATAATGTCCTTGGCCGCGCAGGTGGGGAGTATCAAATTCGCTGATTATCGTTAAATTATCTTTTTCAATTACCGAATAAAATTTCTTGACTTCATCTGGCCGGAGTACGAGATCCACCATAATCGGCCGCCTGCTATTATAAAACGCCAGTCCGTATTCGTAGTCTCCCTTACCCAGCATTTCACTAGCCTTTATACCGGTTAACCTCTCCATAGCCTGGTTCCATACCACTACCCGGCCTTCCAGGTCAATGGCCAGGGTAGCATCCGGCAAGTAATCAATAAATGAAAGTAACCTCAGTTCCGATTTTCTTAAGCGCTCTTCATCTATTTTCCGTTTGGTAATATCATGCGCTATACCCCGTATGGCCTTCAATTTGTTATCGCGGTAAACCGGCCAGATACTAACGTCTAAAAATACTCTGCTCTCAAATTTGGTGCCAATCTCTACTTCAAAGGTTCTATTTTCATTTTTCCCCAGCTTCTTATAGCGGATAGAGCTGAGTATAGGACGGGATTCACTAGTTAATAGTTGGGAAAATTTCATTTTTAATAGTTCTTCCGACCAGAATCCGGTAATTCTCTCGGCCACCTGGTTTACTGCCAAAAAATTACCGTCTAGGTCATGGATAAACATAAAGTCTGGGGAATTATTAAAAAGATCCCGGTATAGCTCCTGACTTTCACGCAAATCCTTTTCTTTATACTTTTCCTGGCTTATCTCCTTGATTACTGTTAGCAGCCGTACCTGTTCGGCGACAAAAAGCCGTTTCATCTTCATTTCCACCCAGAACACCCGTCCATTCTTATCCCGGCATTTATACTCCATTTGCCGGGCTGACAGTTCATTCGATTTCTTAGCCCAATCGAGCAGGTTTTCCCGGCTATAGGGGGGCTCTCCTGCGGCCAAATCGTCTAAATTAAGCCGGAGCATCTCTTCTCGGGTATAGCCGAACATACTGCAAGCCGTCCGGTTGACATCTACCAGGCAATTGCCAGTTACATCACTTATTACCACCGCATCATGCAGTTCGTCAAAAATGACCCGGGGTTCAGACACAAACGCCCGGATGGCTTCTTCCGAACGTCTTTCTTCACTTATATCTTCGGCTGTAGACAGAAGACCAAACGGGGTTGGATAGATCTGCTCTCTGAAAAGACGATTCCCGGTTCGCTGTTCAACCATTCTAGTCTGACCGGTTTCCAATACCTCATAATAAGCCAGGCAGCAAGGGGTATCCTCTCCTCCCGGAAAGATCTCCAGCAGATTTTCTCCTTCCAGCTCACTCACCGTTTTACCGGCCAGGCGAGCATAGGCCTGATTGCAGTACAATATGCTAAAATCCTTTTTCAGAGCAAGAATTGGTGAGTTAATACTATCTAGCAGGCTTCGATACTTGACTCTCTCTTTAGTCACCATCTTACACCCCTTTTCATCTGTTTTACTTTTTATAAGTATTTTTTTAGAAACATATATGGAGGAAAAGAGATAAAGGCGAGGAATGTGCAAAAGATAAACAAGCTATGCAGAGCTCAACAAAGACCGAGTATTTGCACATCCTCAAAAGCGAACGGAGCGATTATATTTATGCATCCAAAACAATGATTATGATTTTTGCATTGGTACGTGGTACAGCTTTATTAATATTCTTGATTCAACATTTATACATAAATTCCTGCCGCAAAAAAGAAAAGCTTTTACTGTACTATTCAGAACCCGGAACTAGAGACCGTAAACAGCAAAAATTAAAAAAAGAAGCAGCCGTTTTTCAGCTGCTCTTGGAAATCTCGAATAGTTATTTTTTTATCAAATCATTTAAAGCCTTTAACATCGCATCAACATCAATACCGTGAGCCAATGCCCCCTGTTCAAGCGTTTCAAAAAGTGCCCCGCTGCATCCCAGGCAACCCATATTGAACTGTCCGAAAACCGGAAGGGTCTGCGGGTACTTGGTCACAATTTCCTGTATCACCATATCCTTGGTAATCAATTCTTCACCTCCAATTTTGATTTAGAAGGGTTTTGTGGGATATTATTTCCCAACTCTTAAACTTAAACCCTGCTTTAATAAAAGCAACCCCCGCAGGGGCTAACATTTTCTCATAATTATACACAGCATCCTGGCTTCATGCAATAGTAAGGTCTCGGCCAGGTGTTTGAGCCATATCCACCCAAAGTTGCTCGTAAAATTCAGACTATATGGAAATCTACAAAAAGAGAGGTTGCTTACATCAAATTCAGTCGAAAGGGCAAAAGAATAGTAGTGACAGGGAAGGGGGGTGCTCGGAGACAAAAGAAATGTCCTCCCTGTCCACTTATAGTCGTACTCCTTTTTTTATCCGGATGCGGCTGTGGCTGGAAAACGGCTGCTTCCCAGTGCTAAGCTGAGCTCCCGGCCAGTCGCGGCATATCTCCTCTATGGCGATTTTTAAATCCAGGGCTCTCCTGGCGGTATAATGGTGGGTTCGCACCATTTCATAGCCTTGTTCGGCTATTTGCAGCCGTTCCTCTTCATGCTGCAAGTAGTATTCCGCCTTTTCCTCAAAATCGTATTCATTGATATCAACAAAATGTACCCCGGGCAAAAAGCCCAGGTCAGCAAGTTCCTGGGAAGCGGATGCCAGAAGCAGGGTTTTACAAGCCAGAACTTCATAATACTTGGCTAGCGGATAACGAAAAATAGAGTCACAGCTAAAAAATATCTTAGCCCGGTTGATCTCCCAGGCATAGCGTGTTCCCACCAAAGCCCCGTCTTCTTCAGAGAAGTTCCGGTATCCCGGATGTTCATGATAAACAAAACCTGGTTTATCGCTCATTTTCTCCAAGATTCGGCAACGCAAGGGATAAATGCTTTCATGTACCGCTCCCAGCATCAGATAATCTATATCCCGGTTCAAAGCATAATCATAAAAAACATCAGTATTGGCGTGGTGAGGAAGCCACCTGAATTTCGGCCAGAACTCCGGGTACCAATCGGAAAACCTATCTCGGTAAATAGAAAATATCCCGGGGGCATTTATCTCTCTTAACATTCTTGTACGAGCCTCAATTTCGTAATGCAGGTCATGCAGTAAAACGGCCCATGGTAAGCTCAAACCCGCAAGGCCGGTGATTATTGGAGAATTGGTCTCCGCAAATTCATTAATAAAAACAAAATCCGGCTTTGCGCCCAGGCTGCGAATAATTTCATTGATATCTCCCGACCAGTACCAGAGCTGTAGATCCACCATCTTCCCTAATTCAGTAAGCAGGTAGTGGAAATTGGGCGAGAGATAGTGGCTGAAATCTCCAGTCGTTACCAGTACTCTCATTTCTTTCACTCCTAAAATTTGACTCTACTGAAAACTCCCTTTATCTCATAAGGATTGCATAAATATGCAAGCGAGCGTTGCCCGGCACTCAGAGAAGGCAAACTAAACCGGGTTCGGGCATCTACATCTGTAGCAGGCGGTCAAGGCCAATAACCTCATTAATAAAGGAATCCGTCACAATCTTCCCCGTAATCAGGCTTTCCATACCTGAACCCAGGTCTATAGCTACCTTGCCTAAATGGCGAGCAATATACGAAGACAAAATTACTGCATTTACCCCTGCCCCCAATAAACAAAGGTCAAAATTATAGCGGGCAATCTGTTCTTTTACCCAGGGTATCTCTTCAAATTCATAGAGAGGGATAGCTGCCGCTATTTCAAAACCCAGGCGGCGTTTTAATTTGGTATCTAAGACCAGGGCCGCTTGTGGCGCCAGGGCTCCAATTAACAGTATTCTCCTGCCTGCCAGTATCCGCTCGAATCTTTCCTTCTGAGAGAACATCAAGACCCGGCGCAGATGAGCTTCGAAGTAAAAACGAGGATGGATTTGGTGTAGGGCGAAAACTTTTTCCGTTAAATCCCGGGCTACCGGTTCAATAGTATTGTAGCCTACAATATCAGCTTTTCTCACTGCTTCAACAGCTTCATCACGGGCTGCTACATTGGGAAAGCGAATACCTCGGTGCATAAAACCTTCCCGGCTTCCCTGGTTGGCTATCTCCGCCTCCCGGTGACTTAAAAATTCTTCTTCGGAGAACAGAACATACTGGGCCATTACAAAAGCCTCTGTCTGACCAATGGAAACTACTGACAGTCCCTGCTTTTTTTCCAAAGCCAACCATATTTTATGCATTAATTGTGCTGAGTTAAGCCAGGGATTTTGGAAAGAAACGATAGGGGCTTCTCTAATGGAAAAGGGGGAAGAGCCAGGAATCAAGGATACACGGCTACTCCTTCCCACCTTTATTCTAACTGTTGTGCTATCTCCCATCAGAATCACCTCCAAATAACTTTATTATCAAAATATGTTAAATTCCCGTAGATGTTACTTTTTTTCCTTAACTCTCCCCCATGACCGCGACCTTAATAGTGACATCCGAAGGATGGAACACCCGTAGTACCCGCAGGGTGCAACCTTATTAGCGACACCCGAAGGGTGGAGCACCAGGGGTACCCGCAGGGCGAGGGCCACAATCACCGATAAAAGTGAGTTAGTAGGCGCTTGTATAGTAAGATGTAGTTTCCCAATACCCTTCTAATCACCGATGTCTGGCGACCATTCCGCCCTCCGTCTTCCGCCTTCTGTCTTCCGTCTTAAGACATATACTCAATGGTTTTACGCAGTCCCTCTTGCAATGGATAAGAAGCCTTCCAATCAAGAAGCTCAGCAGCCTTACGCTGGTCAAAATAACTATGCATTATATCTCCTGGCCGCTCCGGCACATATACCGGCTGCAGTTGACTGCACAAAAGTGCTTCTATGCTAGCATATAACTGGTTAATGCTAAGCTCTTTTCCTGTTCCCAGGTTGAGAACTTCATTTTCTGCCCGTGTCAAAGCCTGGATATTAGCCTCAACTATATCAGCCACATAAATAAAATCTCGGCTTTGCTCTCCCTGTCCGAAAATCATGGGGGCTTCACCTTTTAAAAGGGAAGATAGAAAAATAGCTATTACTCCCCCCTCCCCGTCACTACGCTGTCGCGGACCATAAACATTGGCATAGCGCAGGATGGTAAATTTGAGGCCAAATAGCCCAGCATAATACCTAAGATAGATTTCCGCCAGGTATTTGGAAAGTCCGTAAAAAGAAAGGGGCTTAACCGGGTGTTTTTCATCAATACCCAGGTATAAAGGCTCACCATATATGGCGGCTGAAGAGGCATAAATTATCTTTTTCACTTTGTATTGCCGGCAGTTTTCATAAAGATTTAGTGAGCCAATAATATTATTAACAGCATCAAACACTGGGTTTTCCTGGGAGTTGCTGACGCTGACCTGAGCCGCATGGTGTATTACTAACTCGGGTTTTTCAATCTGGAATACCAGGGCAATAGCCGGGTCACAGAGATCAAGTTGGTAAAAATAAGCCCGGGGATTTAACAGCTCCAGCCTCCCCGTTGAGAGGTTGTCGATTACTACCACCTCATGCCCTTCACTGATAAGCCGGTCGCATATATGAGAAGCAATAAAACCAGCACCACCGGTAAGCAGAATCTTCACATTAATTCTCCCTTTCACCTTAACAGGGGAAAAATTTAGGGCTAATGCATAAAATGACTAGAAGAAGTATTTACCTTTCATATAATATGCATTAGCCAGCTATAGTGATAAATGCTCAAGAAGAAAGCCTGGTCTTAAGGGAATAATTCTTTGGTATATTCAATCAATAGGAGGGGTTCGGTGGACAGCTTTATTATCTACAAAGACGATTTTGCTGAAATATCGGAAATAATCAGTCGGGTCAATTATTGTTTGCGCAACCAGCTAGGTTTTTCTCTGGTGCGGGTGGGAGATGCGGAAAACCAAGTTATGGCCCAGGGAACCATCATAGCGGAAAATGAAATTGCGGAGATATGGTGGGCTGAAGATGAAAACTGGACGGGTGTGACCTTGCCCAATTATCCAGCCCGGGATCGTTTGCTGGATGCAGTTCAGAAGGCCGATATTGTGGGAGTGCTCCATCAGGATGAGGTTTTTATATGGAAACCCCTTACGGAAGCGGTTTTCTCACATTATAATATAAAGCCCCGTCAGCTCTGTTATGCCTTTATCAATACCTATTTGCCCAAATCAGATCAATTTATCAGCCTGCTGCAACACTACCGCCTGTTGCTGATAGGCAAAGCGGCCAGAAGCTTGGCTTTGCTCTTACAGGAGAAATACGGAATAGAGGTGGCCGGAACTATTTCTATAAGCAATTACTCTGAACTGGAGTGGGTAATGGAGGAAAGCAGCAAGCTTGATTTCGATCTGGCCCTTATTTCTGCCGGTACCAATGCCGTAATACTGGCGGTAGAACTGGCGGCACAAGGCAAAGTGGCCATTGATTTAGGCCGGGGAATGCATCTAGAGTTTTGGGAGTGAATTTTACATCTGCAGCAGTTTCTCCAGGCCGATTATATTTCCTAGCCAAGGGTCGACAAATATTTCTCCACTGATCATGGTTTCCATGCACCAGCCGATATCAAAGGCTACTTTACCTAGAGATTCGGCTATATAAGTTGCCAGGATGATGGCGTTCACGCCAGCGGCTAACAGACAGAGGTCAAAGTCATAACGGTCGACCTGTCTCTTTACTTCCGGGATTTCTTCATAATCATAAATACTAAGCGCAGCGACCAAATCACAGTCCAATCGGTCTTTGTATTCCTGCTGCCGCAGCACTTTGAGCCGGGGGGCCAGGGAACTGATAAGCAGCACCTTCCGGCCTCTTAACATAGCCTCAAACTTTTCCTTCTGCGACAACAACAAGACTCTCCTTATATTGGCCTCGAACAAGTAGCGGGGTTGAATAGCATAAGCCTCCAGAACCTTTTCCGCCATTTCCCGGGCCGGTTCAACCAAACTGTTATAACCCACTATATGAGCCTTTCTAATTGCCTCCACTGTATCGTCCCGAGCCCGGAGATTGGGAAAAGAAATTCCCCGATGTCCATGTCCCCCCCGAGCACCCCGGTTAGCCACCAGGGCCTCCGGGTGCTGCATAAACTCTTCCTCACTAAAGAGGGTATACTGGGCCATAACAAAAGCTTCTGTCGCACCTAGGGAAACAATGGAACAAGGCCTTCCTTTTTCCAGGAATTTTAAGACCTCGTCCATCAACCGGGAGCTATTAAACCACAACGGGCTGGAATCCACCCGGGAGATATTAGCGTATTTTTCTTTACCCGGTTCCACCCTTATTCTTCTTGGCCGGTTAAAGCTTATACTCTCCATAACCCCACTCCCCTTTTCGGGTATATATCATAATTATGGGGTTTTATAAATTCTTAGTACCCTTTCAAGATAACTGCATATTTAATTCACTGGCAGATAAAATACTATCAAGAGAGCTGTCTCCTTGAGCTGATTGCAGATTCTTGAAGGCCACGGTGAGCATCAGCTTGATACGGTTCAACTGATTTACTTCGCTGGCTCCAGGATCATAATCTACTGCTACAATATTAGCCTGCGGGTAGTTCCTTCTCAATTCCTTTATCATAGCCTTGCCCGTTACATGGTTGGGCAGGCAAGCAAAGGGCTGCACACAGATAATATTGGGGACCTCACTTTCAATCAACTCTACCATCTCTGCGGTTAAAAACCATCCTTCTCCGGTATGATGCCCTAATGAGATAATCTTACTGGCTAATTTCGCCATATGGTAGATAGACTGGGGCGCTGAAAAGCGTTCGCTCTTTTCCAGGCAGCTTATCATTTCCGAGCGTTGCTTTTCCAGGTAGTTTATCATCATCCTCCCGGAAAGCTCCTGTCTCTTTTTCCCTGATAGGTACTGGTAATCGAAAATATCATCGTAGGAACAATAGAGGAAAAAGTTCAGCATATCCGGCACTATTACCTCCGCACCTTCCCTTTCCAAGACATTGATTATATTGTTGTTGGCTTCAGGATGATACTTGACCAGTATTTCCCCTACTACGCCTACCCGTGGCTTCACGATATCAGCTATTTCGATATGGTCGAATTCCCGGACTATACCCCGGATATTTTCGCTGAAGGCCCCTCTATCCCCCTGGGCAATCTGCTCCCGGCAACGCTTATTCCATTTACGATACAGCATATTAGCTGAACCCGGAATTTTTTCATAGGGCCTTACCCGGTGTAATACCCGCATTAAGAGGTCCCCGTAAACCAGGCTCCAGGCCAGCTTTTGCATCAACCTGCGGTTTATTTTAAAACCCGGGTTTTTTTCCATCCCGGCCAGGTTTAAAGAAATAACTGGTATATGGCCCAGGCCGGCGTCTCTTAAAGCCTTACGCAACAAGCCTATGTAATTAGTAGCCCGGCAGCCTCCACCGGTCTGGGAAATCATTACTGAAGTATGCTTAAGGTCGTATTTTCCTGACTGAAGGGCCTGTAACAACTGGCCAATGACCATAATGGAGGGATAACAGGCATCATTGTTGACATATTTTAAACCCTCATCCACCGTAATCTGATCCACCGCGGAAAGTACCTCAAAATTATAGCCTTCAGCTCGCAAGGCCTCTTCAAAAAACTCGAAGTGGATGGGGGACATCTGCGGGCAGAGGATATGGTGTTTCTTCTTCATCCGGCGGGTAAATGCTATCCTGGGTGTTGCCGGGCTGATTCTGTCCGGTATAAAGCCGTTCTTATCCCTTTCCTCCAGAGCCGCCAGCAAAGAACGCATCCTAATCCTGGCCGCTCCCAGGTTATTTACTTCATCGATTTTTAGTAAAGAATAAATCTTACCTGCAGCCTGCAGAATTTCCTGTACCTGGTCGGTAGTAATAGCATCCAGGCCACAGCCAAAGGAATTGAGCTGTACCAGTTCCAGATTTTGTTTTTCGGCCACAAAACTGGCCGCAGTATATAGGCGCGAATGATACATCCACTGATCCACCACTCGCAGTGGTCGCTGCACTGAGCCCAGATGAGCTACAGCATCCTCGCTCAGCACCGCGATGCCGAAGGAGGTAATCATATTGGGCAGGCCATGGTTAATTTCCGGATCTAAATGATAAGGTCTGCCGGCCAATACTATTCCCCGGCCACCCGTTTGCTCCAGGTAGGCCAGAACCTCTTCCCCTTTTTTCCTGATATCCTCCTTGAAGCATTCGTCTTCCTTCCAGGCAGCCCGAACCGCCCGGGCTATTTCCCTTTTGCTTATGCCAAAATCACCTAGCTCTTCAAAAAGCCTGGTAATTAAGCGGTCCTGGTTATCATAGGGCAAAAAGGGATTCATAAAGCGGATATGCTTTTCTCTCAATACATCCATATTATTCTTAATAGCATCCGGATAGGAGATAACCATAGGACAATTGAAATGATTGTCGGCTTCTCCCTTTTCCTGGCGTTCCCGGCTGATACAAGGGTAAAAGATATTCTTTATTCCCTGCTTTACCAGGGCCGCAATATGACCATGCACCAGCTTGGCCGGATAACAGGCGGACTCCGATGGTATAGTCTCAATTCCCAGCTCATATATTCCCCGTGAGGACAGGGGTGACAGTTCGACCCTAAAGCCCAATTGGGTAAAAAAGGTAAACCAGAAGGGGTAGTTTTCATACATATTCAAAACCCGGGGTAAACCGATAGTGCCCCTTTTAGCCTGCTCCTCAGCCAATGGTTCATAATGGAAAAGCCTCTGTAGTTTATAGTCGTAGAGATTGGGGATGTCCTTATTCTTCTTATTATCTAGCATTTTTTCACAGCGATTACCGGAAATAAAGCGTTTTCCATCTCGAAAGCGGTTAATAGTAAGCAGGCACTGGTTTTCACAGCCCGAGCAGCGGCGGGTGGAGGTTCGGATAGAAAAGTCTAGCAATTTATCCCGGCTCAAGAGAGTAGTGGCATAAGCCTTGTGGTACTTGTTACGAGCAATAAGGGCCGCCCCAAAAGCTCCCATTAATCCTGCTATATCAGGCCGGACAACTTCCCTTCCCGTTACCAGCTCCAGACTGCGCAGAATCGCTTCATTGTAAAAGGTTCCTCCCTGGACCACTATTTTTTCACCGAGCTCAGCGGAGTTCTTTATTTTAATAACCTTGAACAGAGCGTTTTTTATTACCGAATAGGAAAGACCGGCAGAAATATCGCCCACCGTTGCTCCTTCTTTCTGTGCCTGTTTCACCCGCGAATTCATAAATACTGTGCAGCGGGAACCCAGGTCTACCGGAGATTCGGCCCGCAGAGCCTGTACAGCAAAATCCTCCACCCCCATATTCAAGGAATGGGCAAAAGTTTCAATAAAAGAGCCACAACCGGAAGAA
Organism: Syntrophomonas wolfei subsp. wolfei str. Goettingen G311; assembly: GCF_000014725.1. Lineage (GTDB taxonomy): Bacteria > Bacillota > Syntrophomonadia > Syntrophomonadales > Syntrophomonadaceae > Syntrophomonas > Syntrophomonas wolfei. Next base: position 2,223,574 of record NC_008346.1, read on the forward strand.
CAAGCTTCGTTAAGCATAATGCTCTCAATAACCCCGTCTTCAATGTGCAGGCATTTCATATCCTGCCCCCCGATATCCAGGATAAAGTTGACCCCTGGCTGAAAGAACTCGGCTGCGGTGAAATGGGCTATAGTTTCCACTTCTCCCAGGTCAACCGATAAAGCGGCTTTTATCAAGCCTTCCCCATAACCGGTAACGGCAGAATTTACAATATTGGCACCAGCCGGTAAGCGTCGGTAGAGATCCTCCAGTATTTTTACCGTCGATTGCACCGGGCTGCCCTGATTGCCTCCATAATAGGAATAGAGCAAATTCCCCTCATTATCAATCAAGGCCGCCTTGGTGGTGGTAGAGCCCGCATCTATACCCAGGAAGCAATCACCCCGAAAAGATTCCAGTTCCTGGCGGGAAGCCCGGTAGCGGGCATGCCTTTGCCGGAAAGCCTGGAGTTCCGCTTCGCTGGCAAACAAAGACTCCAGCCTCCATATTTCCTGAGCCTGAGCCTGCTCTAACCCCGGCAGCCTTTCCAGCAAGTCGTTAAAATAAATTTCCGTTTCCTTTTTAGAGGCCAGTGCTGCACCTTTCGCCACAAAGAATTGAGCCTCATCCGGAAAGATAATATCCTCATCCTTAAGCTGCAGGGTTTCTTGAAATCTTTTCCTCAACTCCGGCAGAAAATACAGCGGTCCCCCCAGCAAGGCCACCCTTCCCCGGATGGATTTGCCACAGGCTAAACCGCTGATGGTCTGATTAACTACCGATTGTAATACGGATGCAGCAATATCCTCCCGAGCTGCACCTTGATTGAGCAAGGGCTGAATATCACTCTTGGCGAAGACACCACAACGGGCAGCGATGGGATAAATAACCTTATGGCGAGAAGCCAGTTCGTTCAAGCCAGCCGCATCCGTTTCCAGCAAAACCGCCATCTGGTCGATAAAAGAACCTGTCCCCCCGGCACAGGTGCCGTTCATCCTCTGTTCAAGACCGCCGGTTAAAAAGGTAATCTTGGCATCTTCCCCACCTAATTCTATAGCGACATCGCTTCCCGGAATGAATTTTTCAATGGCCTGGTGGCAGGCTATCACTTCTTGTAAAAAACCCAGTTCCAACCACCTGGCCAGGGAGATTCCGGCCGAACCGGTAACCATCACGGTCAAAGGCCTGTTCCCCACCCGCTTATATGCATCTCTAATTAAATTGCTGATAGTGGTTTTTACCCGAGCATAGTGCCTTCTATAGCAAGCGTATAACATCCGGTCCTTATCATCCAGTATTACGACTTTTACCGTAGTTGAACCGATGTCCAATCCCATATGTAGTACAGCATTCATCTGAGCCACAACAATAGCCGTGATTCCTCCCCCCGTATGATACTTCATACTACTACGATTAACGATATGATAGCTATTTAACTCAATAATAGCAAATTTGGCGGCAAGGCAAAAAGTCATTTTTCCATTAGCTAGTCCTGAATATATTGAGCAAAGCACAGATAAGCCCTGCCCAATTGACTAGGTAATACCAAAAGAGGTTTTGCAAAACAATCAATAATAGACTCCACTGCAAAAACTCCTTTTGTTGCCTAAGGGTTACATAAATATACAAAGCGAGCATTGGCGAAGCTGAAAGCGGCCGATCGAAGACCGCCACAATAATACCCTTCGGTCGTTATTGGGTTTGTTGCGCCTGATTCGGAACGACACGGGGGTCGTTCCCTACACACCCTTCGGGATGCGCACTAATGCATATTAATAACTTTTTGCAGTACAATCAATAATAATATATGCCAAAATGGATGGCGAAAGACAAAAGATGAAGTGTTTTTAATGGGAAGAAAGGGAAGGTTTTGTACGATCAAAAAGGGCATTCCTTGAAGGAATACCCTTTTCACATTGCATCTTCACTTTTACGAGCGTTTTTCTTAGATGGATGCCCCTATCTGTAGCTATAATTGTTGCGGCTCTGCCGTCCCTGGAAGCATTCCCGGCAATAAACCGGTCTATCACCGCTAGGTTCAAAAGGAACAGTAGTCTGTTGCCCACAGGCTGCACATACGGTTTTGAACATGGGACGGTCTTCCCGGGAACGGGAGCGTCCGAAATCGTTGCGCTGTTGTTTGCGTGCCCTTCGGCAATCAGGACAGCGGCCCGGTTCATTCTCGAACCCTTTTTCGGCATAAAACTCTTGTTCTGACGCAGAGAACAAAAACTCGCTACCACAGTCTTTACATACCAGATATTTGTCTTCGAACATTACAATTTCCCCTTTTCGGAAAAATACTCTTGGACTTAGCTTCCCCCAAAAAGGAGATATATAAGAACAAGGCTTAATAATTGTATCCTATGGCACTTAAATTGTCAAATTCAAGCAAAATTATTTAAAGTGTAATTGGTAAAAACGACTAGCTCCACAAGCATTTTTATACTTTTAAGCCACCGCATTTAGTCAGATTTCGGTTGGAGTAGTTGACCATCTTTTTCTTAATTAGAGCTTCCAGCTATAAAATCGCTAATAATAAAAAAATGGAAATTACCCCCATGGCAATAAGATCTCTCTGAGCAAAATGCAACTTGTGCACCCTGCTATAATTCTGACCATCGCTAGTATAACACCTGCTTTCCATAGCCCAAGCCAGGTCGGTGGCTCTCTGCAAAGAAGCAGCTAGAAGGGGAATTAACAGTGCCATTACGGTTCGCAAGCGGATGGATAATGAGCCAGAATCAAACTGGGCCCCTCTGGATTTTTGGGCTTGAACTATATGCTCCGCTTCCTCGGTGATGGTGGGAATAAAACGCAGGGCAATGTTTATTATCATGGCAAACTGCTGTACCGGGAAACGCAAGGATTTTAATGGGGAAAGCAAGGATTCGAGCCCAGCTGAAATTTTGAGGGTAGAGGTAGTCATGGTTAAGAGACTGGCGCTCAAGAATAATATTACCAATCGCAAAAAAGTGTTTATGCCCAAGTCGATACCCTGCCTGGTAATTACTATACTTCCCCAGTTCCAAAGGGGATCTCCCCGAGTAAGAAAAACCTGACAAATAAATGTAAGAAGGAATATAAGCTTTAATGACCGGAGACCGCGCAATACTCTGCCAACTCCTACCTCAGCAAAATATATGACTATAATAATAAAAGCCAGGTTAAACAGCAGTATCGTAATTGTCTGCCGGGGCCAGACAGCAACGACAATCAGTACCAGACAGCCAATTAGTTTAGTACGCGGATCCAGGCAGTGAATGATAGAGTCCCCCATAATATATTGACCTGTAATCATCTCTCGCACCTGGCCCACTCCTCCATCACTCTGCTTATTTCCGTAGCAGCCTCTTCCAGGGTTAATATTTCGGTGTTCACCGGTAGCCCGTAAGCTGCCAGGTGATGCATTAATTTTAAATGTTCCGGAAGGATTAGATTATTCATATCCCATAGAGCCATATCTCTAAAAACCGTCTTCTTGTCTCCATAGCTCAGTAGTCTACCCTCTTTGAGAAAAGCCAGTTTATCCGCCAGGAAAATCAAATCGTTAACATAATGAGAAACCATAACTACCGTAGCTTGCTGTTCCCGCTGTATTTTTTTGATAGCCTTTAAGATATGTTCGCTAGCAGAGGGGTCAACACCAGCGGTCGGTTCATCCAGAACCAGGATGGTCGGGCGCATGGCCAGGATACAGGCTAAAGCTACCTGACGACGGGCACCCCCACTTAATCCCAGCGGCGGTACCTTAATAACCTCCTTTGGGTTCAAGCCAACTTGAAGCAGGGCCTCCTCAACCCTGTTCTCTATCTCCCGACCCTCCAAACCCATATTCTTAAGCCCAAAAGCCAGCTCGTCAAAAACTGTACTGGCAAAAAGCTGTTGTTCGGGAAACTGAAACATCAGACCAACTTTTTTCCATAACTTATTGCGGTAGGATCTATTTGATGTATCCTCTCCATACACTCGTACAGTTCCGTAACTAGGAGTCAACAAGCCGTTGAAGTGCTGAATAAGGGTGGATTTACCTGAACCATTGGCTCCAATGATTCCAAACAACTCACCTTTATTTATAGATAGAGATACTTGGTTTAAAGCTTTTTTTTCATAGGGGGTTCCAGTTAAATAGATATGGGTCAATTCCTTCGTCTCAATTACCGGCATAAGAATTCCACCATTTGCTCTAAAGTAACAATTCTGTCATCGATTTGATGCCCCTGCCGGAGCAAATTATTGGTTAGCCTGGCGATAGGCGGGGGCTTCAAGCCAGCCAGCGCAAATCTCGGGGAGCGGAAGACCTCCGCAGGAGGACCGTCCAGGTACACAGTCCCCTGATGAAGAACGATTATCCGTTCTGCCGGAGCTACTTCTTCCATACGATGTGATATCATAATAATACTTAGCCGTTGATGCCAGTTCAGATCTTGCAGTGTTTTTATTAGTTCGTACCTTCCGTCCTCATCCAGCATAGAGGTCGGTTCATCCAGCACCAGGTAGGAAGGCTGCATAACCAAAACAGCAGCTACTGCCAGCCTTTGCTTCTGTCCCCCGGAAAGCATTTGGGGAGCATGATGGCGCAAATCCGCCAATCCTGATACTTCTAACGCCCAGTCAACCCTTCTGCGTACTTCGGCCGGAGATAGATTAAGATTCTCCGCAGCAAACGCCACCTCTTCCTCAACAATAGGGTTAATAATCTGGTTATCAGGATTCTGAAAAACCATTCCCACCAGCCGTCGAATCTCTTTCTTCTGAGCAAGATCAGCAGTATCCAGCCCATTTACCAGAACCTTACCCCTGCTGGGTAAAATTAGCCCATTCAACATCCGGGCCAGAGTTGTTTTTCCCGAAGCGTTTAAGCCAACCATCCCCACAAATTCACCTTGCCGGATGCTCAGGTTAACACAGTTCAATGCACTTACCGGAGGACTTCCAGCATGCTTGTATTCTTTCGTTACATCTATTAGTTCTATCCTTCCATCCATTTTCACCACTTACCTCATTCATACCATCGTGCTGCTTATGCCAAAAATAATAGGAGGTCAAACCTCCAAATGCCGCCAAGCATAATAATGCTTTTAGCCAATGTAGCGCATTATAAGGATGAAAGTAACGAGCAGGGAAACCAGTATTACTACATAGTCAACCCTCTGCAAATTGAGTTGTCTAAGATAAGTACGTTGGGGGTAAGCCCTGAAAGCTCGAGCTTCCATCGCTATCGCCAATTGTTCTGCTTTCAGCATATTTCTATATACCACAGGAAAAGTCAAACGTCGATACATCACCATCTTTTTTCTCCAAGGCACCTTTTTTAAATCAACTCCCCTTAATTGTATGGCTGTAAGCACATTTTTCAATTCATCCCGAAAAAGCGGTAAAAAACGCAGGGCGGTGGATACCATAAAGGCTATTTCATAAGGAACTTTCCACTGAACCAACCCCAGGATAAAGTCCCGGGAACTAAAAGTAGTGAAAAGCATGGCAGCTGCTGTAATAACAAGCAAGCGTAAAACTACAGTGGCTCCTGCAAGAACACCTTCGATACTTATCAGGGATACTGGTCCTAAGGATAGAATTACCCTATCCCCTGGCGAAAAAATACTCTGTACTACAAAAAGAAAAAACATCAAGAATATAAAAGGTTTAAGGTAACCGGCAATTACCCTCAGATTAAAACTAAAAATAAATAGTAGTACTAGCGTAACCAGAAGAAGCTGAAGAAGTCGAGCCGGGGTATTATAGATCAAAGCTAGACTGGAAATACATATAACCATTATCATTTTGCTTCGGGGATCTAATAGCATAGATAGCCTTCTCCCCTCTGATTGCTATCCGATTGAATTTGTCCATTTGCCAGAACTATAATCCGCTCTGCCATCCTATCAACAAAAGCGATATCATGACTAACTAACAGTATTCCCCGGCCCAGCTCAGCTACCTTATGCAGATATTCTTCCAGAAGTCTTTTACGATAAGCATCCAATCCGTTAGTAGGCTCATCCAAAATTAAGAATTCAGGTTCATTGGCTAAAACAGCCGCTATGGCCAATCGCTGTTTTTCTCCCTGGCTTAAGTGTAATGGGAAGCTTTTCCGGTAAGCAGCCAGTTCAAAATAATCCAGGTAAAAGTTTACTCTTTCCTCCAATGTTGCTACATCGCAACCCTGGTTGACCAGTCCGAAAGCTATTTCTTCCGCTACACTAGCACAAAAAAGCTGCAGGTCGGGATTCTGAAAAACATAACCGATTTGACGGCCGACTTCTGCCAACGAATATTCCGTTATATTACGCCCTTCCAGATAGATCTGCCCCTCGCTAGCTGGTAAAATCCCTAACATTAACTTGGTCAGGGTGCTTTTGCCGCTGCCATTAGGACCGACAATAGCAGTTATGCCACTCTTTTTTAAGCTCAGGTTAATCCCTATCACGGCAGGACTGGTTTTTTGAGGATAAGAAAAGGCTACCTGTCTCAGTTCTAAAAACACCACTTACTCCTCACTTTTCAGATTAACCTTCTGGTCATTAACAAATCTTGATCCGCCAATATTTTTTCCGTTCGGTCAAAGCGGATTATTTTTCCAGCCTCAAGCACCATGAAGCGATCGGCAAAAGCAAGCGCTTCCAAATTATGCTCTACGGCAATAATAGTCTTTCCCTTATCACGCAATATTTCCAGGGTCGTTATCACCCTTTTTTTCCCCAGGCTATCTAGCTGGGACAGGACTTCATCTAGAATCAAGACCGGCGGATCCAGGGCTAAGACTGCCGCCAGAGCCACCAGATGTTTCTCCCCGCCTGACAAATAATAGGGATTGGCATGTCTTAAGGCGGCCAGCCCCAAGGTATCAATCACATTATTTACCCTCTCCTGTATCTGCTCTGGTGGCAGGCACAGGTTCTCCGGAGCAAAAGCAATCTCATCTTCCACCGTAGGTGAAAAAAGCTGGGTATCAGGGTCCTGGAAAACCATGCCTACTTCCAAAGCCAGATCCGGTCCCCTCATTCCCCTTGTATCCTTGCCATTCAGGATTATTTTCCCGCTTATTACCCCATTACGATGGTGATGAATAAGCCCACTTATGCAAAGACACAAGGTGCTCTTGCCGCAGCCGCTTAAACCTGTAATCACTACGACTTCGCCTCGGTCTATCCGGAAATCTATATCTCTAAGAATGAAAGGTCCACTTGCGTGATATTGATAAGTTAGATCCTGAACCACTACCGCCTCATTACATGATTCCACCCCAATTAGCACCTCAGTTTACTATTGATTAGAGCTGACATTCTGGTCCCGATTTTGAAATGTTCTTATCTGTTCCAAAATTTTGAATGCCAGCATTCCACCTAAGCCACCGGACAGAGCAGCTATACTCAAGCTCAAGACCAATGGAATTAAAGGAAGACGGAAATATACCAAATTAACCATAATAGTGCCGGTAATATTGCATAGAAGGCCTGCAAGAAAGGAACAAGGCAGGCAACAAACCCGGTGGCCAATCAAAAACAACCCCAGGTCAGCCAAAATTCCCGGCATAGTATAGGTCAGCAAACTGATAACTCCGTGAGAACCAACTATACCGGTAGCTATTACCAGGATAGCCTGCACCAGACCTATAAGGGTCATAGTACCCCTTCTCCCGGTAATGCCAAAGCCCAGAACCAGCCACATCATATAAAAGCCGCCAGCCACAGCCCCGGAGGGGATGAAGAAGGGGCCGGTAATAATATGGGCCAGGGGAACAATTATCGATTTGGTGGCAATCCCCAAAGCTGCCAACAAAGCTATGATAATTAAATCATAAAGAGAAAACCTATCGAGAAATTTTTGCATAAGGTTCACGATTATTCACCCTTTGTTACCGCTATTCCCCATCTTGCTGTTTTCCGGGTATACCCTTATAGTTGCTTGACATAAAACTAAATAGCCTGCTATACCTTATTAGGCGATTTTGGTGTTGCATTCTCTTTCTTGTCAATAATTAAGCAAATTACTAAAATGAGAATATTAGACTCAATTCGGAGAAAAGGAATTTACCATGAATAAAGCTAATAAAATTCTTATTGGTGTAGTACTGGCTCTGGTTCTGTTCAGCTATTGGGGTTTTTTTCTGGCTTACCGGGAAAATGTCCCATTGACAGCAGTTATTTCGGTTAACGGAGATATCGTTGTCCAGCTAAAGCTTGATGAATCCATCAGCAAACACTTTATTAAAGTTCCCGGTCCCCTGGGTACCAGTGTAGTGGAAGTAAAACCTGGCGCTATCCGTATGAAATCTTCCCCTTGCCCGGGACATTATTGCACGAAAACCGGTTGGATTGATCGGCCTGGGCAGGTAGTTGCCTGTATCCCTAATCGGGTTATTATTAAAATATCACCGGATAAAGAATCGCTTGACGCCATTTCACATTAAGGAGAGGAAATTCTGTTGTCCTTAAGAAAGCAAACTATTATTGCAGTTTTGTTGTCCCTGGCCATAATTCTCCACCTATTTGAAGCCCTTATTCCCATACCCTTTCCAATTCCCGGCGTTAAGTTGGGTCTGGCGAATATTGTCACCTTATTGGCTTTAGTTCTTTTTGATTTCAAAACTGCATTCTTAATTGCATTTCTACGAACCATGCTTGGTTCCCTGCTAAGTGGCACTATATTTAATATAGCCTTCTTTTTGAGTTTTGCCGGGGCTATAACCTCCACTTGTTTTATGGCTATCTTATTATTTCTGCTCCCCCCCATATTTCACCATTATGACCGTGGCTTTAGCCTCGTGGGAATCAGTATAGGTGGGGCTGCTGCTCATAACCTGGGACAATTGGCTATGGCCGCACTACTAATTAAACACAGCGGTATTTTCTACTATCTTCCTATTATGCTGCTTTCGTCTATACCTACTGGTTTTCTTACTGGACTTATATTAAGAGAACTAATAAAGTACATGAAATTATCAGGCCAGCTGGAAATTCAGCAGTGGAATCAACTTTAAATATTGCCTGAAACTTGATATCCTGTATCTTCTATAAATTCAATCTGCTCAGCCAGTTCTGTACTGCAATTAATAACTCCCGAATCGTCTACCAATACTGCACTGGTATTGGGCATTTCCCCTATTAATTTCTTCCCTTCGCTGGAACCGAGTACAAATATAGTGGTAGAGAGTAGGTCGGCATCTGTAGCCTGAGGAGCTACAATGGTACTACTGATTAGCTTTCGAGCCGGTTGACCTGTAACTGGGTCCAGAATATGATGATAACGTACTCCATCTCTGATGAAATAGCGTTCATAATCTCCGGAACTTACCACCGCCGCATCTTTAACCTCTAAAACAGCAATAATTTTATCCGCATCACGAGGATCTCGAATACCCGTTCGCCAGGGTGATCCATCTGGTTTTAAGCCCAGGGCATATATACTGCCTCCAGCGTTTATTATGGCTGACTTAATGCCTATTTGCCGGAGCTTTTGTACCGCCATATCAGTAGCATATCCTTTAGCAACCCCACCCAAATCGATTTCCATACCCTTTTCCGTTAGAAATACCGTCTTTTCTGTTTCATTGATTAAGATCCGCTTATATCCGACTAATGCTAACGCGGATTCCAATTGCGTTGCCGAGGGGATCTGATAGTGCTCCTTTCCAAAACCCCAGAGATCCATCAATGGCCCCACCGTAACATCAAAGGCTCCCTCTGATAAGCCGGCAAAATACTGGCTTCTATCGAGCATAGCCAGAGTATCGTCACTAACCTTTACCGGCTTTAAACCTGCATTCTTATTTACCCGGTAAACATCACTGAGCTCAGGATGAGGCAGGTTTTTTTCTGCAAAGCGGTTAGATAATTTATCTATCCTTTGAAATTCGGCAAAAGCCTCTGCCAAAGCCCTTTTCCCCAGTGCTGGATCAGACGAATAAACCCGTATAGTGACCAGGGTATTCATAATGAAATTCTCCCGGCTATATTCTCGTAGATCGGACTGTTCGGGTGGGAGTGAGCTATCCTCACAGCCAAGCATACTTAAGCAAATTAATAGTAGTAAAATTACGCCCAGCCTGGTGTAAGGCTGATAAATCAATGGAAACTCTCCCATCATATAAAGATACAACTACCAGCGCCTTCATTTCTTTATCATAAGCAGACTAAAGTTGACAAGCAGACTAAAGTTGACGAAAAATCATTAGCTGTCGGAGTCTTTAAAGTTAACCCCATGTTCGGCGGAAATATTCCTTTTTCTACAAGTTTTTACTTGCAGAGCCTGGGAGGGACAAAGCAAACAATCGTTACAACGCATACACTCTCTATGATTGGGAATCTGGTAGACGGGGATTTTGAATTTGCATGCTGCCTGGCATTGCTTACAGTCTATACACTTATCTGCATCAACCTCCAGGCGATACAAGCTAAAAGAATTAAAGCAGGAATAAATAGCACCCAGAGGGCAAAGATATCGACAAAAAGGCTTGAACATGAATAGAGCTAATATCAGTAATATTATTAGTAATAATAACTTCCACTGAAACCAGGGTCCTACAGTAGACATAAGAGATGGCCGAACCATCATAATAGGAATATGGGCTTCTAAAACCTCAACCGGGCAAAGGTACTTGCAAAAGGCCGTACTCATCCCATAAGTCCCAAACCCGGGAAGTATAAGAACAAAAATTACCAGTACCACATACTTTAAGGATTCCAGTCGTTTAAGCCTTTCTTCCCAAGAAATCTTAGGCAAAGGTATTTTGAAAAGTAATTCCTGTATAAGACCGAAAGGGCAGAACCACCCACAGATAAACCGTCCCAGGGTTACGCCCACTAAAAGTAGAAAGCCTAAGATAAAAAAACTGTAATGGGCTGTTCCTATTCCGGCTATACTGGTTTGTAGCAAGGCTAAAGGGCATGAAAGCAGTGCCCCCGGGCAAGAACTACAATTAAGCCCCGGACAACAGATCTTTTTAAGATTCCCCAAATAAATGCTACCCTTAAAAAAGCCGATATAGTAACTATTAATCCCAATTGCGCTTAGAAGCTGGACAACTCTTCTGATTTTACGCAAATAATAACCCTCCGTATTTTTGTTGCAAAGGCTAGTTCGGTTTTATTCCAGCTCTATCTCCACCAAATAATTGGTAAAGCGCTGTCCGTATGGGTCATTTAGTATAATAATCCTCATGGTACCCTCTCTGCCACTTTTGCTTTTTAGGGCTTTGCCATTATCTGCATAAACCAGAAAAACATTGTTACTTTCTAATACTTCCTCCATATTGAGGCCCGAAACATAGTTATCTACACCTCTGGTAATAACCCTTTTATAATTCTTAACAATAGCCGGGTCCATCTGGTTAAATACCTCGTAGAGAGCTACTCCAGTAAAATTATGTTTGCTCAGTCCGGCGGTTGAGTTTATTACCAGTTTTTTATTAACTGCTGGTAGTTTTTTCACCTCGTCAATAGTTATTTCCCCAATGATATGGTCTCCAGCCTTTACCCTGATTCTGCCTTCTTCCAGTTTTTCTCCTTGCAAGTTAAAATAGCTGAATAAAATTATTACAAACAGAAGAATGATTATTATAATAAACACTGGCTTATTGGATATTCTATATTGGGGTAGTGGGACAATTTCTTTCGGGTTCTTATTCATTTTGGCTCTATCCTCCGTATGATTCCGGTTATCTGCCCATTTCCAGGAGAAGCTTAGACTACTCACTTTCTGTGATAAAACCCTCTACATTAAGTGGTACCGCTTCAGCTTCGCTTCCCAGTACCAGTTCCTTATAAGCACCCATAGCCGCATTGACACCATTTAGCACTGCCTGGGTAGTAACGGTAGCACTGGTAATCTGTATGATCTCATTGGGGGCTTTGGCCTCCAATACAGCTCTTTCCAGGTAAATGTCCACACTCTTACCTTTAAAACGATCGGTAAACCACGTTTCCGCCAGCCATTCCCCCCATCCCGGTGTTTCATCCTGTTGCAGCACCTTAATACCGGCAATTTCATCCTTTTCCCCATCAATTGCTACCATGATGTTGATTGGTGCCCGATAGCCAACCGGACTGACCAGAAACACATAGTTTTCTTGCTCTTCATCGGCAACTACTTTGAACATCTTGTCAATGGCCGGAAATTTCTGCGCTGTTTCATCTTGGATCTCGATTATCTCCACTTGTTTATCGCTTACGGAAGTAGATAGTAATTGGTTTAGAATCGCAAGCTGCTGCTTGGGTATGGTTTTTTCCCGGGAACATCCTGTTGTTCCCCAACACCCAATAATAATGGCAACTAAAACTATATAAGCTATCGCCCGTTTAAGCATATTCAACTCCTCAGTATTAAGCATTGATTCCACGGCAAAAAGTTATAAATATTCAAGATTGCATAAATATACCGCTCGCTTTGTATATATGCAAACCCTTATCCATCAAAAGGGATTTTTACAGCCGGGTCAGCATTGATTATTTTATTGAGCGGATACACAGAAGATTATCTATAGCCTGTAATCCTGTCCCTTCCTGCCATAAAACCAGGTAATTGCCATCATCCTCAATGTGCAACAGGCCTTTGGACAAATCCTTACCGCTTACCATGACACTCTCCCCATCCATACCAACTAATTCAAACTCTTTTTCTTCTATACCTTTTAGCTGAACTTCTTCCAAGATATCCTTCAGTACTATCCCCTTTATACCGCCAAAATCTTTTTCTCCCATGAGTTCTGCCATTTGCTCGGGAAATATTGCCGCATCAGCATTGGTGGAAAACCACGCAATATGTTTTACGTTCATTCCTAGTTTGATATTGGGGCAAATATTCATAGGCGCACCTTCACCCGCTACTTTTATATAATAGTGCTTATTAACCATACTTAAAGCTTCGCTTTTGGTAAAGCCATCAGCTGACTTCATGGTAAAGAAGGCCCTGCCTTCCACCTGGTCAAAGCGGGAAAATATCTGGGCCAGTTCGATAGCATTATCTTTGCTTCCGTAATATTCATAAGGATATGGTTCTATTCCCTGGGCCAGATTATTGAATATCCATACGGAAGTAATATCTTTTTTGGGTATGTCCTTATACAATATAATTTTGTCTACCATACGCACCCAGTATGGGCCGAATTCATCAATAATACATAAGCGTGCTGGACGCATATTCTTAGGTAATTCCAATTGTTTATCAATGGCCAGGGCTAAAATCATCTCTCTGTTGTTTATTATTTCCGGGGTTACCAGACAGTAATAGCCGTCCGTAGCAATAATACCAAACCCCTTGAAGTCCTTAACATCAATCCCTACATGAGCCATAACATCACTAAAGTCAGGGCCTGCTGCGTGAAACTCTTCCATTTCTCCGGTTGCCCGTTGAAAACTACACTTGCTCTCTTTCTGAGGAAGTTGGCGCATCTCAGCTACTGTAATCTCTTTGCTCTCTTCTATATCCCCCTCAATAATAATCTTTTGCTGTTCATACTCCTGATTACCGCTGCTCTTGCTACTTATAACCTGCTCTTCAGCACATCCTGTTAAAATAATACAAAATAAAAGAGATATTAAGAAAAAATAGCTGGTTTTATTTAATTTCATTTAAACCCTCCCTTAATCTGCAATTAAGCATGATTTCCCCTATACTCCGCCAAAGTTTAACTAGTATCCTTCCACATCATAGGCAAAACTTGCTATCTGACTGTCTTTTTTTCCATATCCAACGGCAATAGTTTTGATGGTAACAGATTGCTTCACTACAAGCGGTTTATTTAATTCCGGTTGATAGTAAGTAGTACTGGGGTTATATAGCAAGCTCTTCTCACTGGGGGAGCTTCCATCAGTGGTATAATATATCTTCACTTGATCCTGTTCACTATGATGCAAAACGATCTCCGTTCCAGACTTTATCCTCCCCGGTGCCGGTGTAGCCTGGACCGTGCTCCATTGGCCAGGCGGCGAGTTTAACACTTCAATGACTGCCACATCTTTAACACAGACCTGGGCTTGCACATCATTTAATCCCTTTTGACCAAGAAGCAGGGTGAGCTTGCCGCCGGAGGCCTTGCTCAAATCCTTGCTTCCTTCTCGATGTTCCCAAGCCAGTATGGCTGGAACCTCCTGTGCCTCTTCCTCGCTACCTTCCATCAGCTTCGGATAGTAAAAGCGCTTCTCCTCCAGTTGTTGCCGGGTAAATACTGCAAAATACCCATCCGCTGCCTGGAAACTTATCGTTTGCGCCTCATCCTTAATCCCCACTTTTTTTAAAAGATAGGATAGCTCAATCCCTCGGCCAACCATATATTTTTTGCTCGGCCAGTTGTTTACTATAGAGTAGCATTGGCTGGTCTGGGCTTCCTCCATGTCCTTCAGTTCAGCAAGGGTAAAACGACTGGGAGCCTTTACGCCATTTCCGCTTATGGTTAGGAAACCCGGTGTAATATCAGGCTTTTCAATTTTACCTCCACTCTCTGGTTTTTGCCCTTGACATGCTACCAAAAAATTTAGGCCGAGGAATAATAAGGCGAATATCAGTACCTTTCCTGTTTTGATTTGTCCCTTCATTAAAAACTTGCCATCTCCTCGCTATTACCACCAAGTACGTAAATTCAAACAAATAAGAAAATTTACTATTTAATCTGATAATGGTATTCAGCCATATCGCTGTCATACTTACCAAAGCCCTTAACCACAACCTTGATGCAGGTATCCTGGTTTATAACTATAGGTTGGTTCAATTCTGGTTGATATGTACTAGGATTATAGAGTGTAGCATTTTCACCCGGCATAGAACCATCAAGAGTATAGTACATCTTTACCTTTCCCATATGCTTATGTTGAAGTTTTACGCTATCCCCCTTCTTAATGTTCCCCGCAGGGGGATAAACAGTGGCTACTTCCCATTTTCCCGGGTCATCTACCGTTACATGAATCTCACTAACAGCTTTTACAAAGCTATGCTGGTTCTGTTCATTCACATAAGCCTGCGGCATGATCAGACATAGTCTATCCGCCCTGGCCTCACTTAATTGCTCACTATCTTCCATATATTCATAGGCGATTATTGGTTCTACCAATTCCGCCCTGCTTGCTTCCCTTTCCCTAACCCCGGGGAAATAGAATCTTTTCGTTTCCAGCAACTGTTCCCGGGTATATGAACACTCATAGCCATCTTCACCCTTAACCAGGATGCATTTAGCCTCATCCTTAATTCCAGCAGCTTTTAGTATCTCCGATATTTTTACTCCCCTGGCTACCAACATCTTTTCATTGGGCCAGTTATTGATTAGTGAATAGCGATGTTCAAAATGAGCATTCGGCAATTCCAGCATCTGGCTTAAGGTCATACGGCTTTCTTTCATAAGTCCGTTTCCGGTAAAATGTACGACCTCCTCACGGGTAGTATTGCCAGCTTGCCCCGAGGGGGTATGCCCACCGCTACTGCAGCCGAATATAGAAAGAATGCAGCCAATTATAATCATCCCCAGTATAATACCAACTGCTTGGAAAAAGCTTTTCTGTTTCATCACTTACCTCTTCCTGTAAAACTAATTTAAACTGAAGAATACTCTAACTCTTCTCTCTTATTAAACCAATGGCAGTGGACATTGCCGGGTGTTGCATCCGGATTCCCGGCACTCAGTACTCAAAATATTACTGTAGCTACTAACTATTCTACTGAGTGCAGGGTTTGTATATTTATGCAACCCTTATGCAACAAAAAGGTTTTTGCAGTGGAGTCATCATTTTAAAGTCAATGCATTTACAATTACTGTAACCGCCTCGGCTCTGGTAGCACTTCCCTGAGGGCGGATAGTATTGTCGGGATATCCCTTCACAATCCCGCTTTGGTTAGCAGCAAGCACCGCTTCTTTAGCCCATTCCGAAATGCCGGCGCTGTCAGCAAAGTGCATTGCTTCAGCCTTTAGCACAAGTTTAGCTGCCTTGCTAATCATTACTGCCATCTGCTCGCGAGTTATCAGCTTGTCTGGGCCAAAATTTTCAGCATCATAGCCACTAACTACACCACTGGCTGTTGCCCGTGAAATATATTCTTTAGCCCAGTGTTGCTCACTATCCGCGAAAACCTTGCCACCCTGGTTTTGCAAATTAAAAGCCTTGACCAGCATAGTGGCAAATTCAGCTCTAGTTATGGTGTTATCAGGTCTAAAGCTACTATCTGGATAACCACCGGCAATACCAGAAGCTATGAGTTCATTAATATTCTTTTGCGCCCAGTGATTCTGAACATCAGTTAGAGTAGCCTTTGGTTCTGATTGGAGCGGCTTTTCTAAGGCTTGATCCGGATAATTTGTCGCTTCATTTGGTGCAACTATGCTAGTTTCACTTGCCGGCTTGCTGACCGGAACTGTATAGGTAAAAGTAGCTACATCGCTGTTCTCCTTACCGGGACCAATAGTTATGGCTTTAATAGTGGTATTTTCATTTATGGGGCCTATAGGGTGATTATAAGTGCCAAGAATATCTGCCCGGGCTGACCACCAGCGTTTTGCAATCCAATTGTAGATCGGGCTATTCAAGTTGGGGGTACTGCCATCAGTTGTGTAATATATCTTATCATCATCCATGCGGGCTGTACTTAAGGCTATCATGGTTCCTGCAGACACCTCCCCACTGCCGGGGTTGGCCTGGGGACTGTCCCATTTTGGCACTTCACTTGTTAGTACTTCAATTTTATTTAAATATTTTACAAAGGCATTCCCGGTTTGCTCTGTAACTGCCCGCTGTCCCATCATTAGCACCAGGGTGTTTAAATCATTCATATAATTCGGATTATTGCTGCCTTCAACGCTTATTAAAGCGATAATAGGTTCTACCAATTCTGCACCCTGGGAAGAACCGGCTATGTTTCCTTCACCATCACCGATCTTATTATCATTAAAATGCGGGAAATAATAACGCTTGTCTACTAGTAGTTCCTTTACCGTAAGCGTCATTGTATAGCCATCCTGCGATGTGAATTTAAGTAATCGGGCATCGTCTTTTATCCCAACCAACGAAAGTAGTTCACTTAAGTGAACCCCTTTTCCAACATACCATTTCTTGCTGGGCCAAGTATTGATTGAACTATAAACCTGCTGATATTGTGGCATATCTTCGAGCTGAGCCCGGGTGAAGGTAGTCGGATTCTTGACTCCATCTCCGCAAATCTCGAGTGAGTTTGATGGAGCTGCCAGAACAGCGGAAGTTCCTATACATTCAAATAAGACGAATAATAACAGTAATGCTAAAAGACTTATTAGGGAATGACAAACAGCTTTATTCTTAATTACCTGCATAATTATACTCTCCTTCCTTTAAATAACCTCCTAAATTTCAGCTTCTTGCTAACATTTACTCCGTAAGCAGAAAGAGTTTTCCGGTATGCGGGTCTTTGTAAACTGTACCCATCTTTTCATATAGTTGCCCCTTTCCCTCAGATTTGGTTAAGTCCTCCCGGATATTGGTGTTTTCCGTTACTTCCTGGCCCTTTTGGACATCGATGCGATTTCCTGGCTGAACCAGATCAACATTCCAGCGGATAACTAGAGACAACATCAAGCCGCAGGCAAAAACCAGCATGGCATCAACGATATTTATGGCACCTTCCAAGGGACTTACCTCTTCATTCAAAGTTTTATACCTTCTTCTCCTCCTCAAACCGTCATTCACGTTCCAGCACCTCCAACAGGCTTTCCATTAACGCTTCCAGACCAGCCAGGTAATCCTCATACCACCTTTTGCGGAGTTGGGATATGGCATATGCCACACCAGCAGCAGCCAGTCCGGTAACGGTAGCATCAAAGGCGATTAGTAGTGAATCTGCCAGAGTTTTGGTATCACCCTGACCAAGGGCAATGAGACCTGGTCCCAGGGGAATAAGGGTTGCCATCAAACCAAACATGGGACCAAGGCGGGCTACCAGATCGGTTCGGGAAGTTATACGAGCATAATACAGTTCCTCATCACCAAGCAAACGACGGGCCAGCGCCTGGCGGGAAACGCCGGGCAAATCATTATATTTCAGGAGCTCGCTTAAAGCTGCTTTTTGTCGCCTTAGCAAACTACTATTCATGATCTCATCTCTAATCCCCTCAAAGTCTTTTTCCTTGAAGGCATTCAATAATTCTGGAATATTAACTTTGCTCCGGCGGCGTTCACCCAGGGCTTCTACCAGTAAGCTACCCATTTCAACAATAACCAGGGCTACAAATAATAATAAAATAATAAGGGTCGGTACCAGCAAGCCATAGGCTATGATATGCATGGACCCTTTGAGGGGTATTAAAAACGATTCGGTCACCCGGCTACCTCCTTCGTATATTCGATGTATTTATTTATGGCGCCAAAAATAAATAAGCTTAAGTAAACTAGCAGGATATAGATGCTCCATATTTTTGTTTCCATCTGCAACTGCAATGCAGCCGTATCCACTTTTAGCTCATATATTTGCCCTCCTGGCTCTTGGGGCTGGACAGCAATATTAGTCGTATACAATCCAGCAGTTTTATCCTTCTTGGCCAGGTACTCCCACTTATCGTCTGTTGTTGATGCTGTTGGGGGCTCCGGGGTATCACTACTACTAGCCACACTGGCTACAGTACGCTCCTTTTCTGGCTGGTAGAGCGGATCATCTTGTGGGGCCGGCAATACCTCCGGGTTCTGTTGCGTTCCCACCTGGCTCTCAGAGCTGCTGCTCTGGGGAGGAAGACTTGGACTGCTTACTCCCGCACTGGCATTAACCATACAGCTAGCCGTAAATCTGCCATCTTTTGTTTTTGCAGTGATGGTAGCCATCCCTTGACCAACAACTGTTACCCAACCATGGTTATCAACTGTAGCTACCCGAGTGTCGCTTGAGCTCCAGATTAAGCCCTGCTCAGTATTATTATCTGAATCAAGTATTGCTGTTAACTCAATGACACTGCCAATTTTGAGATTAACCAGCTTCTCATCGAGACTAAGCCCAGAGGGCGAACCCGACTTTACCGGAGCATCCTCATCCTTTAAGCCAGGTTGATAGGTAAAGGTAACCACATCACTGTCCTCTTTACCAGGGCCAATGGTTATGGCCTTAATAAGGGTATCCTTTTTAATCTCTATCGGCTTATTAATCTCGTTTAAACTATCCGGGCGTTGGCTCCACCATCGACTGGCGCTCCAGTTAAATATAGGGCTGTTTATAGTTGGGGTGCTTCCGTCCGTAGTATAATAAATCTTGTCAGTATCATTACGCTTATTGCTCAATTCAATTAAGGTTCCTTCAGCTACCTTTCCACTGCCTATATTGGCCCTGGGTGCATCCCATTTTGACGGTTTAGAAGTCAGTACCTCGATTTTACTTATGTATTTTAGAAAAATACTATTGGTCTGCTCGCTTACTGCCCGTTGTCCACATACCAACAATAGCGCATCCATATCATTCATATCAGCGGGATTCTTACTACTCTCAGCACTTAAAAGGGCCAGAATAGGCTGCACTTCAACCGCATCCCTGGGAGAACCCGGTATGGTTCCATCGTTTACACTATTCTCCTGGAAATAGGGGAAATAATAGCGCTTGTCCTTGAGCAATTCTTTCACTGTCAGCGTAACTGAATAACCGTCACTAGAAGTAAATATAATTAATTGGGCATTTTCTTTTAAACCCGCTAAAGCTAGTAAATCTTTTAGTTTGACCCCCTGGGCTACATAGAGTTTCTTACTGGGCCAGGTATTAATAGTACTGTAGACATGCTGATATTGCTCCATTTCCTGCAAATCACTTAAGGTTAAACTCAGCGGATTTGCTACTCCATCTCCAGTGATTTCAAGCCCGGATGCTGCTTCCGCCGGGCTTAACAGAGGGAGCAGGTTAAATGTTATAGATAACAATAGTAAAGCAAAACCCATTACGAAAAATCGGTAGAAACACTTATTCTTAATGGCTGGCGTTGACACCTCCCCCTTTAACAATAACGGTAACCGCTTCGGCTCTGGTGGCAAAGTCCTGAGGCCGGAAGGTATTATCCGGATATCCCTTCATTATTTCTTTTTCAGCCATTATTGCAACAGCAGCTCGAGCCCAAACGGAAATGCTGACCTGATCACTAAAGGGAATTAAAGCAAACCCGGAATTTAGCTCAGATATACGGGAAATTATCACTGCCATCTGCTCGCGAGTAATAGGATCGTCCGGGCCAAAGCTCGCAGCATTATAACCGCTTATCAGTCCATAAGCTGCCGCTA